>JAUNMP010000026.1 GCA_030537465.1 bacterium
AAGGGAATATCGCCTGGAGACCACGTACGGGTTCAACATTCCGCAATCACACCCCTTCACGACGAGCCGGCCCTTGCCGCGCTTGACGAAGCCGGACGGCGACGCCTTGCCGCCACGGAAGTTGTCGACGAGTTCGGCGTCCAGCTCGAGCACGGCGCCCTCCTCCACGTCGAAGATGACCGGGTATCTCGAACAGTAGGTGTCCAGGGTGATCCGGCCGGCCGAGATCACCGACGCCTTCGGGCTCGCTACCGCGCGGATGACACCCATGATGTGAAGGGCGTTGTCGTTTTGGGCCACATCGCGGGTTTCGAAGACGGATGAACTGCTGGCGACCTTCGTCAAAAACGGCTGGACGACCCGACCGCCATGCAGAATCAGCGCACCCGTGTTGAGGTAGAGGTAGTTGCAGGAACCGCCCGTCTCGTTCCGGAACTTCAGCGTCGCGTTCTCTCGGACGTGGAAGACGGTCTTCGGCCGTCCATGGTTGAGGGTGTAGTTCCAGTTGTTCTGATGGTCGCCCTCCCATACGTCGACAACTCCGTTGACGATGTCGAAGACCGGCGCCTCGACTTCGAACCGCGCGGCCTGCGTACAGTGCAACCAGGCGCGCAGCGTCGCGTTCGTGATGTTCACCTCGAAGCGCCCGACCGCGTTCGTGGGCATGTCCGTCGGTTCGATGCGCTCGAGCGTCACTGCGTCGTAGACGCGGTTGGTGATCCAGAAGTCGCCGCCCAGTGCCCCCGACGCATTCTCGAAGGTGATGCGAAGAGTCTTCTCCGCCTCGTCCCAAAGTACGGTCTTGCCCGACGGCGGATCCCCGGCGCGGACACTTCCCGCTACGCCCGCCAGAACCGCGGCAAGCATCGCAATCCGTTTGTACGGCTTCCCATTAAATGTCATGCCAATCATCGTTCGACTCTCCTTCAGAACACAAAATTCTCTTGTCGCATCCGTGGGCGAATATGGATAATGTACCTTTCTTGGTCCATTCTACCAAAATCTCTTTCAGGAATTCCATATCGAAGATCTAAATCTTTATATGGGATACGACTTTCACCGCCACCTTCCGCGAAGTGACCGGCTCAACGCCACTCACTTGGCGTAGAACTCGTAGGTCTGCGGACCGACTGTCCGACCACGATAGGTGAAGGTCTGCTCCGAATAGTTCGTCACCAGCTCTTCGCCGTTCTCATAGCGCGTCGCAAACACCTGTGGCGCCAGTTCGACGTGCTCGTGGATAAATTCTTTCTGCAGATGTTTGAGCGGCTGCCAGGCGCGGTAGACCTGCGCGATGGCCGACACGTCCTTGCGGTAGTCCGTGTAGTAGAACATCGGCCGGCCGCCGAACTCGAAGAGCTTCATCAGCGTCTTCTGCGGCGTGCCAAGAAACTCGAAGACCTTGCGGTTCTGTCCAACGGCATCCGACTTCCCGCCCGCCTCGCGCGGCACGCCCGCGTCGAGCGTCGCGTAGAACGGCGTGGACATGATGATGCCGTTGTACACGATCGACCAGGTCGGTAGATAACCGTCCACCAGCGAGGTCTCCGGCACGCCCCAGCCCGGGAAGGAGGCCTGATAGAGGATATTGTCCAGATCGGACGCGAAATGGTCGCACCCGCATTCCGAACTGTAGCCGCCGAACGCAGCGCGCGCCTTGCCCGCGATCTTCCGCAGCCAGACGCACTCCTGCGCCGCATTGTTCGGATGGCGCGGGTCGTGGCAGCGTTCGGGATGACGCGCACTCATCACGTCGACATGGACAAGTCCGTTGAGTCCCAGATCCTTCATGTCGACGAGGTCCTTGTCGAAGTATTTGTTGCAGATCACCTCGTAGCAGCTATGGTAGACGGGACCGCCCGGCAGCGTTGTGTACCGGCGAACCTGTCCATCCAGTCCCTTCGAGACATCCGCCTCGCACCACCGGCGCGCGTTCTTGTAGAAATTGTGCTGATTCAGGTGGATCGACATCCGATAGCCAAGCGACTTGCCGAAGGCAATCGTCTCGCGCATGCCCGCCTCGCCACCGAAGCGCTCGTCCGCGGGGAAGAGATCCGGGAACGGTCCGTCATGCCCCTTCGGCTGGAATCCCACGAGGCACATGTCGGCCTTGTCGATGCCATTGTCGTGGCATTCCTTCATGATGTTGCGGAAATCGGCGAACGTGTAGTCCACGACGACAGGCGGCATGTTCGTCTCCCAATCCGCCTTCGTGGATGTCCGGCGGTCGCAGCGGCCGAACTTGCAACGCAGGAAGATCGATTCGGTCGAATAGGCGAGCGCTGGATTTCCGACGATGCGTTCCCGAAGCGGACGGCATCCGCCCTCGGTCAGCTGGTGCGCACGATAGGTCCGCGCCATCCCGCTGTAGTTGGCATCGTCCCCCTCGAGCGGATGGAAGTCAACCACGATGTCCTCGTACGGACGGAACTCGATGCGCGGCAGGTCGTAGCGTGCAAAGACGGTGTAGACACCCTTCTCGACGCGCACGTACTGCTTCTGTTCGAGCGGCATGCCCTTCATGATCGCCACGAAGCAATGGCTCGGTGTCTTCACACCGAAGATCGGCATCCGCCACATGATCGTGTACGTTTCGCGAGGTTTCGTCTTGCCGGGTTCCGGCGCGGCCTCATCCCGGTTGAAACGCCCCCAGCGGCAATCGCCGATCGTCCAGTAACCATCGCACTTCGGCACGACCGCCGCCGCCGAGATGACGTCGATCCACTTCATGTCGTCTGTCATGTCGATCGTGCGGAACCGCGCACGGCACGCCCCGTTCGGGAGCGTCTCCGTCTTCGCCGTCCGCGATTCCACACGGCCGTCGACATACGTGATGCGATAGGTCACATCCTCCAATGCACCAGCTCGTGCCGAGATGGACCACCCACACGCCAACAGGATGAGCGCCAACACATTTTTCATAGTCAATCCTTTCATACTGCAACCTCTCATGTTCAAGTCAGTTCTGGAAAAACGCATATCCCAACGGTTTGATCGTCTGTCCGCGATAGACAAAGGACTGGTCGTCCGAATAGTTGACGACAACTTCCTCGCCATTCTCCCAACGTGTGCGGAAGACGTCCTTCGCCAATTGGTCATGTCGGTCAATGAATTCGTAGATGAGGTGCTTCATCGGCTGCCAGGCATCATACATTTCCTTCATTGGCGCCAACGTCGAATAGTCGTTGAAGTAGAACGTCGGACGACCTCCATATTCCCAGACCTTGAGCGTGCGGTGCGCGGCATCCCAGAGATAGTCGTTCATTTCGGTCATCTGGTGAATGTCCTTGCGCCGTTTCGGATCGACCACCTTCTTGAGTTTGTCCTTGCCACGACCGTAGGACGCATCCACCGTCGCCCAATACGGCTGGCTCATGATGATGCCGTTGTAGGCGATCTGCCAGAGCGGCACCTCGCCGTCGACGAGTTCCGTGGCCGGCTGCTGGGCGGAACCGAATGTGCCGACATAGAGCGCATTGTCGAGTCCGGGTGCGAGGTGGTCCATCCCCGCCTCGGACGAATAGCCGCCGAAGAGAGCCCGCACCTTTTCGCACGTCTTGAGCTGCCATTCGGCCATCTGCTTGCGATTGGCCGGGTGATTCGGCGCATGGCAGGGCGTCGGGTAACGCGCGCTCGTCACATCCACGTGGTGAATGCCGTTCAGCCCCATGTCCTTCAAATGCGCGAGATCGGAGTCGATCCAACGATTGTTGACCACCTGGAAGCAGGTGTGGTAGGCGAGGCCACCCTGAAGGTAGCCGTACGTGCGCAGATGCCCCTTCTCGTTGACGCAGATATCGTCCTCGTTCCACCACGGCGCTCCGCACGGACGGTAGATGTTGTGGTTGTTCACGTGCACGCTCATCCGGTAGCCGAGCGACTTGCCATAGGCGATGGCATCCTTCATCGCCTCCTCGCCGCCCAGTTCTTCTGGCACAGGCCAGAGCTTCGGGAAGGGCCCGTCAAAACCGAGATACTGCCAACCGACAATGCACATGTCGACATAGTCCATGCCGAGATCCTTGACCTGTTTCATGAGGGTCTTGTAGTCGGCAAACGTCCGCTTCCAGAGAATCGGCGGCATGGCGTGAGTTGGATTGTCGCGACTGTGACCATTGCAGTGCGACAGCTTGCACCGCATGAAGACCGATTTCGACGACCATTCAAGCGCGGGATTGCCCTTGATTCGTTCCCGAAGCGGCCTCACCCAGCCGCGTTCGAGGTTCCAGCGTCGGTACGTCTTCGCCATGCCGGAGTAGTTCGCGTCCTCCCCCGTCAACTCGTAGAAGTCGACGACAATGTCTTCGTACGGATCAAACTCAATCTTGTTGATTTCAAATCGCGGGTAGTAGTTGTAAGTTCCGTTGGCCACAGCGAGATTGAGGATGAACTCCAGTCGCAACCCTTTGACGATGCCCACCCAGCAGCGATCGGCCGACTTGATGCCGAAGATTGGCATCTGCAGGTGGCCCCTCGTCGAGCGGAACACGCCCTTGTCGCGGTCGAGTCGCCCAAAGCGGTTGTCGCCGGCGACCCAATAGCCCTCGCCCTTCTTCACCACCGCCGCATCCGGCACCACATCGATCCACATGGCCTTTCGCGGGATGTCCTTCGTCGGCAGCCGATAGCGATAGGCCCCATCCGACTGACGTTCCGCTCGCGCGGGTATACGATACTTCTCGCCATTTTCCTTCCAAATGCGGAAGAAGCCCTGCTCAAGGCCACCGGCAGACGACACCGTCGCCGCCAGCAACGACAGCACCAGGGGCAAAAAGCGCATTTTTGGAATGATCATCTTTATCTCCACGAAATCCTTGAGAAAACAGCCTGCACGCATAGAATAGCACATCCTGCACATGTCGCCCAGCGAATACCGCCGCGGCACGGCCAGAAGACGGCTCCATCCATCAACACACCGTTGCCAGATAGTCTCACAAAATCAACGGCACACCTCGGCGACATTACGAAGGATCACCGGCTGCCTCTTTGAATGTGGATGCAGTTCGACGGTGTTGCCTCGGAGATCCAGGCCCGTGCAACCGACGACGGTAATTCCCGAATGGCAGTTCTCGACGGTGTTCGAGACGACGACCATGTTGCGGTGGGCGTCGACCGGCAAGGGCTTGCGGGCGCCGTTGTTGCCCGCGATCAGAACGCCGCCGCCGTTGTTCCGGAAGGTGTTGCCCCTCACCACGAGATTCTGGCTGCAGCCACCCTCCATCCATTCGTACTCGGGCGAGATCTGAATACCATGGCCCTCAACGCCCTCTAGGATGTTGTTCTCCATCACGCCGTCGCTCGCCTTGATCAGGAGTCCACGGGCTCGGTTGTGTCCCATCGTGCAGTTGCGGATGACAAAGCCATTGCCCATCCGCCGATTGGAGATGATCACCGACCCCGCCGGCAGTTCGACGTCGCGGTCCAGTTCCAACGTAAAGGCCTGACGCGCCGCGGCCGCTATTCCCGGCCAGAGGTTGTAGGTCTCGAAGAGCTTCCGTTCCGCCGCCGTCGTCGGTCCTGCGGCGGCAACCACCACGGCCGTCGCATCCGGCAGGCACCGTCCCTCAAACGTCATCAGCTGGCAGGTGTCCCCCGGCGCAATCCGCAGCGCCCCGCCATACGGCGCGATGCGGAGTTTCCGCCCCTTCCGCTCCGTCACGAACGCATAGAATCCGCTGATGTTCACACAGTCGTCGCAATGGTACTGGAACGTGCAGCCGTCCAGCGTCGGTCCCTTGTACGAGCACCGCGAATTGAAGGCGTCGTGGTTGCCGCTGCGCAGACGCGGCATCGCGCGCCGGAAGAGGTCCGTCTCCGGCGGACGGCGTACCAGACGGCAGTTCCGGTAGATGTTGCCGTCTGCCGAGCTCTCTGCAAAGCCGCAGCCGTGTGGCGTCGAATAGACCGTCACGTTCTCGAACGTGCAGCCCGCACAAAGACCGGCCGCCACCGCGCTGCCGGCGATCGGACGCTCGGTTTCGCGAATGCTCCACACGGCGACATCCCCGACATCCCCCGTTCGGTTCTGGCCTCCTGTGATTCGGTAGGTGTCACGTCCCGTGCGCGTGATTGAAATCCCATTTCGGAAGCGCATGAAGTTCTTCGGCTCGCGCGTCTTCGCGTCGTAGGCCTGGACCGGCCAGACGGCGTCGTCGCCGCCCTTCAGCTGCGCGGCATCGGGACACGGATAACCCGGCACAACCCGCACATCCCAATTGCGTTCCGCATCGACCTTCTCGATCACGGCCTGAGTGAACGGCAGTTCCGCGTAGTCGACCGACACATTGCGGAGAACCACGTTCGTGCAGCCCCGCAGCCCGAACATGCCCGTCGCGACGCAGCCCACGAGTTCGCCGCCGTTGAAGTCGATCGTCACATCTTTCTCTCCGGTCAGTTCGAGGTAGGTCGACGCGCCCGGCTTCGGCATGAGCCAATAACGCGCCTTCGGCACGGAGATGGTCTTCGCGCCGCGGGCGAGTTCCGCGCGGATGTACGCGATCGGGTCAATCCATGCCCCCGTCGTCGCGTTGTTCGTGACGACGACGTCCCGGTAGACCTCGCGGGGAAGCCGCTTCCGGTGCGCCGCGGCACCGCCGAAGTGGAGACTGCAGCCGAGGAAGCGGTTGTCCTCGACCTTCACGCCCTCGGCGAGGCCGCCCTCGAGCCACTCGTACTCGGGGCCGATGAAGAGGCCGCAGCCCTCGCTATGGTCGAAGACGTTGTCCGCAACCGTGCCGTGGGAGGCGCGCAGACGGACGCAGAACGCGCGGTTGCGTCCGAAATGGCACCCGCGGATTTCAAAGCCGTTGCCCTGTGCTCGATTGGAGACAACGGCGTCGCCCCGCTTCAGCGCGGAGGCGTCGTCCACCTCGATCTCGACCGCCGTCCTGCAGAGCGCGTCGAGCCCGCGCCAGAGGCCAATCGTCTTCAGATAGGCGCGCTCCGCCTCCGTCAGCGTACACCCCGCGCGCACGGCCGTCACCTTCATCTCAGGCAGCGGACGCCCCTCGAAGGACATCGCCTGTGTCGTGTCCCCGATGTGGAAGACGGAAGGGATGTATTCGAGCAGGCGGACCTTCCTCCCCTCGACCGAGTAGACCACGCCGTACATGCCGGAGATGTTCACCGCGTCGTCGCAGTGATGCATCGCCGTGCAGCCGAGGATCTTCGGACCCACCACGGCACGGCGGCTCATGAACGCGTCATGGTTGCCGCTCCGGAGGCGCTTCAGGCCACGCTTCATGAAATCCGTCTCAGGCGGACGACGGACAATCTGACAGTTGCGGTACTCGTTCGCCTCCGCGAGATGTTCCTCGAAGGCGCGTCCGCCTGGCGTCGCATACTCCGTGATGTTCTCAAAGACGCACCGCACGGTCGCCCGGCAGTAGACGACGTCGCGCTCGGAGACGTGGTCGCCCTCGACTGCGCCCTTCGGCGGCGGCATGCCCCACACGACGTAGTCGCCGACTTCGCCGCGGCGGTCGTTGCCGCCGGAGACGCGGTAGGTGTCCACGCCCGTCTTCTCGAGTTTGAACCCGCCCCAGCAGCGCATCGGGTTCTTCAGTTCAAGCGTCGTACGGTCATAGACCTGGAAGGGCCAGTTGCCCTCGCCGCCATCCGGCGGAACGGGATAGCCGGGGATGAGCTTCACGGTCCACGTCTTGTCCTTGTCGGAGGCGACGATCTCGCCCTGGGTGAACGGCAGCGTGCGGTAGTCGAGCGTCACGTTGCGGACCGTCACGTTCGTACAGTCCTCGAGACGGAAGAACCCCGTCGTCACCTTGCCGCGGATCTCGGAGCCCCCGAAGTCCACGACGACGTCCGCGAGTCCCTTCAGCGAGAGGTAGGCCCCGCCGTCCTTCGGCGCGACCGTATACACGCCTTTCGGCACCGTGACGAGTTTCCTTCCCGCGCGGATCTGCTCACGGACTGCATCGAACGGATCGAACGCGCAGAATCCGTCGTCCCATTTCCGCAGCAGCAGACGCGAGAGGCCGCGGCACTCCTCGACGGAGAGCAGACGGTCAAAGGCGACGAGTTCCGCGACGTCGCCATCGAAGAAGCGTCCTCCGAGGTAGGTTCCAAGCGCGGGCGTGAACGTCCCACGCGACGTCGCCCCCCAGAAGGATGTGTCCCTGTCATGCCGCATCGCGACGACCTGCACGCTTCCCGGCGCAAACGGCACAGCGCCCACCTGCGTCTCGTCGTTCACCATCAGCGGTCCGGCCGAATTGAAGTTCGGCCCACCCCGCGTGCCATGGAAGTCCACGTTCTCCCAGGCGCACGACTTATTCGCCATCCGCAGACCAGTCTCGACGCCCTTCGCGCCCCAGACGCCGGAGAAGTCGCACGGGCAACCACGTGGACGGCACACGAGGATGACCGTGCGGTGCGTCGCCTCCCGCCCGCCGACGAGGCCGTTCCGCCCAGCCGCTCCAAACGAGACGACGGGCAGCTCGTTCAGCGCGTTCGTGCAGGCGGGCGCGGGCGTGGTGGTGTCGGGACGAAAGACGAAACCGTTGCCGTTCGCGGAGGTCCAGGCCGTCACGCGTCCCTGCGCGTCCAGCGCGAGCGTACCCTTCTCTGACGCGTCGAGGTGGTAGACGACGGACTTCTCCTTCAGCAGTCTCTCGGCATCCTCGACTGTGACCGCGGGGAGCGGCTTCGGCGCCGTCGCCGCGTTCCAGCCCGCATCGCGCGTCTCGCGCTGCATGTCCGCGGGACGCCATCCATGCGTCGAACCCTGCACATAGGTGATCTGCTTCGGCCCCTTCAGGTTGCGGTAGATGAGCGTGAGCGAAGCAGGCGTCGAAACATAGTCGCCAAGACCGGAGAAGGAGATGTTCACAGGGCATGTGATGCGCTTCGCCGCGAAGACGGGATCGAAGTACGCCATGTCGGGGAACCAGCAGGCGGGGCGGTAGGTCGAGCGAAGACGCTTGAACTCGGCCTGGCCGGTCCAGTCGCCGCCCCAGGATCCGTTGCCGTTCATGCGCGTCACGCCCGGCACGTGCGCGGCCGCGTGGTAGCACTGCCAGTCGCCCTGGCTGCCACCGGAGATCACAAGCTCCTTGCCGTCCCACTCGGGGAGAGTCTTGATCCACTGCAGGTAGCGGATCGCCCGCAGCGCGCACCACTTCCAGTAGCTTGTCTCCTTCTTCTCATTCGATTTGGGTCCCATTCCGTAGCCGTACCCCGGCTCCGAGACGTCCTTGAAGAACTGCTTCACGTATTCGGGACCGCGACCCAGTTCGTACCCGTTCGGATTGATCAGCATCGAGATGCGGTCGTGCGGGCCACTGGACGGCGCCAGCTGCTCCTCTTGGGACGCGCCACGGTAGGCGGCCGTAATCGGCAGGCGGTTCGTTGCGGACGCCGCGACGGGAATCGTCAGGTAGCCCGTGACGGGCTGAGGACCCGCACAGGCGATCTTCACGGCATAGAGTTTCACGGCGGCGTCTTTACAGGGCACCGGCGTCATCTCCGCCGTCAGCGGCACGGCGTCAAGCTCCTTCAGACACCCCGCCCAGAAGGCATCATAGTCCGCCGGCTCCGTCGCCATCGGAATCTCGTCCGGACGCACCCCCGCGCCGCCCTGGAAGAACACGCGCTTCTCCCAGCGGTGGTTCTTCGGGACGCGCTTCCCGTCCTTCGTGACGACGTTCGCCTCCAGGCAGACGAAACCCGGCTTCGCGCTCTTCGTCTTGAGGACAAGCCCGTCCTTCGGAAACGGCAGCGGGGCGCGTCCTCTTTCCGTCACGCCATCGTCTCCGCGCCGCTCCCAGTCGACGAAATAGGTATCGGCGGGCAGCGCTTCCTTCACGCCCTCCAGTGTCAGCGTGAACGCCATCTCCTCATTCGGTTCGAAGAACAGCTTCCCGCCGGGCGTCGTGCCGCGGATCAATGCGTTGTCCCAGTTGATGGCGAAAGAGGCGAGCGTCGTGCCGAGCAGCACGGCAAAGACCGAAAATTTCCTATCCATGTCACATCCTCCGATTGATCAGTCCAAACACGCGGCGAAACGCGGAACAAGGTAGATCGGGATATTGATAAACGCGCCATCTCTGCGCAGATTCATTTCGGAGAAACGAATCGCATATTTGGGATGGTGGACATTGACGAACGACTTGAACGCGGCCGCGCGCTTGTCTCGCCCAGCCTTGATCTCGATTGGGATCACCTCATCGCCATATTGAACAACGCAGTCAATTTCGCGGTCACTGCGTTCGGCCCAATAGTGCAGTTTCGCATCTGTGCGGCCCGCGAGCTGCTGAAAGACATAATTCTCGACCAGATGTCCCTTGAACGAGAAGTCCTTGTCCAGAAGGATGGACTCGTCAGCGACTCCGGCCATCGACTTCAGCATGCCGACGTCATTCAAGTAGAGCTTGAATGCATTGCGGATGTCATAGCGCTCGAGCGGATACTCAATTGCCTCCAGGTTGTTGATCCTCCGCACCATCCGCGCCGAAACCAGCCACTCGATCGCTTCCTCGAATCCTCTCGCGCGTGCGCCGGGAACAGCTGCACCATATATGAATTTGCTGTTCTCCTTCGCCAGCTGCGAAACCACGCTTCTCAAAATGACCAGAATCTTCGCGGCATCCACATTGCCATTGTATTTGACGATGTCGTTTTCGTAGAGCGTCACCAGATCCGACTGGAGCTTTCTGACACGTCTGGGATCACCTTCCTTCAGATACGACGACACGACTTCAGGCATTCCTCCGACCATCAGATAGAGAAGATATTCGTTCCAAAGCCGGTGATGGAAGATCTCATCGATTGGATGATCTCCCTTGATCGACAGGTAGAACTCCCACAACATCTCATTGCGCGCTCTCAGGAACTCCGGGAAACTGATCGGCTCCACGTCCAGAAGTTCAACCTTGCCCACGGGGTATGTTTTCGGCAGATCTTCGGTCTTCTTTCGATTCTTCTGGAGTTTGACGCCAAGCAGACTTCCCGCACTCATGATTGCCAGCTCGGGACACTTCTCATTGAAGTACTTGAGCGAGTTGAGCGCATCCCCGCATTCCTGGATTTCGTCGAAGATGAGGACGTCGTTCTTCGTGTCAATCTTCGTCCCGCCCAGAACAGACAGCTTGGGCAGGAGAATCTCGGGATCCTTGTCCCGCTCGAACAGCCCCTTCAATTCGCTCTGGCTGTCAAAGTTGAACTTGTGCACCCGAGCGAAGTTCCGGCGTCCGAAGTCCTCCATCAGCCAGGTCTTGCCGACCTGGCGTGCACCCATCAGAACGAGCGGCTTCCGATCAACACGCTCTTTCCAAGCCAAAATCTGCGATTCGATGTCTCTTTTCACAAGTCTGCCCCTTATCGGCCAGATATCTTAGCACATTTTTGCCGAGACACAGAATAAGGAATGCACATTTTTGCAACGATTCAACACAGCAGATTGCACATTCTTGCGCAATCTCGGCAACTCAAAGCCCTGTCGGAAGCATTGAACCCTGCGGATCAACCTATTTTATTGCCGGAGCAATAGGATCAATCCATCGTCACCCGCTCGTGCGGTGCGGTGATGTCGTATTTCCGTCCGCCGGGGATGGCCTCGATGTGCGTGATGGACGAGTCGCAGATCGGTCCCTTCATCCAGACGGCGATCGGACCCGAAGCCTTCACGTTCTCGACGCGAATGTGGTGCATCTCACCCATCTCGCATCGCCGTGTCTTGTGGTAGTTGACGTCCCCGAGGCGAATCGTCGCCTGTGGACGCTTGTCGTTTCCTGAAGCCGTGTCGACGACGCCATCTACCGTGATGTGGTGCATCTTGATGCCATCGCAGGTTAGAAGCCGAATGACGCCGTGTCCTCCCGCCGACTTCGCGCGCACGTTCCGGATCGTCACGTTGTAGACGTCGTCGCGTTCCCCGAGCGTCGCATTGCCGCCGATCTGCATGCCGTACCGTGCCGCCGAGCCAACAGGGTCGCGATAGGCCGTGAGCGCAACCGCATCGTCGCCCGTCGAACCGGAGATGTTCTCGATCACGAGGTCGTGGCATCCTTTTCGCACATCAACGCCGTCCTGGTTGAACATCACATCCGTTGATCCGAAGACGATGTCGTGCACGTGCCCACGACAGCAACGCTCCTGAGAAATCGCCCAGCACTGCGTTTCCTCCATCGCGAAACCACCCACTTCGTAGTCGCTCACGTCGCAGAGTAGAATGCCGACCGAGCGCCAGCCGTTCGGGTCTCCCGAGCGCCGTGGCAGGTAGTGGTTGCGCCGCCCTCCGCTCAGCACCGCGCCGTTACGGCCAAGAATGCGAATGCCCTTGTTCGGCTGGCACGTCCCTTCCGCGGCGCCCGCATTGCGCACGAGATTGTCCTGCACGCCGTCCACCAGTTCCACGCGGCAGCCATTGAAGACGAGCGTGAAATCATCCGGCACGAGGATGGCACGCGTCAGATGCCAGGCGCCGTCCGCCGCCGCCGCGTTCCGCGTCAGCGTCACCGCCCGCGACCCATCGGCAAGCGACGCGTCAATGCGGCGCGCGATTGCGTCCGAATCCGCCGTCGAAGGCGCCTTCAGATGCTGGTCTGCGAAATCCATAAACTTCTCCCAGTCGTCGGGACGCAGTTTATGAATCCCCTCACGGCAGTGACACCCCATCCGGCCTTCAAGCCTGTAGGCACTGTAGAGATCATGTGCGGCGTCCCACGCTGCCCGACTGTGCGCAGCAAGGTAGACAAGCCGCGGTGCGACAAGTCGAACGAGATCATCCGTACGCCCAGCGTTCACGTCGTCGGAGAGACAGGAGGCGACCATCGCAAAACGTTCGTCCCGCGCGCCCGTCCAGAGCGCCGTCGGACCATATCCCACCACGGCCACGCGCGTCGCATCCAGTTCGGGACGCGATGCGATCCAGTCCAGCGCGCGCGAGCTCCCCCACGCCACATCTCCGACGCCCTCGGTCTTCCCCGCGAATGCCCACCGAACGGATGCATACCCGCGCGCCCGGATGGAATTCGTCGGGACACCTTCGTCCATTCCCCTGAAAAGGAAGACCGGTACGGGATGCGCCGCACTCGCCCCTTCGGGGAGGCCGCAGGTAATATCGATGCGAAGACCTGAATCGGTGAATTCGACGCTGCGCCCACAGATCTTCCCGTCGGCCGGACGCCCCATCGGCGTCTTTCCAAACTGATGGTCTTCAAACCACTTAAGCGTCTCGTCCCGCTTGCCGAGCTCCCATTCCTTCACTCGCGGCGAGATGCCGTTCCACAGGCGCCTTGCCGACGCGGCGCCCTCCGGGCACGCCCGCACACAGACCGCCGGCGACGGGACCGATCCTCCGAGACACGTCAGCGTCCCGACAAGAACAAGCGCCAAACACCCAATGTCATTCTCCAATCGATTCATCTTTCTTTCCTCCGTGGTCCCAAGGGCACATCTTCAGGGTATCGCCTCAAAGCGGAATACGACCTCGGCCTCCGTTACGGGTCCGTCAAACGAGACCGCCACGCGATGGGGCTTCTCAGGCCTTGAATTATCCAGTTCCTCGACCTTCCAGCGCCAGTCGCCACCGATGACTGTTGCCGAAACCCTGGCCTTGCCCCTCTCCCGCGACAACGTCCAGCCGTCAGCCGTCAGCTCGCGGGCCGCATATGTCGTAAAAGGAACATCGAGAATCGTCGGTCGCGAAAAGACGATTCGATCGCGGATGACGACGACATTGGCCGTCCGGTCGAGACGAACAGTCCGAACAGCCGAGACGAGTGCTGGGCACGCATAGGCGCCCGCAAGGTCGATTTTCACTTCGTCTTCGTCCGCACTGAACCGCGTACCGAGAACATGGGCGGCAGACTGACGCCCCGTCTTCTGGAGTCCGCCGCCGATCCGCGGCACGGGATGTCCGAAGCTGTTCAGGACGTCGCTCTCATAGCGCCGGCTCGAGAAGGTCCGCCGCGTGTAGGGCTCCCTCCCGACGTCGCCCGCCAGGATGACGCCGTTCTGCGCAAGACAGTAGGAACCGACGTCGTTGTGGTTGTGCTTCTCCGCATTGTGTCCACCCTTGACGGCAATGGAGAGCCCCCGATCCCCCGTGTTCCGCATAAACCAGACCTGGGCGTCGTCGAAGCGCGTCGTGGGCGGCAGGGCCTCGCCTTTCGGACTCGTCTCGCCAAACGCCTTTAGGGTGAACGAGCGGCTGTCCACGGCTGCACAGTTGGCGACGGGTCCGGACGGCGTCGGGAACTCCGCCGACTCGTAGTTGATCATGTTGCCGCACAGAATCGGACAGCCCTTCGCCCGTGCCGGCATGGCCGCAGGCCACATCTCCGCGACCTGCGCCGCGAGCAGGAGCGGCAGGTTACCCCCTCCGTCGGCGAAGAGCGGCGACAGCCCTGGCTCCAACTGATAGGCGTGGCCGTAGGCCGCAATGCGTGCGGCATGGGACGTCTCGGCACCAAACGTGACGAAACCATCCGTCGCCCGCATCGCAAGCCGCACAAGGGCGACATAGTTTCCAAAACCATAGTTCCAATAGGACATGCCTTCGGAGCAATAGCCGTCCGGCGTAAAGCCGCCCAAGAAGAACGGCATCGCCCGTTCGGCGCCTTCCAGAATCTCGGCGCGTTCCATGCGGTCGGGAACGAGAATGAGCGCCGTGCCAACGCAGCCGGCGTGGCAGACGGCCGTCCAGTTCCCCGTGCCGAAGAACCACTCCTCTCCCAACGCGTCGACCTGATCCGGACTGCGGCACGCGGCAAGATGGGGCTCGATGATCCGTCGACGACATTCTCCGCGAATGCGCGCGACGAGGGCGGACGGAAGGCGGTCCCCAAACCAGTCGACGGCATAGGCGAGCGTCCAGGCGCGCTGCGTGCTGAAGAGTTTCACAAGCGGACGGCGACCCTCAAAGCAGTCAAGTTTTCTGTCATGCGCGGGAACCGTCCAGGACTTCTCCTCCAGAATGGCCTCCACCAGATGGGCGATGCCGTCAAGGAAGCGCCCCTTCCCTTCAAGCGCTTCGGCCAGCATCAATCCGTCCAAACGGGCACGGCGGGCGAAATAGCGTTCCTCATACCGTGAACGATTGCCGTCGCCCTTGGCGAACTCAAGGTAGAGGGCATCAGGAAGCTCGGGGATCGGAGAGGAGAGGACGCGCTCGGCATTCGCAATGATAGACCGCCCCTCCGGCGTAGCCGCCAGACGATTCCAGTGGACGCGATCCGCAGGAGAGACGCCCGGCGTCCCAGGTCTCTCCGGCAGTCGTTCGGCCAGGACGCAGATGCGTGCGGCATCTGGTCCTGGAACGGCAGCGTGCGCAAACACTGCCGCAACAACAAGGGCGATGAGAAGCGGGACCCGCTTCGCGGGAGAGGACATTCTGCGGTTCTGTTCCATATGCCGCAGTATACCACAAATCGCGTGTCGCGATATGCTGCATGCAGGCAGCTTTCAACATATGGTAAACTAACGCTCAGCCTCTATCCTTCAAAGGTCTTCCCCCATGAAAAAAACAATTCCCCTCGTCGTCGTCCTCCTCGCCCTCGGCACAGCCTGTCTGAACACCTCTTGGACAGACGAACAGACGCTCCACGTCAATCCCTCCGCGTCCGATTCCAGGTCCTTCACCTCCCTTGAGGCCGCGCGGAACTACATTCGCATGGCACGCGCGGACGGCCGGCTGGCAAAGGACCGTCCGATCAAGGTGCTCATCGCCCCCGGAACCTATTCGGTCACGAACGCGCTCGCCCTCCAGTCCGGCGATTCCGGCCAACCCGGCGCGCCCATCGTCTGGACCGCCGAGCGAAAGGGGACCGTCCGCCTCCGTGGCGGCATCACGCTCTCCCCCTCCGCCTTCAGCCCCGTCACCGAGGCGGCTATCCTCGACAGACTCCCCACGACAGCGCGCGGGAGCGTCCGGGTCTGCGACGTCTCCGCGTATCTTCCGGGCGAACTCGCCCCCTGGCCCAACCAGTTCAACCAGCCTCCGTCTCCGTGGCTCTATCTGGACGGAGAACCCGCCGAATGCGCTCGCTGGCCCAACACCGACGCCGTAAACGATGGCTGGGCCTACTTCACCAAGTCCGTCGATACTGGCTATCCTACCAAAGACGTCCACAGCAACGCCCGCAAGGACATGCATCCCGGCGCCTTCCAATGGGAATTCGCCGAGCATGGCAAGAACTGGAACTTCGACGACGGCGTCTGGCTCTATGGCTACTGGACGCATGACTGGTCCGAGAACTCGATCCGCGTCAAGGGCTTCGAGAATACGCCCAGCAATCAGGTCCTCCGCCTCGCGGGCACACATAACTATGGATGCGGCAACGGAACCTGGGGCGCGAAGAAGCGCCGGTTCTTCGCCTACAACCTGCTCGAAGAGCTCGATGCCCCTGGCGAATGGTATCTCGACCGCAGGACCAAAAGGCTCTATGTGATTCCAACGACCAACTGGGCGAAGGCGGATATCGTCCTCGCCACGAGCGAGCAGTCGTTCATCGAGTTGAAGGACGCCTCCGACATCGCCTTCCGAAACATCGCCTTCGAGTATTCGCATTCCCGCCAGGCAGCCGTCCGCATTGCCAACGGTACCCGGATTGAATTCGACGGCTGCACGTTCTCGGGACTTGCCGGGTCGGCTCTGGGGTTGACGGGCCGGGACTGCAAGGTCGTCGACTGCCAGGCCTGGAATTTGGGCGCCAGCGGATTCTCGATCAACGGTGGCGATCGGGAGAAACTCATTCCCGCCAACAATCTCGTTTCCAACTGCGACATCCACCATTACGCCAAGTTCCATCGGACCTACGCCCCCGCGATCGGAATTGGCGGATGCGGTCAAAGGGTCGTTGGCTGCAGACTCCATCACGCACCCCATAACGCGATTCTCTACGGCGGCAACAACCACCTGTTCGAATCAAATGAAATCTATCGTGTTCTGCTGGAGACGGGAGACGCCGGCGCGTTCTACACGGGGCGCGACACCTCCACCCTCGGCACAGTGATCCGCGGCAACTACTTCCACGACCTCGGCCGCGACCCCAACCTCTCCGACTTCACCATGGCCATCTACTTCGACGACTGTGACTGGGGCGACGCCGTCTACGACAACGTCTTCGAACGTGCCGGCAAGGCAGTCTTCATCGGTGGCGGCAATCTGCATCCCGTCGCGGGCAACACCTTCATTGAATGCCCGGTCGGCGTGCACATCGATTCACGTGGCGTCACCTGGCGCGAAGGCAAGCGCAAGGCCTTCAACTTCGACAAGGACGGCATCTCCTGGCACGAGAACAAGCTCAAGCCGTTCGGCTTCCGCGGCGAGCCGTGGCGCACCGCCTATCCGGAGATCGAGGGCCTGCTGAAGGACCGTCCCGACCTCCCCCATCTCAACCCCGTCACAAACAACGTCTTCGTCGCCTGCAAGAAGAATTTCGCTTTCGACAAGCTCGCCCAGTCGGTGACCAATGAATGCCCCGTCTCCGCCAACACGTTCTACACGACGCGGGAGGAGGCCGCCCAGGCGGGTGTCAGACTCCCCCGCACCCCGTGACGCGGCGAGGGCTCAGAAGCGGAAGTCGAACTGCCAGCGAATGAAATACGCCGGCTTCGAGCTGTCAAAGTAGTCGCCGGGATTGAAGAGTTCAGCGACAAGGTGACCAAAGACTTCAAAGCGGTCGAGGCCGCTCGCCCCCTTGGGCGCGAGGCGGATCGGGAAGTCGTAGCGCGCCGCGGAGAGGAAGCCCTTGTACATCGAGTCCCCTCCGCCGTCCGCGTGGCCCAGATGGTCCTGCACCGCCGTGAACATCGGTCCCGTATATGCATACATCGCGTGGTGGGCGCCAAAGTTCATCGTCAGCTTCAGCTTCGTGTAGACCATGTTCGACCAATAGCAGTTGCCATAGAGCGTGCCGTAGACGAGCATCTCGCTGTCCTGCGTGTAGCGTGACCAGAGCGGATCCCACGCCGAGTCCCCATCCTCGGGGTCCGTGCGATGCTTGTCGCCGGAGTAGTAAGTCCCCGCCAGCGAGACGACGGGCTTCCACGCGCGCTGATAGTCGGGACGGTACTTGAGCTCGAGGTGCGTCATCCAGCCACCGGCCTGGTGGTTGCCGTCGAGCATGCGGCCGAACTGCTTGGCGGACTCGATCTCCATGCCCCAGTTGTCGTCGAACTCGGGCGTGAGGAAGATGCCCAGCGTCGTCACCTCCTTCGCCGGCATCCGCCGCGGCACGGGCGAATAGGTCGTGTAGGACTCGCTGCGCTTGAAGATCGAGTAGAGCTTGAACGGAAGATGTCCGTCGAAGGCCGCATCGGAGAAGATCGCGCCGCCACCCCATTCGTCCAGGTCGTTGGAGTCGGACATGTTGATGCAGTTGAGCGCACGCCCCTGGCTCTGGCGCGTACCGTAGCGCAGATTGTTGCGGCCGTTGTCGTAGAGGGCGAAGAGGTCGAGCTTGCGTACGTCGTCGAAGTTGAGCGTCGTGCGGACCATGTCCGAGAAGAAGCTGCGCGAACCATCCGTCGGAGTGCCTTCCGCGATGATGCGGTCGAGACCATAGATGGAGTGACCGCGGTCGAAGAGGTCCTGACGGCCGGCACGGAAGTCGAGCGTCTCCACGCCAATCTTCGAAAGCCAGTCCGCCGTGAGGCCGTGGCCGTCGAGATAGAGATTGTCCAGGAACACCTCGTCCGGCGTCGTGTAGGCACGGTCATAGCGGCGCTTGCCGTTCTTCACCGGATATTCGCGAAACTCGTCCGCAAGACGGCCGTAGATCGTGAAAGGTCCCTTCTCTGCCTGCAGCCACACGCGCGGCCGCATCCGGAAATGGTTGCGGTTCTTGCCGGCTTTCGCGGGCACGAGCGAATAGGGCGCATTCGGGTTGCCGGGGAGGTTGTCCATCATCTCCTGCCGAAGGCGGAAGTCGGCACCGGCCGAGACGTTCCAGTCGTCCTCGGCGAGAGCGACCTCGTTGGTCTCCGCGGCAAACACGGAGAACCCGCAGGCGCACAGCGCCGCGGACAGAATGGCAAAACAATACGATCCAGACTTCTTCATGCCAGTACCCTTTGATCCTACAAAGAGTAACAGTCTACCAGAAAACGTCTGGGCAGTCCGTATCGTATGAAACGAGATTCAGGGTTCTCGCTCGTAGAGCAGCCCCTGATAGCCGCAGGGCACAAGGAGCCGGCCACGGGCGAAGACGGCGTTCTCGGGATAGCCGACCGTCTTCTCGGTCCAGAGCAGCTTCGGCTTCTCAGGGTCGGAGAAGTCCGCCACCTGAATCTCCTTCCGGGAATTCGCCGCCAGCGCCACGCGCGTGCCGCCGTCCCAGATCGGCAGTCCTGTCGGCCCCATCTTCGAATTGGCATAGCCGAAGGTCGGCCAGGGCGTCCCATCCGCATTGCGGTCCTGCGCAGGATCGAGGAGGATGAAAGATCCCGTGTTGGCGATGAGGATCCTGTCCTTGAACACGCAGCAGCCCGTCTTCGTGCGCATCAGATTCGTGCGGAACGAGAGCGGGGCCTTCTCCGCCTTGTCCTCCGTGTCGATCATCGAAACCTTCGCCCCCGAGACGTCGAACCACTTGAAGAACGAATGCGTGTGCGCATAGCCGAGCCACTTGCCGCCCACGGGATCGTTCGCAAAGGGCCGCTGCCAGTCCATGCCCGCGACAGCCTGCGCAATCTTCGCCGGCTCCTGCGCGAGATCAAGGAAGGTCCAGCGTCCACGGTTCTGGCGCGGATGGCACACCGCCCAGCGTGCGTTCGGCACGTAGACCCACTCGCAGTGCGACACGACGAGCTGGATCTCCCGCACGCGCCGGATCTCTCTCGGATGCGCCGGATTCTCCAGCGAGTAGATGCCGAGACCGTCGTCGCCCTGCGCCACGTACAACGTGTCGTCCCGCACGAAGACGTCCCGCGCGTAGGCGCAGGGAATCGTCCCCGCCGTCTTGAAATCCTTGTCCAGCACATAGGCACCGCCCGCCGAACAGCCCACATACGTCCAGTCGCCCTTCGCCGCCACCGAGTGGACCTGTCCGCGGCGCGGCGGCTGCCAGGCACCGAACCGTTCGGACACCGTCGCATAGGACTCGCGCCAGGAGACGTTCTTCGGCACGGCGCCGCGGTTCTGCGGACGGAACTTCGCCTCGGCGCAGGGGATCACCCACAACCCACTCCCGAGCACGGCGGCATAGACGGCACCGTCTCCCACGGCGACATAGGAGATGCAGCGCGACGGCGCCTCGGGATCGGCGGGATCCCTGTCGCAGAAGCGGTCCACGACCTTCGGTTGCGCTGGATCGCGGGCGTCGACGGCGAAAAGTCCGTTGTAGGTGTCCGCACAGAACACCCAGCCATTCGCCTCGCGACACGTCCACATGTCGTTGTACACGCGCCAGAAGACCGGGAAGTCGACGCGCGACACGAACTTCGGATGCGTGGCGTCGGTCCGGTCCCAGATCTCGAGACCGTGTCCCCGCCCGCGGTTCGCGGGATCGCGCGGATCCTTCACGGACCCCCGCAGCCGGTGGTGGCCCGTCGAGGCGTAGATGTACTTCCCTTCGGCGTCGAGCCCATCGCCCAGCCCCTGCATCTCCGTCGAACCAACGATGCGCGCCTTCGAGAGATCGCCCACGTCGATTGCGTTGACGCTGCCGGAATGCCAGTCGCCCGAATAGAGGTAGCCGCCCTCGTAGCGGCAGGTCTGCGACTCGGGCGTCGGCACCATGCGGATGTGCTCAGGATGGGCACGGTCCGTGATGTCCACGATCTCCACGCCGTTGTGGCGCTGGCCGACGAACATCAAATTGCCGGCGATCTCAATGCCCGTCGCCTGCTCGACGGTATCGAAGTTCGCGACCACCTTCGCACGGGCGGGATCCCGCACGTCGACAATCCACGCGCCCGCCCCACGGGACGAGGCGACGAGCCAGCCGTTCTCAACCTGCATCTGACGCAGATACGTCAACCCCTCCACCTTCGTCAGGAGCTTCGGCCGCAGCGGCTCCGCGATATCGAAGACGTAGAGCGTTCCGCCCGCCCCGCAGTAGAGCGTCTTTCCGTCGATTGCAAGGGACTCGCCCTTCTCGGAGACTCCCGGCACCCGTACCGGCGTCCCGAAAATTCCAGCCATCACGCTGCATGAAATCAGCAGCCCACAAAAATAAAGTAGATTCTTCATTACAATCGTCTCAATTTCCGATTCCAGAACTGCGGCGTCTCATAACCTGCCCGACAAATGACAGGCAAGCAGAGGATCTGCCAGACGGTAAATGCCGTCCGACCTGTCAACAGTGGATTCAGCGAGCAACCGCCGAAGCGCCGTGTTGACGGTCGACGTCGAGGTCAGCGCATGTCGCAGACGATACTCTTCCGAAAATACGGCGACGGGTTCCCTGGCCAGTGCCCGCATGAGAAGCCGCTGGCTTTGCGGATGGGCGATGAACGTGTCTTCCAGCAGAATGCGTTCGGCCGCGTAGAGCGATCGCATCCCCTCGTCGATATCGTCTCGGACAACCTTTCGGGCATTCCGTCCGATCACGGCGTTGAACGTCCATGATCCCAGAGCCTGCAGATAGTACGGCACATTGTCGATTCGCCGAACCATGTCTTCGGCAAGAGGAGTCGAAAGCGCAATGCCGACGGAGGCAAAGCGCGCGACGAGAAACGCCGCGCTTTCGTCCTCAGGGGGGCGCTCCAGAGGGAATTTCTGCGCTGAATTGTAGAAAGGGCGCGACTTTGAGGCAAACATGCGTTCCAGCAAGTGGGTCTTGGATCCAAGATAGATATAGGAAACATGCCGTTGCTTTTCGACGATCGACCGCATGGTTCGCTCAAACTGAGGTCCAAGCCCCAGCTCGGCGACTTCTTGAAACTCATCGAGCGCGACATAGACATGGCGATGGGGCGGACAAAGCTTCTCCGGCAGTTCCAGGACATCCCTGAGCGCATCAAGACCGACCTTGGACGATGAAATGGCAAACGTCAGTTCCGGCTTCCCCTCTTCATCAAGCGCAAGCGCCGGCTTGACTCGCGTGAAAAGCCCGGCGACATGCTTAAGAGCCCCCGTCACAGGCGCAAGCTCACGGTAGACGGCCTTCGCATAGCTCGCAATGAAATCGTCAAGCGAAGCAATGTCCATCAAACTCAACTCAATGCAGGCCGCTCCCGACGCGCGAAGCGAGGCGACGACTTCCCCGACCATCGAGGACTTGCCATAGCGCCTCGGCCCATAGACGAGCACATTGCTGCCCCCGTCCAGCGTGTTGCGAATGTCATGCATCGTCTTCGAACGGTCGAAGAACTCATTCCCCCCGACACGCATTCCATATCTAAACGGATTCCTCATGGCGTAGAGTCTAGCAAATCTATTCAGATTTGAATAGTTCAAAGTTGAATAGCTTCAGCGACCAGACCCCGTACACGAAAAGACCTGGCCGTCGGCCTTCAAGCGACGGGAGAGCGCGCCATAGTCGACATCCTGCACGGCGACGTTTTCGGACAACGCCTGCGCCGCCGCCGTCCCCGCGACCTGCCCGAGCGCGAAGAAGACCGGCTCCATGCGGATCGATCCGTAGGCGATGTGCGAGGCCGACACGCAGATCGGCACGAACAGGTTCTCGCACTCCGTCTTCTTCGGCACGATTGAACCGTATTCGACCGGATACGGACGCTTGAACTTGTGGTCCTGCACGTCTCCCTCGTTGCGCACCTTGCCGTTCACGATATGGCGGCGGACGTTGTGCGAATCCATGCCGTAGGCCGCCAAGGCCACCGGACGCGGCACCTTGCGCGTCTGCCGGCAGTCATGTTCCGTCATCACATAGTCGCCCACCATTCGCCGCGCCTCGCGCACATAGAGCTGACGCTGCCACCCCTCCCCCAGACCATCCAGGAATTCATCCCGGCACGTTCCCCACTTCGCGTAGAAGGCCCGCGTCGCGGCGGGGATACGCGGATGATTCGCCAAAGTCCAGAGAAGCCCGCGCTGATAGTCAAGATGCGACCGCACGATCCGCTCACGTTCCGCGTAGGAGGCCTCGGGATAATTCCAGTTCGCACCGATGAAGTCCATTGAGAAGCCCCCCCGGTTGTTGGAATCCGTCTTGCGGTTGGGCATGGGTGCGAAATTGTTGAGCGTGAGATCGGCCCCCGCCTCCGCCATGCGGAAGAGAATCTCATAGTTCCGCTCGTCATAGGAGGCAGGCTTGCCAAAGGGGATCCGATTCGACTCGCAGTCCGTCATGCACACACGGAAGCAATAAGCCTGCACGCGGCGATCACCTGTCCCGTTCGCCGCCTCGCAGGATTCCGGTTCGACGCCGCGAATCAGACCCGACGTCTTGTCGCCCGGCACGATGTACGGATCGACGGCCACATGGATCTGGTTGTCCCAGTCCTTCGGGAACGTCGCAGGATGCCACTCCGACTGTACCCCGTTGATCGTCTCGCCGTAGACCGCATTCGCCTCGCGGCCAATGGCGTACGAGACGCCCGCCGCCGCCATCAAGTCGCCCTCGTACGTCGCGTCGACGAACATCCGTCCGCGAAAAATCTTCCCCGACAGCGTGCGGATCGCCGTGATGCGTCCGTTCTCCACCGTCACGCCGCCCTTCTCGCGGTCCAGCCACTCCCCCCGCCGGATGTCAAGCCCATCCCGCTTCTCCCAGCCTTCCAGCACGGCCAGTGCCGCCGAAGGCTCGAACGTCCACATCGTGTCCTCCGTGTCCAGGGTCTCACTCTGTCCTTTGGACTTGTAATCGCACTTCGCCTGCCATTTCCAATGCGCAGGGTCGTTGTAGTACGCGCGGATGCCGCGGTAGAACTCGCGGGCGATGCCGCCGAAGGCCCACTTGACGCCGATGTCCGTCTGGCCGAGGCCGCCCGTCGTCAATCCGCCGATGCGGGGCGTCGGCTCCAGAACCACGACATTCTTCAATCCCATGCGCTTGGCCTGCACGGCTGCCGAAATCCCCGCCGACGTGCCACCGTAGACGACGAGGTCGAATGCGCGTTCCGATTCACAGGTCGTCCCCTGTGCTCCCAAAGAACCGAACATGAATGCACTCGCCACACCAGCAAATAGAATGTACTTCCTCATGAATCCACCACGCATTGTTCTTCAGTAAAATCGACCCGCACCCAACCGACAGACACAGACACCACCCCATATTGGACGACGTCACACCAACTGCGAAAGGAACGACCGGGCCGGCACGATCACCGCCTGGCCCCTATAATCAAAGCAGTCGATCCCTTCATAAGGCGCATCGAACACGACCTGGAAGGCATATGGAACCGCCAGTTTTCTCTGGAACTCGACCAGCGTTTCCGAGAGCCTGCGGCTCTGGCTCTTGCATTCGACCAGCATCCAGGGAGCACCGTCTTTGCTAATCAAAAAGTCGACTTCCTTCTTTTGCTTCGTACGCACGTAGTGCAGCTCGTACTCGCCGAAACCGTAATCTGTCCAAAACTCGACCGCCTTCAGCAGATGGCAGGCGAGCATCGTCTCATGTCTTTTTCCCCTGTCCTCAATGGCGGACCAGTCGCGGAGATACCACTTGGGCGCCTTCCGCAGCGAATTGGCGATGTCCTTGCTCCAGGGCGTAACCCGATATCCGAAGAAAAAGCTCTGAAGCACACTGACCCAGCTTCTGACCGTTACCTCGTTCATCTGGATCTCCGCCCCCAGAGAGGCATACACCAGCATCTCTCCGGACCGTCCTGACAAGATGCGGGCCAGAGCCTCAAGCTGGTCGAGTTCGCGAATCGACGTGTCCTTCTGAATGTCCCCTCGCATCAATTGCTCAAACCGAAGGCGCTGCCATCTCCTCAACTGCAGTTTGTCCGCTCGACAGAAAGGCTCCGGAAACCCTCCAAAATCATATAGTCGCTGCCACTCCGCATCAGGAAGCTCCGCGAGATCATGCACGAGGTCTTCGGTCGGCAATGTCGTTCGAAGAAGTTCCCCGACCGAAAGGGGGTGCATGCGGTAGGGATAGTAGCGTCCCATCAGGCTGTCCCCCATCTTCTTGTAGACGTTGAGATGTGCACTCCCCGTGACGAAGATTCGGACTCGGGCGCCATAGACATCAAAGAATCCCTTCAGGAACTGCTTCCATTTGGCGTAATGGTGGAGTTCGTCGAAGGCAAGAATCGGCACCTGGACTTTGGGCGCATCGAGACCAGCATCGTCTGCGACCGCTTCTTCGCCTTTCAAAATCAGCGTTCTGGCCGCAAGATTGTCCCAATTATAATAAACATTCTGAAACTCTTTGCAGAGCGTCGTCTTTCCGACCTGCCGAGGACCTGAAAAGAACAACATCTGCCGATCATGACCAAGATGATAGCGCGCAAGCTCAGAATATATTCTTTTTATCTGCATGAGATGATGATTTTACCATTTTAGCAGAATCCAATCAATACCAAACCAAATACAACTCAGGTTTGGTAATTACCATTCCTTAATTGCCCTTGGAATGGCACCCCACGCTGCCGAAAATCATCCGTCACTTCGTGAAGCGCACGGCGAAGCCGCCGCCCGCCGCCATCCGGAAGGACATCTTCTCGCCGGCCGTCACACGCTTTGTCTCGTGGACGTAGTGCGTCGGCGCCGTGTCGGCATCGTCCGCATCGCGGAAGATCTCGGCCGTCCACGTCCCCTCCTTCAGGAAGTCCGTGCCGATCGTCACCTCGCGGGCCGTCGCGTTGTTGATCGCCGACGCCCACCAGGCGCCGTCCTTCGCCTGGCGTGCCGCCGCCGCGTAGGTGTTCGGGCAACCGCCCAGTCCCACCGTCGCGTCCCACACGACCGGCGTCGCCGCCATGAAGCGGAAGCATTCCATGTTCTTCTCGTCGTACTTCGTCGGCGAGTCGGCAAGCATCTGGAGCGGCGCCTCGTAGAGGGACATCATGGCCATCTGGCGGCAGCGCGTGCCGACCGAGCCCGGGTTGTTCCGCGTCCCCTTGTAGCGGCCAATCGGATAGTTGTCCATCGCGCCCGGCGTATAGTCCATCGGACCGGCCGTCAGGCGGAGGAAGAACGCCTTCACGTCGTTGTCCATGAAATCGAAGTCATTCCGGAACCACTTCGCGTACTCGAGACCACGGACGCCCTCGTAGTTGATGATGTTCGGATACTTGCGCTGCAGCCCGGTCGGACGCGGACAGCCATGGTAGACGACGAGCATCTTCTCCTTCGCACACGCGGCGGCGAACTTTTCGATGAAGTTCGCGACCTCCGCGTCGCCCCGCTCGAGGAAGTCGATCTTGAAGCCCTTCGCGCCCAGCTTGGCAAAGTGCGAAGCGACCTTCTCCTCTTCGCCGTAGACCTGCGCCCAGGACATCCAGAGGATGATGTCGACCCCCTTCTTCGCGCCATACGCGATGAGATGCGGCACGTCGACGGCCGAGCTGTTCTTCCAGATGTCGAGATTCGCGCTCCAGCCTTCGTCGAAGACCACGTACTCGAGGCCCGCCTTCGCGGCGAAGTCGATGAAACGCTCGTAGGTCTCGGTCGTGCAGCCCTGCGGATCGCCCTTGTTGTCAAAGGCGTTCCACCAGTCCCACGCGACCTTGCCCGGCTTCACCCACGAGAAGTCGTCCGTCTGGTCTGCGGACGGCGCCAGGGCGTAGACGATGTCGGCCTCGCAGAACTGAGACGGACGATCGGCGAGGATGAAGGTGCGCCAGGGGAACGTGCGCGTGCCGGCGGTCTTCACGAGATAGTCCTCCTCGCCCTCGAGGCGGATCCAGCGCCCACCCTTCGCGACACGGACTCGGTCCGACCATTTCTTGCCCGTCACCTCATGGTAGGAGCTCTTGCCGGTCTTCGAGAAGAGCGACGAGAGCGTGACGCCGGCTTCAGTCGCAGGAGCGGCCGTCAGATTGAGGAACGGATAGTCGCGGACATCGGACTCCGTCACGACCACGTTCGCGTCGCCGACTTTGTAGACGAACGGCAGATAGGCGAATCGGCGCGTCTTGGGATCGGTCGACGTCTTGATCTCTTTGGCCAGGCAACTAGACGGAAGCTCGCCTTCGACGCCGAAGGAAGTCCCGTAGTTGAGCGCGACCTTCGCCTCGGCGGACGGAATCGTCACGTCGACGCGTTCGCAGTCGACGGTGATCCGACCCGCCTTCTTCGTCTCGAAGCGATACGCGACACCATCGTTGCGTGCAATGAGGCGAACGCCCCAGTCGCCGTAGTCGACAAACGTCTCGCCGGCCGAGAGATCGATCGACTCCTTCTTGTAGACCGGCGTCGCCTCCCGTCCGCTGCGCCGCAGACGAACCGTCTTCGGCGCCTTCGCGCCCCTCGTGAGACACGCTCCGTCGACTGTCATGCCGATACCGGACTTCGCGACGACGACCTTGCCGTCCCGCAGCACCTCATATGCGAGCGGTTCCGCATGGAGGCGGATTTCGTTCCGTCCATCCGGTGATTTCTCGACGACCAGCCCCTCTTCGCAGCACGTCCGACAGCAGCACCCCGCCAGCACAACTGCGCCAGCCAACACAATGATCAATCTGCCCATACTCATTTTCGCATCTTCAATTGACGACAATTCCCAGCCAAGGAGTTCCAGATCACCAAGGTCTGCGTCACTTCACGAACTGATAGCTGTAGGGGGCCAGTTCAACTGAACGGCGGAAACCATCCAGAAGCTGGACCTCGGCCGTGACCTTCTCCGTCGGCGAGAGGTTCGAGACGACGTAGAGCGTGCGGTCGTCCTTCTTGCGGTAGGCGCTCACCTTCACGGATTCCGGCGAGACCTTGATGCCATTCTCCCAGTAGGGCAGGAATGTCGCATCCTCCAGCCCGAAATCGTCCAACGTCTTCCAGACGGGCGCCAGACGCGGAATGGAGACGAAGCCTGCCGGACGCACCATCACGTCGTGGAGCAGCGAAACCGCGAGCGCGTTGTCGTACGACCACTTCCCCGGCACCTCGTAGGCGAGGAACTCGCAGCCGAGGCCGTGGTTCCGCCCCATGAACTCCGCCCGGAACTGTTCCAGGGTCAGCTCCTTCTGGATGTCGATCTTCGCGCAGGCAATCTGCTCGCCGTCCCAGTAGGTGTCGGCGAAGGCCAGCGTCGCCGGGCAGAGATAGCCGCTCTGATGGGCGTCGATCCGTCCGCCACGGGCGTGGACGAAGGCATAGAGTTCGCGCATCATCCGCCGCACGGCGAAGATGGGATAGGTCGGCTGGAGGCGTCCCTTCGCGTCCCGCCACCCGCACCCGTGGCGCGTGTTCGAACAGGCCCGCGGCATGATCGTGCCGTCGAGGTAGAAGCCGTCGAGGTTCAGTTCCTCGTATGCCTTTTTCGCGCGGGCCAGCCAGACGTCGCTGAACGCGCTCGCGTAGCACACGCGGTAGTCCCGCTGGCCGGGTTCGCGGTACCAGTAGCTGACCGGACGCCCCGTCGCGTCATGCGACAGGCAGTCTGCGGACATGTCGCCCCAGAGCGGATCGAGCGAGGAGAGCTCGAAGCCCTGGTAGACAATCGCCTTGATTCCCCGGGCGTGGCACTTCTCGACGATCGCCTTGAAATCCTTCTGCGGCGTCGGATTGTTCTGGACGGGGATCCAGTCCTCATGGAACGCAATCGTCTGGACGCCCGCAGCCTTGGCCTCATCCAGATGTTCGTCGATGCGGCCATCCGGGAAAGCCCGCTGGGATGTCCACCACACTTCCGGACGCTTGATCGTGATGCCCACTCCCATCTGGGGCGAATGGAGTGTCCGCGCCGTCGCCAGATTCCGCGTCATCGGCTTCACCGGCGTCGTCTCGAAGCCGAATACCCAAGTATGGGGCAGCTCGAAGGGCGCATCGGCGAGACGGATCCGCAGCAGCGTCTCGTCCCCCTTGGGCAGGATCTCAATGACGCGGTTCTCGTCCGCCGTCACAAACGCCTCGGCGCTTTCGCAGAACCAGCAGAAGCCCACCTTCTCGTCGCCCAGCCACACCACGGGACGGAACGGCCAGACGATGTCGTTCGTGACGGCGCCCACGTTCTGGAGCTTGACCCAGGAGGCCGGCGAGTAGTTGAAGAGCTTCGCCACGTCACGCTTCAGCGGAATCTCCAGCCAGAGCCGGTTCAGCGTGCCGCGGTTCTTCTCGGGCCCCGGCACCAGCGTCAGCGCCACCTTCACCATGCCGTCGGCGGCGATCCGCACGCTCGCATCAGCGGCCGCGGCGGGGGCGGACTGCCAGGCGCAGAGCACCGCCTCCTCGTCCGACGACTCCTGCACCCAGCCGCCGCCCTTTTTCCAGACGAGCGGCGCATTGGTGGCGTCCGTTCCCACAAGCCGCATCGGTCCCGTCAGGAACTCGCGCCCCTGCGACGTCGCCGAAACCGGCAGCGCGTTCGAGACGAAGTCATAGGACCTGCCCCAGACCCCGACCTTCGTCCCCTCGACCTGGACCGGCGTCCAGGGCGCCAATACCGCCGCCAGCAAAGCACATGAAAAGAACATCGAACACTCCTCCTTTTGATTGAATCTCTCACCCGCAAAGCAACTTGGCTATCTCACCTGTAAATGAATCCTTCACCGCAGCCTCCGCGGCGAACTGCGGCCACGCCTGAACGGCATCCCGTACCTCCCCGACAATCTGGCGCGCCACCTTCTCCGGGAGACCGGCGATTTTCGACGCCGCCAGAAGATCTTCCTGCCCGATTCCGGACTTCTTGCCATTGACGGACATCTGATGCGAGCTCGTCCAATCTCCTGCGGGGTTATAGGCATAGCAGACATCATAGGCGGGCGCCAGCGTCCAATCACCATTCCGGTCCATCAGATAGGAGATGTTCTTCACGTGGTCATCGCAATTCCAGGCCAGCACGTTGAAGACCATTCGGCGAAACAGCTCCCGTTGCGCGGCGACATCGTGAACGGTCTGGCGCGTAATGCGAAAAGCCTGTTCGTAGGAGTGGGCCAGCGGATTGTTGAAGTCGAAATGGGCCAGTGCGCCCAAGGTCTGCATATGCAGCTTGGCGCCGTCCTTCAGACGATCAAACCGGCGAGTCATAAAATGACGCCCGTCCCAAAGGCGGCATTCGGTCATGGCCATGCCGGCGGCCTTTGCCATGAGGTGATAGGCGTACTCGACCCGTCCATATCCCCACTTGTCGTCCTCTTCCTTATCGCCATTGCCCGTCAAACCGTCAAATTTGATGAGCCAATAGCCATAGTCGCCGGGAAGGCGTACCTGCCCGGAGCGGACCTCCCCGGTTGCCTCGTTCCACCCAATCAGCGCCTTGGCTCGCGCCCCACCGGCAGAGGTTCCCACACGCAGGATGGGACCGTATTTCTCCATATCCGCCGAAAGAACGGTCCGGGCCGCCCGACGCTCCCTGAGAACGTCATCCGCCAATTGGGCGAGCGCATCCACATGTAGAACCTCGGATTCATCGGTCTCCGCAAAAAGCGAAGGCCGGAACTCAAGAGCTCCCATGCCACGCGTCCCCGTGTAGCACAGACGTTCAACAGGCGACAGACTCCCCGGCATCCGTCCCTGCGCCAGCAGCCATCGGTCGATGACGGCATTGCCGAACTTGTCCGGCACGGAATCCGCCAATAACCCTGGCAGGCCGTGGAAGGAGGCAGAGGGGAGAGACGGGAAACTGTAGACCCGCGCCGCCACCGGCATTGAAATCGGAGACGGCTCGACTCCACATCCAATGAAATCGGGATCGTATTCAAACGAGGCAAATGGCGCATCCGACAGGCGAGCGACCCTGCCAATGCACCTTCCCCAAAGAATGACGTCGGCGATTTCGGTCACTTCTCGTCACCCCATTGGATCTTCGCCCGATGGCTCTTCCGCGCACGTTTGGGAAGAACCTCGCCACGCGCAAGGGCCTGAGGGCCCAGCACGATCTCCGGCACAAGCGCGTCAAATCCCGTCACGAGTCCCAGCGTCATGCAGACCCTCACCAGAGCATCCATCCGCAGTCTCGCCTCGCCCTTCTCCAAACGCTCTACAGTGGGCTTGGAAATGCCCGACCGAGCCGCAAGATCCGCCTGCGTCAAACCCAGACTGAGGCGATGAGCAGCCAATCGCCTGCCCAAGGTCACTAGAATTTCCTCTGCCGTATCTCCTACAGAAACCATCAACTCATCTTCCTTGATGAATTAAGATAGAATAAGGACCATATCTCATCAACGGTGATGATTAAACCAAATCTTCCCTCATCCGTCAACAGATACTTATTCAACAAAAAGGCCCCCGGGTCGTTGGGATGGAGGTGTATGGACCCGGGGGCGTACCGACTTTCCTGATCTTGGGCGCGGCAGGGCCCTCAATGAACCGAACGAATCGGTCGCAGGTTCTTGGGCGTGTTGTCGGCGCAAAGTATAGCGCCGCTTTATTAGCATACCATTAGAACCACAGACCTTTTTCAGGAAAGCCGCCCTGCGACCTCAGCGGTCAACGCGCGCGCTGCCGCCGCCGACCATCTTCTCGACGTCGGCCTTCGTCGCCATCGACGTGTCGCCGGGGGTCGTCATCGCGAGGGCGCCGTGCGCCGCACCGTAGTTGACGGCCTTCTCGGCGTCGTCGAATGTCATGAAACCGTAGACGAGGCCCGAGGCGAACGAGTCGCCGCCGCCGACGCGGTCGTAGATCTCGAGGCCCGGACGCTGGATCGACTGGTGGAGCTCGCCCTTGTACCAGCAGATCGCGGCCCAGTCGTTGATCGTCGCGGACTTCACGCTGCGGAGCGTCGTCGCCACCGCCTTGAAGTTCGGATAGATCGAGACGGCCTTGTCGATCATCTTGCGGAAGCCTTCGATCGGCAGCTTCGTCATGTTGGCGTCCACGCCCTCGACCTCGATGCCGAGCGCCGCGGTGAAGTCCTCCTCGTTGCCGATCATCACGTCGACGTACTTCGCGATCTCGCGGTTGACCTCCTGGGCCTTGGCCTGTCCGCCGATCGACTTCCAGAGCGACGCGCGGTAGTTGAGGTCATACGACGTCACCGTGCCGTACTTCTTCGCCGCCTTGAGGGCCTCGATCGCCACCTCGGCCGTCGTCTCGGAGAGCGCCGCGAAGATGCCGCCCGTGTGGAACCAGCGCACGCCCTCCTTGCCGAAGAGCTGGTCCCAGTCGATGTCGCCCGGCTTGAGCTGCGAGACGGCGGTGAGGCCACGGTCGGCGCAGGAGCGCGCGCCACGGCAGCCGTAGCCGCGCTCGACGAAGTTGAGGCCGTTGCGGACCGTCCGCCCAATGCCATCGTACGGCACCCACTTCACGTGCGAGACGTCGACTCCGCCCTGGAGCATGAAGTCCTCGACAAGGCGCCCGACAGGATTCTCCGCGAACGCGGTGACGGCCGTCGTCTTGAGGCCGAAGCAGCGGCGCAGGCCACGCACGACGTTGTACTCGCCGCCGCCCTCCCACACCTTGAAGTCACGCGTCGTGTGGATGCGTCCGTCGCCCGGATCGAGGCGGAGCATGATTTCACCCAGGGAGGCGGCGTCCCACATGCAGGACCCTGCCGGTTTCACGTTCAGAGATTCGTATGCCATTTCGTCTTTATTCCTTCGTTCTACAGTCTTCCGCCCCCATGGGGCGCGAAATCCAAGCCCATATTCTACCACTCCTGACCCATGGTGGGATAGGGCAAATGCAACGGCGATTCACGGAACACGGCGTCTACCGCATGATGAGCATCATGCCGCTCGGCTTGCAGATGCGCACTTCACCGTTTTGGACATCGAGGACGATCGTCCATCCGTCGGCGGCCAGCTTCGGTCCGAGCGTCGGGCACGTCGTCCCCACCACATTCCGCGCGACCACCCAGCCCAAGGTCTTCGGGCGAAGAGCCTTCGCGTCGTCCGAAACGTCGAACGTTGAACCTGCGGCGAATGCGACGCCGTCGAGGCAGACATCCGCGTCCGCGATCTCCGCGGCCGTCATCGTCAGCGCGCCCGTAAGGTGGAGGAGACCGTTCGAGACAACGGCCCCGCCCGTGAAGTCCGTGACGAACGCCTCCGCGCCCACCAGATCGACGACCGCGCCCTTCGTGCCGGCAACCGCCTCGTAGGAGCAGCCGATCGCCGACTCGACCAGGCGATGCGTCAGCAACCGTCCGTCACCCGCGTCGATGAACTTCCGGAAGTACTGCTGGTCGAATGTCTTGCGGTTCTGCGGATCGAAGGCGAGTCCCAACGCATCCACCCAGTTCGTGCCCGCGCCGAACGCCACATTACCGATATAGGGCATTCCCGTGTACTGCGCAGCTATATAGACAGTGAATTTGTTCGCGCCCGGCTTGAGCGTCACGTCCGTCCACAATGCGGAACACCCCTCCTGCCAGGTCTTCCCAAGCTTGTCCCAGTTCGTGTACCACTGGTACGGGCTTTCAAACGTCTGGTTGCCGATGACGACGCGCGTGTATCCGTCATGCGTCGAGGCGATCGTCCATTTCTGGTCCCTGTCGGTATTGTTCCAGAGATAGCCGTCATAGGTCACATACGGGTAGCGTCCGAAGACCGTGGGCATCTGACTCTGGGTCGTGTAGAAGAAGTCCAGCCCCAGCACCGGGACGGCGTTCGCGTTGAGCGTCTTGGAAGCGTACAAATCCCTGGGGACGCTGTTCGCAATCGGCTCCGGATGGGCAACCTTGCCGAAATTCATCCCCGCGACGCGCGCCGGATCGACGATGGTCCCGAAGAGCGTGTTGACGCCCGCCGTCAGCTGCTGCCCCTCCGTCACGTTGAGAAGGCCGTTCACGACGCGCACATCGCCCGAAACCTGCCGCGCCGCCAGCGTCCCGCCGTTCAGATCCAGGATTCCGGAGCCGGAGATCGAGTCGACCCTTCGGTCCGCCGCCTCGTACCTGGACGTCTTCAACAGCGCCACGCCGTCGACAGCCTCCGTGAACGCATGGTAGTCGTTCATATCCACGGAATCCAGCTTTTCCGTCCACATGAGGCCATGGTGGTCGTCCCAGTTCACGAGGTCCTTTGTACGTACGTTCCCGTAGCAGAAAGGCCGTCCCCCATTGTTGGCGCTGTCATTCCCCGTGCGCCCATAGCGGTCGAAGATGCGGATCTCGACGCGCGTACACCCCGGCTCAAGGACGAAGTTCTCGGCGAAGAGCGGCGCAAAGGTGCCCTCGTTTCGGACGATATCCCCCGTCGAGGGGTAGTTGTACACGCGCTCGCCCAGTTTCAACTGGATATAGGCGTTGAGCGTGCAGACGATGCGGATCGTCTTCGCGGCGTCGGACGCGTTCAGAAGATAGCCCGAATAGGTCGTCAGGCGCGAGAAGAACTTCGCCTGCCAGGCGGTCTTGTCCGCGTCCGTCGCGACGGTGGTGTAGAAGATGTCGGGCCCCGTCAGGAGCGTGTCCGTATAGAGGGTCGCCGCCACTGCGTCCTTGAGAGGCGTTCCCGGCGCGAAGGTGCTGGTCGTCGATGTGCTCGTGAACGGATTCGCATAGCAGTCGAACACCTTCGACTGACCGCTCTTCACCCCGGACTGTTCCGCCCGGTCTCCCTTCACCAGTTTGAGCGTACCACCCTGCACGACAATATCGCCCCCCGTCAGTCCTGTCCGCAGCTCCAACGTACCTGCGCCGGTCTTGACGAGCGACTTGAAGGCGCCGCACGGGAAAGCGCCGTCGGCGGCGGAGATCTTGCCGTTTCCGTCGAACACGGTGTCGGGGAAGGCGAAGTCCGCCGCCGCGTCGGAATCATAGCGGAAGAGGAGATCGGAATCCTTGAGCGACATCGTCCCCGCGCCGGCGCCCGCCGGCACGGCATCCGGCGCGCCCAGATGCACGACGTGGTTGGTGACGGCGAGACCGCCCGTAAAGTCGCTCCCCGCCCCGAAGAGGTTGAAGCGGTGCTGGTCGCGCGGTTGCGTCGTCGAGACGCGCAGTCCGCCCGCCCCAGAGATTTTTCCAGAGAACCCAATTGAATTGGTGTAGTTTCCATTGTCCGCGAACGAGAGCGTCTTCAGGATGTGGACGGGGCCCTTCCAGATCCGCGACGTATCGTTCGTGATGGGATAGTGCTGATAGAGTCCCTGCGAAACGGAGTAGCCCGCCGTCTCCTCGAACTCAAGCGTCCACGCCGGCATCGTATCGCAGGCCTGCACCTGAAGCTGTGCGCCGTTGCGCAGTACAAACGCGCATTCCGCGCCGCCCGTGAAATTCGCGGAACGCATCAGCGCGTGCGCCCCGTCGTGCACGATCCGTCCCCCATTGCCCTCCACGTTGGATCCCCAGAAGAAGATCGGCGGACGGTTGTCGCGCGGAAACCCCGCGCCCGTGACCGTCAGGGTGCGCCCATTGAGAGACCACCTTGCGCTCCCGTCGTCCAAGATGAACTGGTGATCCTGATTCACGGCGGTGGACGTGTCCGCCCCGAAGCACAGCGTCGCATCGGCGTCAAGATGCAGAGACTTCGGCAGGGCCGAACGAAACGAGGTATGATTTCCGATCAGTTTCAACGCACCTGACTCACCCGCGGCGGCGCCGGCGCCCGCGATGTGGATCGGGCGTGCAATCGCATGGCCGTTGCCCACATTCTGGGAATGGTCCAGAATCAGCGCGCCACCGTTCTCGACATACACGGCTCCCGTCGAGGCGTTTCCCAGCGCCGTGGTCTGATTGATGATGACACGCGCCTTCGCGCCGGACTTCACGGTCAGCTTGCCAGTCCAGCTCCCCAACGCCGCCGAAAACGTCAGCGTCCCCGTTCCGGAGACCTCGACGTCGTTCGCGCCGAGGGACGCGCCGTTATCCGTGTCGACGTAGGCCGTCGCATTCGCCGCGTTGTATGCGGATAGCGCCTCGGCCAGGGTTTTATCCCCGGCCATCTGCAGCGAAACCGTCCCCGCCCAAACGGACCAAACACTCGCCATGGCCGACGCTAGCACCAGCAATCGATTCATTGACATATGCACGTACCCTTTCTTGGAGACAAGTTTCAGTCCATAATGGGCGACCAACACCTTCACCATAGAGGTAATTGCAAAACCCCTCTGACACCGTGCCGATGACCATGCCGTCCGACATG
>JAUNMP010000251.1 GCA_030537465.1 bacterium
AAGGCATCTGCGTTTCACTCAAAACTTTGTGGAACCCACTCGTTGAATCATACCTGGCCTCTATCTCCCTTACAGTGCGTCGAAGGCGAAGACGCGGGCCTTGTCGCCACCCCAGGACTCCGTGACGACGAGACGGAGCGCATCCGCCTCCACCGACTCGAACGCGACCTTGCGGAAACGCAGGATATTGAGGGCGTCCGAATAGACCGTCTTCCAGACTCCGCCCACGCGGGCGTCGAGGCGGAAGCCCTTCGCGAGCGGCGCGGGCATCTTCACGCGCGTCTGCTCGGCCTCGAGCTTCATCATGCGCTTCGTGGTGCCCTTCATCACCGAATCGAAAATCAGGCGCGCCCCCGACAGCTTCTGCGGCTGCGCCCACGTGTAGACCATCGTCTCCGCGCCGGGCTGGACCCACACGCCGTTCTCGGGCTTCTTCGGCAGCGCGCGGTCGATGCCGTTGCGGAGCGGCTCGTTCGCCTTCTCCGTCTGGGCCGCCTGCGTGAGGGCGGACACCTTGCGCCAGCGGAACGGCAGCATGCAGTCGTCGTCCTCGAGCGTATCCTGGAGTTCGGCGATGTGGTACTTGCGGACCACCGCCGGCAGCGCCGCCCCGTGGCGGAAGGAGATGGCGGCGGCCGTGCCGACGGCCTGGCCGATCGTCGCGCAGGTGGCCATCACGCGCGTCGCGGAGAGCGCCATGTGCGTGACGGAGATGTCACGCCCCGCAAACATCAGGTTCGGCACATTGACGGAATACAGGCAGTCGAACGGAATGCCGAACGGGGACGGATTGTGGTGGTGCTCGCTCAGATGGCCGTGCTTCCAGAAGGCGTCCGGATGATGGTCGTCGAGCGTCCAGCCGCCGTAGGCCACCACGTCCTCGAAGTGGCCGGCGGACATCACGTCGTGCTGGGTCATGATGCGCGGCCCGATGAAGCGGATGCTCTCGCGCTTGCCGGGGAGCGATCCCATCCAGTCGAGATCGTAGCCCTTGCAGCGGCCGTCCGGATGGTTCTTCATGTAGTCCCACACGCCGTAGGCGATGCGCTTGAGTTCGAACTGGATGGCGTTCGCGTCGCCGATCGTGTCGACGTTGCCGCCAAACTCGATCCACCAGAAGTTGTTGTTGTCCGGATAGAGGCGCTTGTAGGAGTAGCTCTTGCCCTTCTCCTTCGGCTGGGCGTCGTTGACGAAATCCTCGTCCGTGAACTTGTACGCCCAGGACGGCGCGTGGAACGGATGGTCCTCCTCCGTCTTGCGGAGCTGGAGCAGAATCGAGTTGCCCATCGTCCGGCCGTCGCCGCCACCCTGCTGGAAGTCTTCGCCGAATTCCGAAGGCAGTTCGCGGCCGTGGCGGAACTTCGCGCCGGAGAGGCGCAGGATGCCGTCGCCCGTGCAGTCCGCGAAGAGCGTGCCGGAAATTTCATAGCGCGTGTAGGCGTTCACGTTCCAGGCCTTCACGGCGGCGATACGGCCGTCCTTCATCACGACGCCGTCGACGGACGTGTTCAGCAGCAGCGTGATGTTCGGCTCCTCGACCACGGCCGCGTACATCACGTCGTCCCAGAGGGTATAGCGCCGGAGCGGATTGTAGTAGAAGTTCTTGAGCTGCAGCTCCTCAAGGATGCCCGCCTCGCGGTTGCCGTCCCCCGCCGCGCCCATGATGCCCATGCGCATCTCGCTCGAGGCGTTGCCGCCGAGCATCGGACGATCCTGCACGAGGACGACCTTCACGCCGTGGCGCGCCGCGGAAATCGCCGCGCAGATGCCGGAGAGCCCGCCCCCGGCAACCACGAACTGCGTCTCCATCTTCACGTTCTTGACGACCGGCGCGTTCGCCTCCGTGCGCATCACGTTCGGCTCGACCGGCGGAATCTTCGACTGGCTCACGGCCAGCGCCCCCCACGAAGCCTGCGCGGAAACCAGCGCGCACGCCGCCATCACAAGTCTCTTCACCCTCATTTCGTCTACTCCTTATTCCCAACTCTGAATTTCAAGTCCATCAAACCGCGACATGTGCTTCACGTTCCCGGTCGCCAAGGGTGCGTTCATCTCCAACGCCGTCGCCGCGATCATCACATCCGCATCTTCAACAATCCGTCCTTTCCCGGCGACCTGGGCCTTGAGTACGCCAAAGCGTCTCATGACCCCATCCGACGAATGGACGATCGGTACAACCGAAAGAAATTCTTCAATGAGTCTGCGGTTCTCCCCCGGCCGAGAAGACTTCTCGACGCCATAGTAGAGTTCTCCCACCGTCATGAAGGAAATGGCGATATTTCCGGCATGCTGCAGATAGTGCGCCAATACGGACTGATCGCCACGCAAGATGCGCACGCAGATATTGGTGTCGAGGAGGATCACAGCTGAATCTCCCGTCCCTTCGTCCGCGAGGATTCAATATCATGTATGATTTCGTCAGCTGTGCGCGAATCCTTCCACTTGCCGAAAAGCCGTAGGATCGTATCCTTTTGATTTGTGGAAGCCGGTCTTTCCGGCAGTTCAAAGGACTCACCAAGAGAAGTGACCCAGTTGATGATATAGAGCATCTCGCCGTTAAGACTCCGGCGATTGCGGCTCGCCCGCTGTTTAAGAACTTCAACGTCGCATTCTGGTATATCACGGATATTCAACGCACTCATACCGTACCTCATGATAGCATTTTGCAACCAACGGTGGCATTATACAAAAACCATCGTACGCCGACAACTCCAATCAATGTCCAAGATGACATCGCCCTCATCGCACGATGATGACAAGTCCCGAACGCGACAGAAAGACGCCGGAGGGGCGGACAAACACGTTCCAGTTCGCGGGCAGATGCGGCACGGTCCGGAAGCTTCCCGTCGTCGCCCCCTTCACGATTTGGAGCGAACGCGCCTGCGCCCCCGCGGGGAAGGCGGAGCCTTCGCCCAGAACCAGGTCGACCGTGGAGAGGTCAAGCGTCCCCGTCGCGTTGATGCAGTCGCAGGTACCATTCGCGCGGACGTCGCAGAGGAACGTACCATTCAGCGTGGCCGCGACATTCAGCGTGCCGACCTGCCCCACGCCGCCGGGACAGATGCCGTCCGTCACCGTCAGCGCGCCATTGGACACGCAGCCAACCATGCCCGTACTGACCACGGCACGGACAGTCTGCTCCGTTCCCCCGAGATCCAGCGTGCCGCCGCCCAGACGTACCACCGTTGATGCCGGCAGCTTCGCCTCTTCGGACAGCGCCAGCGTACCACCCTCTACTGCCGTTGCGCAGGTGTAGGTGTTCGTGCCCGAAATCGTCAGCGTGCCTTCCCCCGTCTTCACGAAGGCCGGAGCCGTCAGATAATCCGCAGGGGAATAGTTCCAGGCATTGGAATAGCCCAGCGAGGACGAAGCCAACACCAGCGGAGACGAGAACCGCGTCCCAAAAGCCGAGTCGAACACGCCCCCCGTCGAACCGACAACGTAGATCGAAGTCAGTCCGTCGCAGAACGTCTCCGACGCCGAGATCTGCCGGATCGTCCCGCCGTGGAACACGATCTCGCAGTTCCGTTGGTACGGTTCCTTGTCTACGCGCCGTAGCGTCTTCGTCTCCAGCACGCCACCCGCAAACACCGTACACCGCGCCGTTCCGCCATCGCCATCGAAATCGAGTCCCTGGGCCAACTTCAGGAAGGAATCCCGCACATAGATGTTCCGCTGTTTCAGAGAACTCTTCCCCGTGACCGTCATCCGCGAGCCGCCGCGCAGATCAAGAGCCGCGGACCCCGAGCTTTTCTCAATGTCCAGCTCACCCTTGACCTCCACCGTGCTTGCGACGAACTTCACCGTACCGGCATTGACGGTGGGCTGGTTCTTGTTCTGTCCGACAACCATCTGGCGGCAGGACAATTCGGAATCGTAGACCGACGTTTCGCCCCGGTAGACGCGGAACCCATTGGCCAGAGTCGCCTCGTTCTGCAGCTTCAGGACGGTGTTCGTCATCAGCAGCGTGCCGCCCTCCACATAGAAGTTGCCGCCCAGGATGTTTGTCGTCCCCGCGGGGAAGACGCTGTTTCCGCCACGCTGGTAGAAGGTCATGAAGGAGTTGTTCGCCGCAAAGACCAATTGCCCCGCCCCCTGGTCTTCACCCCAGGTGTAGAGAGAGTTGCTCCGGCGATCGCCGGTGATCGGCGCCGTCAGAACCGCAGGCGCGGCGCTGTTCGTGATCGAGATTGTCGCCGTCAGCGCGATCGGATTCTCCACCCGCAGCGTTCCCGTCGCAGATTCGTCATTGAGAATCAGGACCCTGGGGGCACCCGCATAAGTCAGCGGCGCGCCAGTCCCGCCGAGATTGACGGTCAGGTTGCCCTTCACGGCGCTGAATCCACCGTGGGTCTGCTCGTCAAAGGCAATCTGTCCGCCCGCCGTTCCCAACGACGTTGTCACCGTCCCGTCGGGGCTGCAGTACGCACCGCCCGCCAGAAGCAGATTGTCCGTTGCGCCCAGACCCTGTCCGAACGCCGCGACGAGCGTGCCGTTGGACACGGTGAATCGTCCGCCGAAGTCATTCTGTCCCGTCAGCGTGAGCGGCGCGGGTCCCAGCAGAATACCGCCCTCGGGATTGACATAGTTCGAGGCGAGCGCCAACGGCACAGGTGTTGCGAAGACCGTCGTGCCCGTCGGCTTCGGGACCTGATATCCGACAGAGGCGAAGAACGGATCCGCGCTTTCGACACGTTCGCCGGCCGAGAGGGGCTGGCAACCCGAGACGCCCGTGAGGCTCGAATAGAATCTTTTGCCCACGACATCGTAGAACACGGGCTCTCCGCCCTTGAGCACGGGCACGAGATCCAGACGGACCTCACCCGTGAACGAGAGCACCCGGAAGTAGGCCATCTTCATCTTCGCCGCGCTGGACACGGCCGTCGTCTTGCCGCAGAACAGGAACGGCGTTCCGCTCGCCGCCGTGTCGAACCAGCGTGACGCGACCGGCGCGGCGACGTCCGTTTCGCCATTGACCACCAGACCGCCGTCACGAGAGACGTCAAGGTCATAGAACGTATTGGCGGCACGCGTCTTGCTCGAACCCACCGTCGAGGCATTATAGTCCAGACGGAACTTTCCGCCATCGAGGAGAAACACGTTGAAATAGGGCGCCTTGGCCGTGCCATCTCCCGGCCGTGCGCAGAAGACGCCCTGCGCGCGACCAGGTTTGATCGTGTCGAAGGAGACACGCGTCTGTACCCGGTCCGCCCCCGTGAGCGTGAAATCCTTCAGGGCCATTCCCTGGACCACGGAGCCGGACGCCTTGTCGGAGCGCAGGTCGGACAAAGTGCAGTCCACTTCGTAGGGGACCTCCGACAGGAAGAAACGGACGGCGCAGAGCGTCTCGCTCCCCCAGCCCGCTGGCAGATCAAACGTATAGGAGTCCATCGCGGGCGGAACCGTTGCAAGAAACCGAACGCAGTCCCAGCCGTTCGTCGTCTCGGAGCCCGCCTGGCCAAAGGCGACCCAGAGTCCGTTCGTCTCATGCGCGTGGTTTCCAAACGAAAGCGCCAGCGACGAGGCGACGCCCCCCACCAGATTCGTCGATGCAATGTCAATGGTTCCCGTATGCGCGGCCTGAACCGTCGAACAGACCATCGCCACACAAAAAACGCCGGACAGGTATTTCAATGCCATGTTCATCGTCTCTCCTATCAATCGAACCGTCATCTAAACAGGATCGTGAGGCCTGGCGCCGACGCGCGACGCAGGAACTTCTCCACGGGCAGCGCTTTCGCCGTAATGCGCACCTCGTCCAGCAAACCATTGAAACCCCCACCGACCAGAAGCGACATCGACTCAAGGTCTCTGCGGATATTTCCATTAAACGTGATCGTCCGACGCTCCTCGTAGTCGATGAAGAGGCGCATGCGGACTTTGTCGACCTCGTTCGAAACGACCCCCGCCACATGATGCCATGCGCCGTCGCAGGACGGCGAATGGTCTTTGTAGTAGCTCTCCGGTGCGGCACAGACACAGTTGCCCGCCGTCGTCGTATTCATCGCAAAACGGAAGGAATTGCTTGGATTGGCGATCTGAATGGACATCACCCCTCCGCCTTCACCCGGATGGTCTTTGCGCGATCCCTGGAAACCGATGACGTTCGCGTAGGAGGAAACCCCGGCATCGGCGTCCGACTTGTAGAAGAACTCGATGGTCGCCGCCGTCAGATTCGTGAAGAGCGAGAGCTGCTCGTTGTTCCACTTTAACTGGGGAGGTAATTGCAAAACCTCGGCGTTGACGGC
>JAUNMP010000252.1 GCA_030537465.1 bacterium
TCGTTGACGTCGCTTTCCGTCACGGCGACCGTCTTGCCCGCCACCGTGTAGACGAACGGCAGATAGACCATCTCCTTCTCGGCCGTCCGAACGTCCTTGGCCGCCATCGTCGCATTGACGGTCTCCTCGCAGCCGAAGCTCTTCGTCTTGTTGACCCAGCAGATCGCCGCGGCGTCCGGAATCGTCACCGGCGCCTTCTCGCAGTTGACCTTGATCGTGCCCGCCTTCTTCGTCTCGAAGCGGTAGGCGACGCCGTCGTTGCGCGCCACGAGGCGCACGCCGAAGTCGCCGTAGTCGATGTAGGTTTCCTGCCCCTTGAGGCAGACCCTGCCCTTCTTGTAGACATCGGTCTTCACGCAGCCGGAGAGCGACTTGGTCGTGACGTCCTTCACCTGCGCGTTCTGGCACAGGCACGCGCCGTCGATCTTCATGCCGACCGCCGTCTTCGCGACGAGCGTCTGACCGTCGCGCAGCACCTCATAGGCAAACGGCTTCAGCTGGAAGCGGATCTCGTTGTGGCCGTCCGGCGAGACCGCCGTCGCCTCGTTCTTCGCGATCGGATTGCACGTACAGCCTGCCACGGCCGCAGCCGCGACCATGCCCGCGAGGAAATTCCTTCTCTTCATTCGTGTCGTCTTTCTTGTTGGGTTTAAATCAGCACTCAAACTATACCATATTTACCCATTGGGTTCAAACAATCAACCATTTTCCTATCGCAGCCTCTTCCACGTGCTGGCGATCGGCTTTCCGGCGTTGCCCCAGCAGTCGAGGGGCGTCACCACGAAACGCGTCTCCTCGGTGTTCGGGATGTGGTCCGCTGGGAAGTTGCACCAGCACATCGACGTATCGCGACTTTCCGCCTGGTAGGCGTTGGGCGAGAAGACGCTGCGCGTCTCGATCACCTTGACGTCATCAGCCGTTCGCGCCTCGCACGTCACCTTGAATTCAAAGGCGCGCGACGGCGACCCGACACGGGTGATCGGCGGAAACGTCACCTTGTACTGCGGATGCGGATTCTTCTTATCGAGCCCACCCGTGCCCGTGGCCGTGCGGCGATAGCCCTTCTCGATCCGTTCAACCCCGACCTTGGCGTCCTTCGCGAAGACCGGCGCCTGCGCGGCCGCCGCACGCGCCTTGAAGTCGTACTTCGGCGTGCCGTTCACCGGCACGAGCGCTCCGCCGGCGAAGATCGGCAGAACCCAGTCTTCGCCCAGAACCTGGTCATAGGTGAACTCGCGCCGCTGGAACGTGATTTTGTCGTCGAAGACCTCCATCACGAGTCCCTGGCGGACGGACTGGTTGTCGAACTTGTCCATCTCGAACGGCGGCGTTCGATTGAAGTCGGGACACGAGAACCCGTTCTCGCGCCCAGGCGGCGTGAACGCGTAGCCTCGCGCACACGAGCAGTTGACCGCCGTGAAGCCCCCCTGCCAGATCGAGCGTTCGTCCGTCAGCGAATTGTGGCTGTGGCCGGAGAACGCAATGCAGTTCGGATAGGCCGAGAGGCAGTCACGCGTCACAGACGCGATCTGTCCGTTGCCCCACTTCGCGCCCTTGACGAGCCAGGTCGCGTTGACCGTGTCGTCCAACTGCTCATGCTGGGCGTAGAAGAACGGCTTTCCGGCGCGGAGCCTATCGCCGAGCTCGGCCAATACGGACTTGATCGGCGTCTTTTCATCCGAAAAACCCTTCGCCAGCCCATCCTGATGCTCCCGCCCGAGGATGGACATCCAGTTGCGGAGAATGAACGTATAGCCCTTCACCTCCTTGACGACGATCGGCTTGTACTCCTCGTGGAAGAGTTCACGCCAGAATCCCTCGCGGTGGAAGAAAAAGCTCTCGGGCTCCGCTTCGGCGCGCGACTTGAACTTCGCCCCGCCATAGGCCCAACCATCGACGTCGTGGTTGCCCGTCAGGAAGAGCCGCTCCACGTGCACACCGTCCGAACGCCTGTCCCCCGGAAATACCTTGAACCAGGTCGCGGCCACGGCTTCGAATTCCTTCTTTTTGTTCCAGGTCGTGAGGTCGCCCGTGATGAGCACGGCGTCCACCTTCGCGGCGTCGAAGTGGCGCAGCGCCTTCTCGAACCATTCCGCGTTGCCGATTGCCGTGACGTGGATGTCGGAGAGGATGCCCACGCGCAGCCGCGGTCCCACCCCCTGTCGGGCAGACGCGGTTTCCGCCAGTGCGCATCCACTGATCATCCCTCCCACGGCAAGAGCCGACGTTCCCAGAAATCCTCGACGTGAAACCGACATGACAATTCTCCTTTTGATGAAATTATAGCACAATTCATTGATGAACCCGACATAGATCGCGCACCACGCTACACATGCGATCTGCACAGCCTATGGTTTACATTCGCCACGGGTTGATGATATACTCGCCCTCCTTCAGGAGCTACGACACCTATGGAAGACAAGAACATCCTCGAGACCCTCTCCCGCGAAGAGCTGATCGAACTGATCGGACTCTACTCGAAGAACTGGCTGGCGATGGACGGCGTCTGGTTCCAGTCCATCGAGCGGAAGTTCGGAATGGACGAGGCGATGTACCACGACGCCGAGGCCTGGCGGCGCTTCACCGTGATCGAGGCGAAGCGCATCAAGGCCTTCCTGAAGCTTCCCGAACACGCCGGCATCGAGGGCCTCGCCCGCGCCCTCAAACTACGCTTCTATGCCCACATCAACGAAGACCGCGTCGAGATCGACGGCAACACCCTCACCTATACGGCCGTCGACTGCCGCGTCCAGACCGCCCGCCAGCGCAAGGGCATGCCCTTTCATCCCTGCAAGTCCGTCGGACTGATCGAGTACACGGGCTTCGCCCAGACCATCGACGACCGCTTCACCTGTGAATGCGTCAGCTGCTATCCGGAAATAACAGACGCCACCTGCTGCTGCAAGTGGCGCTTCTCGCTCAATCCCTGAGCCCCATCTCCTGCGCGAGCCTCGCAGGGCAATCGGTGCAGATCCTGTCGACGCCGCGCCCCAAGGCCGCCCAGGCGGATGGCGCGTCGTTCACCGTCCATACGCCGACCTTGATGCCACGCGAATGGAGCAGGTCGACGAATTCCCTCGTCACGAGATCCTCGTCCCAGCGGATATGCCAGGCGGCGAACCGCTTCGGATCCATCTTCCGCGCCCGATCCATCAGGTCCAGCGGCTCCGACGCGATCGCCGGCTTCTTCCGCGCCAGCGTGCAGGCGATGTCCTTGTACCCTGGCAGAATCTTCTGGAGTCCCGAGCCGGCCCCCTGGAAGTAGACGTTGCCGGGATTCACGTTCGGACGTTTCTCGATTTCAGCCTTGATGGCGGGCAGAATCAGATTCTTGCGCGGGTCCTTGACCTCGAGGATGATGAACCGTCCGTCACAGGCCAGTTCCAGCAAGTCACCGACGCGAGGATATTTCGTTCCCTTCCACGGATCGCCCTTCCACGCGCCCGCGTCGGCGTTCTCAAGCTGCCCCTTCCAGACGGTGTTCGTCGCCCAGATGCCGGCGGGTAGGCCGCTTCCCTTGCGGTTGATGCGCTGATCGTGCGTGAGGAACACGACGCCGTCCTGCGTCAAGTAGGCGTCGGTCTCGATGTTGAAGCCCTTGTCACGGGCCGCAAGAAAGGCCGGCATGGTGTTCTCGGGGGCGCTCTCGGAGTCTCCCCGATGCCCCACCAGACACTTGCGCGTCATCTTGTCCGCGAGCCGCGCCTTGGCCGCCTCGGCTTCCACGCGCACCTCAGCCGACGCGGGCGGCAGCACCCACGCGCCCTCGGGTTGCGGCGTTCCCGCCGGCCACCCAAGCGCCGCAAGCCCCCAGACACACGTCATTCCGACAACACTACGCTTCATTTTCGCTCCTCAATGCAGAATCGCCTCGGCGCGGGCGATGTACTTGTCCTGCTCGACCTTCGCCATGTCGTTCCAGCGGACGTTCCAGCCACACACGCGAACCTGCAGATCTTCATACTTCTCAGGATGCGCCTGTGCATCCCTCAGCTCCTCGGCGCTGAACACCGTGAACTGCACCACGCTGCCACCATTCGCGTGGAAGAGACGCACCACGGTCTTCATCGCCTCGATGCCCTTCGCGCCCGAGCAGACCGAAGGGTGCATCATCACATCGAGCGGATAGTCGCCCGGCAGATCCTCCACGCTCGCCGAGGCCAGCGTCTGGACGAGCGCCGTCACGCCCTCCGTATCCGCGCCCATCGTCGGCGAGAGGTTCTTGGACATCTCCTCGCCCTTCTTCCGCCCGTCCGGCGTCGCCCCGGTCTTCGCCCCCAGCTCGATGAACTGGCGCGCGCTGTGTCCAGACGCCAGGAACACGCCCCCCTTCGAATTGGGCTTGCCGTTGATCTCGCCGGAATAGGTCTTGATGAGTTCACGCCCGAGCGCGTTCGCCTCGGCGTCGTTGTTGCCCCACTTCCGCTTCGAACGCAGCATCCGCAGCCGCAACGGCTCGTGTCCCTCCCAGTTCGCCGCCATCACGGCGCCCAGTTCGGCGAGGGACAACTCCTTCTTCTCGTAGACGATCTCCTTCACCGCCAACAGCGCGTCCACCGTCGTGCCGAGCCCCACGCTCAGGAGCGACGTGTTGTTCCCACGCGGACATCCGTTCGCGAATCCGTCCTTGCGGTTCTTCAGCGCGAACTCCGTCGCGAGCGTCATGCAGTTCGCGGGATTGACCTCCGGCAGCACCTTCTCGAACTCGAACGCGACCTTGCGGCAGCGTGTCACCACGTCCGTCAGCCGACGCAGGTATTCCGCCTTGAACGCCTCATACGTCTCCGCCGTGAATTTTCCCGCCTTCGCATCCGCCAAGATTCGTTCGACCGGCTTCAGATAGCTGATGTAGCCCACGCCCGTGCCGTTCACGCTGTCGCGCAGACCGAACTCGTAGCAACCACGCACGACCATTGTCCGGCAGTCCTCGTCGGACGCATGGCACCATTTCTTCAGCGCCTTCGCCGCCGGCTCCTCACCGATGAACGAGACCGACCGATGACGGCGCGCCATGTCCATCAGCTTGTCCATCGCCCAGTCCGGCGTGTTCGGCGCGATCTTCACCAGGAACTTCGGCGTCGTGAGGTTGCATTCATCCATCACCTCGAGGATGATCTTCGAGACGTGGTTGAACTCCGTCGTGCCGTCCGCCTTCGTGCCCCCCAGCCCGACCGGCTGGTTCCAGTAGTTGCTGATCGAGCCCCACTGCCAGAGGAAGTGCTTGAGCTGCTCGCGGAACTCGGCCTCCGTCGTCCGTCCCGCGGCGAGGTCCGCCTCGTAGTACGGCGTGAGAAACACGTCGAGCTCCGTCAGCGAACGGCACTGGATGCCGTCCATGTGCTCGGAATAGAAGAGAACATCATCATGTCGTAGGCCGTCTGGGGCTTACCCGTCCGCAACCGTTCCAGGCACGCGATCTCCTTCGCGAGACGTCCGTCGGGATCACCCTTCGCCAGATTCTTCTTCGCCTGCTCTTCAAATCGGCGAATGCCCTCGAGGATCGCATCCATCGCGATTCTCAAACCTTCGTAAAAGGGATCCGCGTACCCCTTCTCTCCCTTCTCCCCCGCATACCGTTCGAACCGTGCCTTCATCCCCGGGTAGCCCAGGGCGAGGATCACGCGCCAGTCGGGCACCGAATGGTCGAAGTCCTGCCACATGTTCCAGTCGCCGGCGCTATTGCCCCGTCCCCAGTCGCGACGGACCCATTCCGGCAGCGTCTTCGCGTTCACCTCGGCCGCCCGCCTGTGGAAGACCTGGTTCATCGGACGGTCCCAGCGGTTCCAGATGGCGATCGCCGGAAACCAGTCGAAGTGCGAGACGTCGATGGCCTGGCGCGTCACGAGGCAGGCGAAGCATTTCGCCTTCGTGATGCGCCAGGACTCGTTCGCGGCCTTGCCCGCGGCGACGATCTCCTTCAGGGCGGTCTTCAACGCCGGCACTGCGAGGCCCGTGGACTTGTCCGTCACGTTCTGCCGGAACTTCCGCCGCAGATAGGTATCCACATCCGTGATGTTCGCGACGAACGGATCCCAGGACGTCGTGTCGTTGTAGGGTTTCGCCGCAACGGAGAACGGTACCCCGCACGCAGCGGCGGCCGCGGCCATCTCAAGAAACATCCGACGGGAAATCTTCATAGGGGGGAAGGAAGGTTGAACGTTGAAAGTTGAAAGTTAAAAGAGGTAATTGCAAAACCCTCCTCAGTTGAACATTCCGGCGACTCCGTCGCCT
>JAUNMP010000253.1 GCA_030537465.1 bacterium
ACTGTAAAGAGGAATACCCATGAAAAAAGAAGGTCCTTCATTTCCTTTGTTCATTGCAACCCTCGTGATGGCGGTGATCTGTGGGTCATCCTGGGCGGCGGGCACCCAGACCGTGCTTGTGAATACAGTCGACGAATTGACGAATGCCGTGGCCCAGGCAACGAAAAGCGCCGATTATTTCGAAATCGTCCTGAAGCCAGGCATATACGACCTCTCGAATCTGGCGCCCCATTCCGTGACGAATGCGGGCAAGACCCTGCTTTCGTGGGGAACGGCCTGCGCCCCGGATGCAAACAAGGAATCCCATCTCGTGTTTGGCGTTAAACTGATGCTGCGCGGCGAGAATACGAAGCATTGGAGCCAGAAGACGCCAGAAGAGGAGTCCGTTATCAAGGGGAACGGCACGATGCGTCTCCTTTATCCTTATACGGGAGGCGGGCGGACGTCGACCTTCAAGCATCTTTCATTTGAAAACGGACACACGACGCTTCAGGGCGGTGCCATGTATGTCATGAACACCGATGATGCGCTGAGCGGCAAGCTGACGAACTGCGTGTTTCGGAATTGCTCGGCGGGTTCTACCGGTGGCGCAACCTATAATCTCTCCGCCGTCGACTGTCTCTACGAGAACAATTCGGCGTTGCGCGGAGGCGCCGCCTACGGTGGATGCGGCATGCTGGGCTATCCCACGAATGTCTTTGACAACTGCGTGTTCCTCAACAACACCGCGACGGGTGATTCCGGAGGCGGGGCGCTGGCCTGTCAGGAGTTCTTCCGTCTTCAGGGCTGCGTCTTCTCGAACAACGTGTCGAGCTCGGCCGTGGCCGGGGCGCTCGCCATCGAAAAGCCGGACGCCCAATCGCGGATTGTGAACTGTGTCTTTCTCGACAACGTCGCAAATACCGATGGTGGCGCGTTCCGTGCCAGCGGGTTCATCAGCGAAGTCGCCGGCTGCGTCTTCTCCAACAACGTGGCGAGCGTAGGCGGCGCGATGTCGGCCCTCGGCGGCCTCGGCGTCGTCTCCAACAATGTGTTCGCGTTGAACCGGACCACCTCGGGGTCAGGGGGGGCGGCCTATGTCAAGGTCGGGACGGACAAGCTTGTGGACTGTTCCTTTATCGGAAACACTGCGCTGTACAGCGGCGGCGCCTACGTGGCGAGCAGCTCGGGCATTGGCGAAATCGCGCGCTGCACGTTCAGGACGAACACCGCCGTGGTCTCCGTCGGCGGACTCTCCATCGGCATCGCGCAGAATCGGGTTTCCGACTGCGTGTTCGAGGGGAACCATTCGGACGGCGACTACGGGGCCCTTTATGCCGCGGGCAAGCTCACGACGCTGACCAACTGCATGTTCATCGGCAATTCGGTGGGTTCAAAACGCGCGTCCTTTGGAATCCTGGCCTATGACCGCATCGTGGACTGCGTGTTCAAGGACAACTTCGCCGTGAAGGACTACGCGGGCGTCGTCGTCGACTCCTTCGCGAACGCGGGGACGGTTGAGAACTGCGTCTTCGACAACAACACCAACAGGTTTGCGAACATCGGGTCGCAGATCCACTATGCCAAGCAGGTGACTGGGTGCACGTTCAGGGGCTTCGGCGACATGTTCGCCCTGAACTACGATCGCTGCATCTTCGATGGCTGCGCGTTCGACTATGACAACTACGGCGGCGGCATGATCGTCTTCAACACGCTGACGGGGGCCGGCCATGTCCGCAACTGCCTGTTCACCAACAGTACGGCCCACGTCTACATCAAGAACGACACGGGCAAGACCGTCGAGATCTCGAACTGCACGTTCGTGGACAACGATGCAATCCGTGTCCGAAATGTCGGAATTGCGAATGAGATCAATATGAGTGACGGATATCTCATCTATGCCTTCCGCGGTGGTCAGGATCCCGTCAATACAGGCAAGGCTCTGCCGTCGACAAATCGAATCGTCAACTGCATCTTCTGGAACAACAGGCAGAATGGCGTCCGGAACGACGTGAGCCTCTACACGACGGGGACTTCCGTCGTCAATCCGGCGGGTAACATCATCCAGAATTCGATGTGCGGACAGGTGCTGTCGAATGCAAATTTCTTCAACAACGCGGTCAAAGTCGATCTTGTTTCTGGAAATCCGAAATTCTTGTCGGGAGATGTCCGTTATCCGGAGTCTCCGTTCTACATGATCAGTCGCGGTTCGCCGGCGCGCAACACGGGGCTTCTGCTGGACTGGATGACGGCGGAGGCGGTGGATCTCGCCGGAAAGACGCGCATCGTTGACGGAATCCCCGACATGGGATGCTATGAATGCGATCTGCCGATGACCGGCACGATGTTCCTCTTCCGTTGATGGGTTCCAATTCGTTTCTGGAGGATTTGCTGCATGGACAGTTTTGAGTTTTATTCGCCGACGCGGTTCGTGTTCGGCCGTGAGTCCGAGAAGAAGACCGGAGACCTGGTCAGACGCTGTGGGGGAACGAAGGTGCTCCTCCACTTCGGAGGCGGAAGCGTCAAGGTCAATGGCATCTACGACAAGGTTGTCGCGTCGCTGACCCAGGCGGAGGTTCCGTTCATTCCCTTGGGCGGCGTGCAGCCGAATCCCCGCAGTGGACTGGTCCGCGAGGGCATCGATCTCTGCCGCCGCGAGAAGGTCGATTTCATTCTCGCGGTTGGCGGCGGCAGCGTGATCGACTCCGCAAAGGCGATTGCCTTCGGCACGGTCTACGCGGGCGACTTCGCCGACTACTATTTTGGCAAAGACGTGAAGGCCCCGAAGCCGGTTCCGGCGGCCCTGCCGATCGGCGCGGTGCTGACGATCGCCGCCGCGGGCAGCGAGGGCTCCGCGAACAGCATCATCAATCTTGAGCCCGGCAATCTCAAGCGCGGCGCGACGGGAGAGGCCCTGCGTCCGAAGTTCGCGATTCTGAACCCCATGTTCACCTATACGCTGCCGCCGTTCCAGACGGCGTGCGGGGCGGTGGACATCTTCGCGCACCTCGTGGAGCGTTATTTCACGCCCACGCAGGACGTGATGGTGTCCGACGAACTCTGTGAAGGCCTGATGCGGTCTGTCGTCGTGGCCAGCGTGAAGGCCCTGGCGGAACCGACTGACTTCGCGGCACGCTCCGACCTCATGTGGGCGGGATCTCTTGCGCACAACAATGTCTGTGGCGCGGGGCGTGTCCAGGACTGGGCCAGCCACGGCATCGAGCACGAGCTCTCCGCACTCTATGACTGCGCACACGGTGCGGGACTTGCCGTGGTGATGCCGGCGTGGATGGACTATGTGAAGGATACGGACCTGGCGCGTTTCGCCCGTTTTGCCGAGAAGGTCTTTGGCGTCGCCCCGGCTGACAAGACCTTGATGGTAGACGAGGGCATAGCCCGTTACCGTGCTTGGATTCACTCTCTCGGACTTCCCCTGACGTTCCGGGAACTCGGCGCGAAGGCTGAGGACATTCCCGCGCTGGTCGCCAAACTCGGGCTCAACGGGAACACACTGGGGCGCTTCAGGCCTCTCAAGGACGACGACGTGGCGAAGATCCTCGAGTCCTGCGCGCGCTAGTTCGGCTCCGGGAGATTCTTCGTGTTCTACCACCTGTTCTTTCTGGTATTCCCGTTCTTCGCGTGGTTGATCGTGCTCTACTTTGGCGTTCGTCCGCTCAGACTGCCGCGCGCCTGGGCGATCGCGTTCGCCGTGCTCCTGTTTCTGGCCTCCCAGAAGTTCGTGGTGTACGCGGTTTTGGGTGGGGATGCCTTCAAGCCGGAGCTGCCGGAGACGTTCATCCACGTGACGGGTTGGGCCTATTCCTCATTTATGCTGTTCGTGGGGCTGGTCTGCACCGCGACGATCGTCAAGGGAGTCGCTTGGTTCTTTCTCAATCCACGGCAGCGTGAGGCGATACGGGCGACGCAGGGCATCCGTCGGCGTCAGTTCGTTGCTGGAGTCGCCGCCGCAGGGACTGCGGGCTGGGGCGTCTGGGAGGGTATTCGCGTGCCGCGCATCAAGCGGACGGAAATCGAGGTCGAGGAACTTCCGCGTGCCTTCGACGGTTTTCGCATTGTTCATCTGAGCGATCTGCACTGCAGTGCGGCGGCGCGACGCGAGCACATGAAGGGCATTGTCGCCCAGGCGAACACGCTGAATGCCGACATCGTCTGCATCACGGGCGATTTCGTTGATGGCTCAGTCGAGGCGCGCCGCGAGGATCTCGAACCGTTGAAGGACTTGAAGTCGAGGCTGGGAGTCTTTGGCTGTGCCGGAAACCATGAATACTACTCCGGATATAGAACCTGGCGGCCGGTCTTCGAAGAACTCGGTATCAGCATGCTCGACAACGCCCACCACGTCTTTGTGCGAGGGGAGGCCCGTCTGGTTCTGGGCGGTATCCCCGACGAGACGGCTTGCTCGCCGCGGTACGCGGGGGATTCTGTGACGCCGGACGTTGTCAGAACATTTGAGGGGGCCCCCGAGGGGTGCCGGATTCTGATGAAGCATCGGCCAATTCATCTGCCGGAACACGAACGACATGGGGTTCGACTGCAGTTGAGCGGACATACCCATGGTGGAGCCTGTCGCGGAATGGATCTGCTCGTGGCGAAGATGGGGAACGAGGACCATTTGCGCGGACTGTATCGTGAGGAGAGGATTGCACTCTACGTGAACCCCGGCACAGGGCAGTGGGCAGGTTTCCCTCTGCGACTGGGCGTTCCCGCCGAAGTGAGCGAACTGATTCTTCGCACACCGAAGGCGAATTGACAGCCTCTTGAAAGGGAAATATCTTGAAGGGGAAATACATTATGAGAGTAATGCTGATGACAATGTCTCTGTTGGTGGCTTGCGTTGTTCAGGCCGTTCAGCAGTCTGTGACGGTGCCCTCTGTTGGCATGGTGACGCTAAACGCCGTGAAACCCGGTGGATGGACCTTCGAGACACGGGCGGAGAAGGCCGCGGACGGCGTTGACGTCGTCCGCGTGAGGATGCGGGCGGCAAAGCCCGAGACACCGCCGGTCTTCGAGATGCGGTGGCGTGTGTCGCAGAGAGACGTTCATCATCTCTGGACGAGCGAGTCCACACACTACGGCATCCCCTGGAGTCAGCCGATGCTGAGCGAGATTTCGAACTGGATGCCGCTCTATTCGTTCCTCGACGCGAATGATGCGAACCGCTTCACCTTCGCGTGCAGCGAATCCTGTCGCCGCGTGGAGTTCCGTGCGCCGATCAGCGAGAAGGGGATGGACTTCGGCTGCGTCTTCCGCTTTTTCACGGTGCCCGAGGCGCCGATGACGGACTATGAGACTTGCGTGCGCTTCGATGCGCGGCCAATCTTCTACGGCGAGGCGATCGGGGCTGCGGCAGATTGGATGTGCAGGGCTGCGGGACTTGAACCTCTTGTGGCTCCGGAGAGCGCCTTCGACCCGCTCTACTCGACCTGGTACACGTTCCACCAGGATGTCTCGTCCGACCTTGTCGAGGAGGAGTGTGCCCTCGCCGCGAAGCTGGGCATGAAGACGCTCATCACGGACGACGGCTGGCAGATTGATCTGCCGCTCGGCAATCGCGCGTGGGGTGGATACCATTTCTGTGGGGACTGGAAGCCAGGGCGCAACTTCCCAGACATGGCTGCGCATGTGAAGCGTGTCCATGCGATGGGCTACAAGTACATGCTCTGGTATTCCGTGCCGTTCGTGGGGGATCGGAGCGCGAACTTCGACCGTTTCAGGGGCAAGTATCTGCCTGCGGAGAACTGCTGCGCAGGTGGCTGGGTACTCGATCCGCGCTTCCCCGAGGTGCGCGAGTATCTAATCCAGACGTATGAGGCGGCCGTCCGCGATTGGGACCTCGATGGATTCAAGTTCGACTTCATTGGACGTTTCACCCTCAAGGAAGGCTGTGTCGACCCTGCCATCGCCGAGAACTATGCGGGACGCGACATCAAAGCCATTCCCGTCGCCGTCGAGAGATTGCTCACGGACGTCACGGCGCGTCTGAAGGCCATCAAGCCGGAGATCCTAGTCGAATTCCGCCAGTCGTACATCGGTCCGTGCATCCGCAAGTTCGGCAATATGATCCGGGCGACGGACTGTCCGCTCAGCATGGTCGAGAACCGCACGCGCATCACGCGCATCCGCCTGACCTCCGGCAGGACGGCCGTCCATTCCGATATGCTCGAGTGGCGGAGCGACGAGACGCCCGAGTCCGCGGC
>JAUNMP010000027.1 GCA_030537465.1 bacterium
CGCCGTCAGGCGGACGGACAAGCCGTCAACGCCGAGGTTTTGCAATTACCTCTACGGTGATCTTCGCGGGACCTGTCATGTCGAACAGCATGCCGCTGAAGACAGACTCGACATTCCGATTCCACCGCAGGGCGCCGGAATAGCGGAGTTCCGTCAGAGGAATCCGACCTGCGCCCTGGATGTCGATCCGCCCCGTCTGGCCGGTGAAGTCGAACGTCGCGACGCCGTTCTCCGGCATCACGCCATCGACCCAATTGGCGGCCGTATTCCAGTCGCCACCAGTGGTCGTGCTCGACCATGTGCCGTCCGTACCCGCCCAGGCCATGCCCGCGACCACGCAGACACCCGCGAATTCCATCAAGCCATTTGTCTTCATAAAATCGTTCCTCTTGAGACCAATTTTATCAAATCTAATGGTCTCAGTCCACCTGTCTCGGGAGTGGAGCATCCCTCAATACGGAAGCGGCTGACCAATCTGGTCCTCCACCGGTCTGGGGCAGTAAAAGGGGAAAGTCGGGAATGGAAGATCGCCCCGTACTTGTTGAAGATCGAACGGTGCGACTCGTCGTTGTTTGTTTTCACCGCCTGAAATTGAGAATCTCCACCAAGAAACTTTCTTCACGCCTTCAGAGTGAATGTGGTAGACTAAGTGGCGTCTATTGTGTGCATAGACCAGAAGATGACCTTCCAGAAAAAGATTTTGAATCGGAGACAGCAATGGAACTGACACGACGCGCGTTTATGGCAGGAACGGCGGCAATTGCCGCATCGCGGATTTCGGCGGCCGAGCCGACGACCGGCAAGCATCTCTACAAGGGCCAGTTCCACACCCATACCTACTGGAGCGACGGCCAGGCCTTCCCCGAGCAGGCGGTTGCCCTCTACCGCGACGCGGGCTACAACTTCCTCGGTCTCAGCGACCACAACGTCTACGCCACGGGCGAACGGACGAAGAAGGTCGGCACGGGACGCGGCGAGATCCGTCCCCAGATCCTGGACGCCTTCCGCCGCGAATTTCCGGACTGCGTCGAGACGGTGACGGACGAGAAAGGCGCCCTCTCCGTTCAGCTCGCGACGATCGAGCGGCTGCGCGCCCGTTTCGAGCAGCCCGGAAAGTTCCTGCTGCTTGACGCCGTGGAGGCGACGACCAAGACGCAGCCCGTCGAAGGGATCGAGAACCAGGTCCACATGAACTACCTCAACGTTCCCGGCGTCGCAGAGGGCCTCACGGGCTATCCGCTCAAGGGCGTTTCGGTGGCGCAGCGCATCGAGGCCATCCGGAAGTCGGTGGAAAAACTCGCGCGTGAACACGGGCGCGAGGAGCTGCTCGTGCTCAACCATCCGATCTGGCGCTGGTACGACGTGCTGGCGGAGGATCTGATCGCCACGCCGGACGTCCGTTTCTTCGAAGTCTGCAATGGCGGCAGTCCCTACCGTCCCGGGAAAGGCCTGCCGACCGACGGCTACGACACGGACCGATTCTGGGACGTGGTGAACGCGTTCCGGGCCCGTCGGGGACAGCCGCTGCTCTACGGCGTGGGGAACGACGATACGCACGAATACTTCGGCCTGCCGGGCACGTCACCGGGCATCCACTGCCTCCCCTTCAACGCGTGGAGCCTTGTCCGAGCCGAAGCCCTGACGCCCCAGGCCCTGCTGGCGGCGATGAAGGCGGGCGACTTCGCGGCCTGCGAGGGCGTCCAGCCGGAGGACTTCTCCTTCGACGCGGCGAAAGGCACGCTTTCCGTCGCCGTGGCAGGTGCGCCCCGGCAGTGCCGGACGATCCAATTCATCGTCACGAAGAAGGACTTCTCCGAGAAGCCCGTGAAAACCTTCGAGGTCAAACCGGAAGACGCCCGCGAGGCCGACCAGCCCAAGACCCTCCGGAAGGTGAACGTCTACGATTCGAAGAAGATCGGCGTCGTGGCGAAAAGCGCCAGTGGCGGCGTGGGCGAAGCGGTCCGCGCCTCGTACACGCTCCGTCCGGACGACCTCTACGTCCGGGCGCGGATTCTCGCGCCGGCGCGTCCTGCCGCGACGGCGTTCCTGCATCCCCGCCTCCACGTGGCCTGGACGCAGCCCTACCGCGCCTAATTGAGACTCGTGAAAGTTTTTAGCGGAACGCAGATGCAGCGCATACGCAGTATTTGGCTATGCATTGATTCCATACCGTGTGCTGACGCATCTTCGACCGAATCGACCGTGGCGTAACCCGCGCGTCAAAATCAAGCCACAGAATTGCCAAATTCAAGTCTTTGGCGCGGGCGTCGTAGCCACGTCGATTCGGTCGAAAATTTCGCGAATGCCGAAGGCATCTGCGCACATCATGCAGCCATGAAAGGCGAAAAGAGCCCCACGCGTGTGTTGAAGCCCCTTAATTGAAAGGGAAGACCGTCGCTTCTCGGAGATTGAGGCGGCAGACCAGTACTTTGGCCGGTTTGCCGTCCTTGGCGGAAAGTCCGATCACAAGACGGACCTTCCGCGCGGCCGGATCAATAGCCCCGGTGAAGCGATAGACGCCCCGGCGGTCACGGACAATCGAGGCCTTCTCGCCCTGTCCGGCCAGCGCGTCGCCGAGAACGGTTCCCTTCGCGTCCAACTGCTCAAGCCTGAATCCGCCCGTCCAGACCGTCTCGCCCAAATTGCGGAGAGCGAGGTCGCAGTGACCGAGGGAGGAGGAGGGGGAGCGGGGGGAGGGGGTTGAGAGGGGTGAGAAGGTTGAGAGGGGTGCTTCGTAGGCGACGGCAGAGGGTGCCGAGGACGTGAAGACGAGACCACCGCGGTGGGGCGAGCAGGTTGCGCCCGTGCCGAGCGTCCAGCGATTGGCGTGATCATGCTCATACGCCTGGGCGAAGAGGTTCGCGCAGGATTCGGAATCATAATATTCAAACCGGCCAGGGGCATCCGCGATGTAGAAAAGTTTTTCGGTGCCGACGGGGATCTTGAAGCGCAGCACGACGTTCTTTCTGAAATCGTCGCCCTGGATGGCCTCGAACGGCAGCATCTCCTCGCGCCCGTTGACGACGCCCTTCAACGCAAAAGCCGTATAGCTGTCATACGAAGCCGGGCACGGCGGCGCGTCCACCAGGTTCTTCGCCCGCAGCGCGGCCACGTCGATCTGCAGTTCGTAGGTGGCGTCCGTCCGCGTCGCGGGATCGAACGCGAGCGGGAACGTCTTCGGCTTCGGTGCCGTGGCGGGATCGGTCGTCCGGCGAAGCAGCTGGTCGACGGGCGTGACGGAGAGGTTCATCCGGCGGGCCTCGTCGTTCATCGTGCAGATGATGTAGCGGTCCTTGCAGACGAACTGCGGATGCGGATCGGGATGGAGCTTCGACTCGTTCTTCTTCGAGGCGATGACCGGTCGCTTCGAGTGGATGAAGAGGCCGCGGTGCGTCTCGCGGTTCCAGAAGAGGACCGTCCAGCCGCAGCCGCGCCACCAGCCGCCCCAGGAGCTGTCCGAGACGATGTACCTGTTGTCCGCCGTCATCGCCGCGTGGGCGGACGTGAGCGGGTTGATGCGCCATTGGCGTCCCGTCGCGAGATCATGGTAGCAGACGCCGGCGGAGCACCAGTAGAACCCCTTGCCGTCCTCGGTGAAGTATTCATGCGAGGCGTAGTTGGTGATCTTCGACGTGATTTCCCACTTCTTCCCCTCGCGGAAGAGCCAGAGACGCGGATAGACGTCGTCCGGCGAGCGGACGAGGTTGCTCACCTGGCCGCTCACATCGAACGTCGCACGGGCGATTTCATCCGGATACATCTCGTCGCGCGTCTTGAATCGGGCCGACTCCCAGGCACACATCGCGAGCGTAGGATCGACGGGATTGAACTGTCCGTGGTTGCAGAAGAAGTCCGCCCGCGCCCACTCCGTCCAGTGGCCCGTGGTCGTATCGATGACGCCCTGGAGGCACTGGTGGTCGATGCTGGTGTCCATGAACACGAGGCGGCGATCGGGCGACAGCGTGATGTGCGTGCCATAGCGGGGCGGCTTCGCGTCCGGATTTTTATTGAGCAGTTCCTTCGGCCAGCGGCAGAGCAGATTGTCCTTCAGCGGATCGACGAGAAGATCGCGCCGGTGGACGCCCGCCGCATCCGTATACCACATCTGGTCCGTGGCGACGTCAAGCCAGGGAATGCAGCCCCCCACCCCGAGATCGACGATTTCCTCCTTCTCCAGATCGATGAGCGTCATCCGCTTCGAAACGGAAAGTCTCTTCCCCTTCCGCTCGGGCGGAAATTCGTCGTCGGAAACCCAGAGGACGATGAACCGTCCGTCGTCGGTCATCGACTTCGCGGTGAAGTAGAGCGACTGCTGGTTGAAGGCGACGAGCCCCGGCTTCAGCAGATAGGACACGACCTTCGTCTCGGGATCTTCGTGCCGGACGAACAATTTCGACGTCTCCGGCGTCTTCACCTCCGCGGCCACCAGGACTCCGGCAATCCCGCAGAACACCAGACTCAACATACGGGCAGATTTCATCGTAAATTCCCTCTGCAAATCAACAATCGCGATCTGATTACGAAGACCTTTGTCTCAGCCACGCTTCAGAAGCTTCTGGAGCGCCACATAGACGACGGCGGCAACGAGCATGCCGTTGACGGCCGGAATGCCGGCCTGCGCCCAGCTGCCAAGCGGAATGTAGTTGAAACCCGCGAGCGCGACCGTCGATCCCAGGGCCCAGGCGGCCACGGCCGGAAGGGAGACAGGCGCGAACACCGCCTCCGCAATCGGAGCATAGACGCGTTTCTTCACGAGGAAGAAGTCTGCCATGATGATCGCCCCGCACGGCGGAATGACCGTGTTGAGAATGTTGAGCCAGCCGCAGAAGTTGTCATAGAGCCAGATCGCCGCGGCCGTGCCGAGGAGTCCGTTGAAGAGGACGAGCCAGCGCTTGGGGAGACCCGTGATGTTGGAGATGCCGAGGCCGGACGTATAGAGCGCGTTGTCGTTCGTCGTCCAGATGTTCAGGCCCAGCACGACGATCGCCGGCAGGAGAAGTCCCTGAAGCTTCAGAACCTCGGAAATGTCCTGCTTGCCGTAGACCATCGCCGCCGCCGCGCCGAAGAAGAACATCAGCGAGTTGCCGATGAAGAACGCCAGCGCGGTCGTCACCACCGCATGTCGCGTGTTCTTGGCGAAGCGGGCGAAGTCCGGCGTACAGCTGCCGCCGGAGATGAAGCTGCCAATGCCCATCGAGACGGCGAGCACCATCCCGATCGCCGCCGAGGCGCCGGTCTTGGGGTCGACGGCGGGAACGTGGTTCACGAGCGCCTGCCAACCGCTGGAGATCGTCTGCCCGGCCAATGCCGCGTTGTTCTGGACGATGAACGCCGGATCGTCGACAAACAGCGCCTTGAGCGCGCTCCAGCCGCCAAAGACGGCGATCGACGGCACCGCGATGATCGAAATGATCCGCAAGGCCCGAATGCCGAAGTAGGCCGAAGAGGTCATCAACAGGCCCGAGACGCCGGTGAGGATGTACAGGCAGCGCACGGGCAGCGCCGCCGCGCCGAACACGTCGACTGTCGCCCCCGACATCAGCCAGCTGCCCTGAAGACAGACCAGATCTTTGAGGAACACCGTCGTCGGGATGGAGAACATCGCCACGCCCACGCCGAACCAGCCGATCTGCGTGAAAGCGAGCACGGAAGACGGGATGTACGACCCGCGCAGTCCGAAGGAATAGCGCGAAAGAAGATGCACCGAAAGGCCCGTCTTCGCCGCCTGCCACGCGAGAAGCGAGCAGTAGAAGCTCAGGATGACGTTGCCCGCCATCACCGCCCAGACGAACTGACCGAACGTGAGGCCGTTCGCGAGTTTCACGCCCACCCACATCGAGGCGGAGAAGAACGTGAAACCCATCATGATCACAAACATGCTCCAGAAGCCCCGGCGTTCGGCCGCTGTCACGGAACCGTGTTCAAAATCTGCGTGTTCAGCCATGGATGATTTCCTTCATTGCGTTGATTTGACGGGTGCAGAGCGCGACAAGATCGACTGTGCCGAACCGGACGGGGTCGAGAGACGGGAAACGCTCGGCGAGCAGCCGTTCATACGAGACACCCGACTCCGCGAGCGCCTTCGTCATCTGCCAGTAGCCGAGGACGTCCGACGCGTACTCGTCCGGCGCGAACGCACGGCTGCCGGCGTCGTAGATGATGCAGCGTTCAATCGGACAGGCGGGATCCTCGTACTGCGAATCGATGAATTCGGGCGCCATCGTCGCCCCATAGCGCAGCAGGTCCGTGCCCGGAAGCTTGATCGAGAGCGGCGTCGCACGGTCGGGAACCGTGAAGACCCCCTCCAGATAGAAGAGCGAGGTGCCCTGGTAGTCCGGGAAGAGTACACGACAGCGTTCGTCGACAGCCTTGAGAATCGTCAGCGCCTTGGAGCCGCCATAGGTGAAGAAGACGATGCTCTTGAGATTCGTTCCGCTCTCGCGGGCCGTCTCGACCAGAATCTCGAGCGCATAGACCAGCGAAGTGCCCGTGGCGACCACGTCGCCGATCACGAACGAGCAGCTCTTCGGGAAGCGCAACTTGCGGTAGGAGTTCTCGGTAATATGCCAGTCGTCCCCTTCTCCGTCCTTCGCGCGCTGCGCGGAAAGGAAACAGGTGGCGTGGACGTTCCAGCCATAGGCCGTCGCGAGGGCCTCGCGAAGGCCGTAGTTGAGTCCGCCACGGAGGATGTTGACAACGGCCGTTTCGCGTTCCACGAGCCCGAGCGGCATCACCTTCAAGACCTTCGCGCACGCCGCACTCAACGCGTTCGTGTAGTCAAGTCCAAGACAGCGCGGATCGTTGCAGATCCGCCGCGTCTCCGGCGTCGTCGCAATGTACGCCTTGACGCATCCCGTATTCTCAAGCTGGTGCACGGCGACACCGGCATCACAGAAAACTCTGTTCATTTCCTGCCTTTTCCTTTCACTCTTCCGCCCCACGGGCTGCGTCCGGCTTTCTTCCCAACACAGACTTCATGGTTTCAGACAGCCGATCGGGCAAACAAAGACGTTGTCGTCGGGACGCCGATAGGCACAATCGCCCACAGCCGTCAACACCATGAGGAACGAAGGCCTGGGCATTTTCCCCGTGTCAATCTTCCCCGCGAGCTTCACCAAAGTGGTAGCACCTTTGTCGATGAGCGGCTGCCCTCCAAGCTTGATTTCGACAAGGCCATAGGAGCCGTTGCGCAAATAGACCACTGCGTCACATTCGAGCCCGCTTGCATCATGATAATGCCGTACGTCTCCCATCAAAGCATCCGCATAGACGCGCAAATCGCGGACGGCAAGGGCTTCAAAAAGAAAACCAAACGTTGGCAAATCTCCCATCAACCCACCAGGACCAATCCGCAACGCCGCCGTTGCGATGGAGGGATCCGTGTAGTAACGCGTATCCGATGTCCGAATCGGTGTCTTGCAACGCAAATTCGGGCACCATGCCGGCATATCCTCAATCGCGAAAATCCGCTTCAACGCATTGATATACGAATACACGGTATCCTCATTGAAGGCTCCGGCCTCGTGGGCGACAAGGTCCTCTTTGATGACGGCCGCCGTCGACTGGGTTCCTTGCAACCGCGCGTACGAACGCATGATCCGCCGTGCTCGATCTTCATCACGGGCGACTCCATCAACACGGGAGATATCCCGTTTGACCACGGCCTCCAGGTAGTCGAACGACGCATCGAGCGCCAACTCGCCAGACATCCCGCAGGTGACGGGCCAACCTCCACGGCAAATGACCTGCGCGACATCGGGCAACTCCGAAAGTACGGGATGTGCACCCGTCCGGTCCTCTCCCCTGAAGAGTCCGGAAAGCGAGACCTCTCCGGAGGATTCTCCAGATTCATACAGAGACATCGGACGCATTTTCAACCATGCGAAACGTCCCGTGCCACTGTGCCTGATGTCGGAATCTTCCGACGGAACGGCCGATCCCGTCAATAGATACTGCCCCCGCACTTCCGCATGGTCTACCCGATAGCGAATGGCATCCCACAAAACAGGTGCCTGCTGCCATTCATCGATGAGCCGTGGAGTCGCCCCATCCAGAATCTCCGACGGTCGAATCTTTGCCATCAGCAGATTGTGTTCACGTTTTTCCGGCTCATCAAGGTAAACGACACTCTTGGCAGCCTGTTCACATGTCGTTGTTTTCCCACACCACTTGATCCCCTCGACGAGAATGGCCCCCGCCGTCTGCGAACGGCGGGCCAACAAATCATCCAAAACTCGTTTTCTGTAAGATTTCATGCTGATAGTATAGCAGAATCCAAATCAGGATTCCAGCCATTCGGCCAGTTGATGGACTTTTGTTCGGTCAGTTGGTGGATTTTAGTTCCGACAGTTGAGGAATCTTCATTCCGCCAATTGGTGATTTTGCAGCAGAAGACGTGAAATTTCCAGGAGGACTCTACCCCAGGTAGGCACCTTGATCGCGGAGAACACGCTGGATCTCGGCAACAGGCGCCTGACGCGCCGTGCAGCCGTGCTTGGCGGCGACGGCGGCGGCCACGCCGGCGGCATGGCCGGAGACGAAGCAGGGACCAATCAGGCGTACGCGGTCGATGAGATCCGGTGTGCAGCCCAGGCAGCGTCCGCAGGCGACCACGTTCTCCACCCCCTTCGGAAGCAGCGAACGATAGGGAATCTGGAATTCCGGACGCTGGAAGGCGTCGTCGCCACCCACGGCCACCACGTCGTCAAACGTACGCTGCGCCAGCGCGCCCTCGCGGTCGATGAGGAGCTCGGCATCCAAGAGGCGCGAGGCCCGCACGCCGAGCTGGGAACAGGTGTCCATGAGGAACAGCTTCTCGAAGCCCGGCTTCGCATGGAGCCGCTCGAAGCTCTTCCAGGTCCGACGACGATGCTCCACTTCGCGCTGGGACATCGTGCGGATGTCGAGTCCGTTGCCCTTCTGCTCCTTGGGCGAGAGCGGCGAACCGCCCCAGCAGGCGGACTCGACCGGTTGATCGCCGAGACGCAGACCCTGCGCGGCCTTGGGATCCTGCGTCCGGTCGATGCGGTCGATGTTGCCGAAGCGGCGGATGAACCCGATGCCGTGGGTGATCTGGCGGTAGTTGGCCCCCGCCTGGAAGAAGACGTCGCCGTCGCCCGTCGCATCGACGACCTGCTTGGCGAGAATCGCCTGGCGACCCTGCTTCGATTCAAAGACCACGCCCTGGACGGCGTTCCCCGCCTGGATGACGTCGACGCCCCAGGCGTGGAAGAACATGTCCACCTTCGCCTCGGCGATCATCTCGTCCATCAGGACCTTCGCCGCCTCGGGATCGGCATCGGGCTGCCAGAGATCCTGCTTGACGTAGTGCGGACGATTCGAAATGCCGTTGGGCATCTTCTTCAGACGATCCATGAATTCGCCGCACACGCCCTTGGTGACGAGCTTGAACTTGCCATCCTCCTTGACGCCGACGGCGAGAATCAGGAGCACCATGCCGTTCGTGAAGAGTCCGCCCAGCGAACCATAGCGCTCCACGAGGGCGACCTTTGCGCCGGTCCGCGCCGCACCGACGGCCGCGGCGAAGCCGGCGGGGCCGCCGCCGACGACCACCACGTCCGCCTTCGAAAAGACGGGAATCGTCCGACGGGGCTGGACGACCTGGCCGTTCTCGAGGAACGCGGAGGGACCGTCCTCCATTGTATGCGGCAGATCGGAGATCATCTGGCTGAAGCCCTTGTAGAACGGGTCGCCGATCACGGTCTCGTCGGCGCGGAGCGCCCCGGCCGTCATCCCCGCAAGTCCCGCAAGCCCCAGCTTGCCCAACATGTCACGACGCGTCAAATCCATTGTCTTATTCCTTTCTTGAATTGTGAACCGAAAACTCTTTACTTCACCTCGATCTTCTCCGCGGCGGAATGGGCCGTGAACTCCGGCGCGTACATGCACTGAAGCGTCGCGAGGCCGCCCGAGAAGACGCCGCGCTGCTGGACGCGGAAGGACGTCTCCAGCACGAACTCGCCCTTCCCGAGACGGTCGATGTAGTAGTGCGTCGCCGTGTCGCGCGTCGCCTGATAGAAGCCCACGCCATCGTGCCAACGATAGGACGACAGCACGTCGACGGGTTCGCAGCAGCTCGGCCGCTCGTCCTTCAGATGCACGTACTCGTAGACGCGGTCGCTGATCAGGACGAGGCGCGCCACGAGTTCGTCCCCCTGCTCCACGACGCCGTTCACGGCCTCGAGACGGACGCCCTGCGGCGTGTGGATCTTCTTGTAGTACTTCTTCTCGACGCGAAGTTCCTTCGGCTCGTGGGCCCGAACCTTGAGGACGTCCTCGAAGTACGACCAGTGGACGCCACCCCAGGCCACGCCTCCCTTGCCGTCCGCCGTGAACGAGATGTTCCCCATCTCCGGCTTGACGTCCGCGGGCTTGACCCGATACGAGTAGCGTCCCGTCCCCTCCTCGGCGTTCTCCTTCGGCACCTCGACCGAACCCAGCTTCACCGTGGCGAGCGCACCGCCCGCAAGCAGATCGGATCCACCGTCCAGTAGCAGTGCGTAGATGGCGTCCGCCGTCGTGACGGTCGAGCTCCAGTTCTGCGTCTGCTTCTGCTTGAGCATCCAGGCGCGGCAGGCGTCGACGCTCTCGGCATCCTTCGCCACTTCGAGGAACGCCTCGACAATCGCAGCCTGGGTGGAGACGGGCGCCGCGAAGAGGCTCGAGGAGAAGAACGACGACCGCTTCCAGTACATGCCCATCTCGTCCGAAACGATCGCACGCTCCTTCAACGAGGCCATGATGTCGCGCGCCGTCGCCAACCGTCCCGCACGCTGCAGGACGATCGCCGCATCGGCCTGTGCCGCAAGACCGAGCCGCGTCCACGCCTTCTCCAGCTCGTCCAGCAGGAAGGACGACGTTTTCTTGTCCGGCGGCGGGACGTTTGCGAAACTGTGCAGATAGAGCCAGTGGATGTCGAAGCCCGACAGCACGAACGGCAGATTCTTCTTCTTCCGACGATCCGCGATGTCCTCTTCGACCTTTTCGTCGAGCGTCTCGCAGACCGAATCAAAATAGTCCGGCCATTCAACGCCCGCGATGCGGTTGAGGCGCGCAAAGCCTGTCAGAATGTAGAGCGTCACGCCCTCGGAGGGATGTCCGCCTGGGAACCACGGCCACATCCCGCCCGCCAGGTTCAGACGCAGCTTCGCGAGACAGCGCGTCTGCTCGGCATCGAGACGGCCCTTTTCGAAGAACGCGCCGATCCGCGCCCGTGCGGCAGTCTCGTGACGGGCCTCACGCACCCACGGCGTCGAATCGAGGGCAATGGTCTTGAGACGCTCGTTCGTCTCGAGCGGACTCTTCAGCGCCTCCGCCCCCGCGGCCGTCCACGCGTCGAACATCGCACGGATCCGCGAATCGCTGTTCGCGATGTAGGCTCCAAGAGCATTCGCATAGTAGCGGCTGAACGTCTGCTCGTTGCACTCGTGCGGGAACTCCATCAGATACGGGAGCGACAGTACCGCGTACCAGGCGGGACGCGAAACGACGTCGACCGTGAGATCCTGATGGCGGAGCGTGTCGGAGGACGCGCTCGCCAGCAGATTCGAGAGCGCGAATGTCCGTGTCACCGCACCGCGCGCCTGCAGCTGGACGGCCTCCTGGACAAGGATGCGACGCGACAGGACGGGCAGCCAGCCCTCCTCGCCATCGGCGAACGTCCCGCCCTTCGCCTTCGCGACGTATTTCAGGAAACCCTGTCCGTCGGGAATCGCCACGTCAAATTCGAACGTCCGCGTCTCGGTCGGCTTCAGGTCAAACGCCAGCGTACCGCCGCCCACCGTTGCCGGCGCACCGGTTTCGACATCCTCGAACGCGAGCGAGACCTCGCCCTTCTGCGGCGTTTCGGAGGCATTCGTGACCTTCACGGCAATGCGGAAGACATCCCCCTCGCGGGCGAAGCGCGGCGCGTTGGGCTCGACCATCAGCGACTTCTGCGTGACGATCTCCGCATCCTCCAGATGGCCGCTCGCAAGGTCCTTGTCATGCGCCAGGACGAAGAGCTTCCACCCCGTCAGGGCGTCCGGCGCCGTGAACGTAAAGGACACCTTTCCGTCGGCGTCCGTCTCCAGATTCGGCAGGAAGAATCCGGTTTCCTGCAGATTGCGCCGGACCGGGACATCGGGTTCGGGACGCGCCTCGACCTCCGCATCGGCCACGGGGGCGGCCGCTGGAGCCGGCATGCTCTCCTCCATCACCATGTTGGCCTCCGGCATGGGCGCCGACCGCATCAACATGCGGGCGCCCCCCGCCGCGGCAGCGGCCAGCATCGCACCACCCCCAAACCGATTCCTGTAGGATTCGAGAGCCTTGAAGGAAGGCCATTTGAGAATCGGCATGTAATGGGTGCTGGGGAAATGTCCGCAGAGGTGATACATGTCGACGAACTTGTTCTGCAAAGACGGTGTTGCGATGTATCGTTCGCGGGAATCGAAATAAATCGAATTGACCAGACGGGCATTGTGCCACCGAAACGCGTCCAGCGACTTGTCGTACATGAACGCAAGAACCTCGGCCAAGGCCGCGTCGCCCGTCAGTTTGGATGTCACGCGGAACGTCCAGGTCTCCTTCGTGCCCGGTTCGAGGCGGCTTGTCAGATGCTCGGCCTTGACGGAGAGATATTTATTGTCCCAGGGCACATTCACGCACTCGCGCTGACGATAGAGACGGTTTTCCCGCAGGAATTCCGTCGTGACGATGATTGCGCCCCGATGGTCGTCCCGTACGGGGATCTCGACGAAACGGAACGGCTTGGACATGTCCGTCTGCTCGTCGAACAGGGCCTTGCCGTTGTGCGTCGCGCGAATCCGGCACGTTCCCGTCGCATAGCCGCTCGACCAGAAGAAGCGAATCGTCTCGCCGACCGGCACGTGCGTCTTCTCGATTTTGAAGAAGTCCGGCACGCAGAGCGGCGCCGTTCCCGCCGTGTCGAACACGCAGACGTTCTCGGGGGCGCGAAACGCCCGACCCTGCGGATCCTGGGACGTGAACTCGAGGCGGTAGGCCCCCGCCGGCAGCGACAGCGGCGTGGCGGCACGGCCCTTCGCATCCGTCTCGAGGGCGACCGCCTGGACACACGCGCCCTGCTTCCACGTCTTCCAGTCCCACGGCGTCTCCGCATCAGCACCCTTCCGAGCCGATGTAGACGAACCAGATTCGTTCCGCGGCAGAGATGCGCGCACGACCTGCGGTGGCGCGATGAGCGCATAGACCTTCAATGTGCCTTTCGTCGCCACCGGCACGCCGTCATGCGTGGCGACCGCAACAGTCGCGGTGACGGGCGCGGACGCCGTCAACCATCGGTCGGACGTCCAGACTTCGGCCTTCCAGGCCACCACGCCCACGCGAAAGCGCCGCGCCGCGACCCGGGCCTCCCCCGTTCCATCGACGACTTCCGCCGTCAGGTCGAAGGAGAAGACGGGCTCGCCGTCGAGATTGGCCGTGGCGCTCGGCTGAGGCGTGAAAGTCCACTCGAACGCACCCGACGCATCCGTCGTCGCCTCGCCCGAGGCGACCAGCTCGTTGTCGTCGTCGCCCCGCGTCGTCCCGAACCAGCTCCACCAGGACGGATAGGCCGTCGACCGCTTCACACGCCACTTCACGCGCGCCTGCTGCACGGGAAGTCCCGAATAGGTCTTCGCCACGCCCGTCACCTTCGTCGGCGTGCCCAGACGGACATCGGACTCCCCGTTTTTCAGTTCCACCGTGAACTTCGGCCGCTTGTACTCCTCGACGTTCAGGTGGCAAGTCGTCTGCGCTGCCGGCAATTTGTAGTCTTCGGGCACAAGACGCGCCTTGAGTTCATAGGAGCCCACCATCCGGTCCGCCGGCGCCGTGACCGAGCCGTAGAACGATCCCCACGCCGTCGTCGTGTGCCGCTCGCCCTTGACGGGCTTGCCGTTTGGATCCAGGAAGTCGATGACGACGGTACGGCCTTTGCAGACATGGGATTCCTTGGCCTCGGGATTGATGCAGTAGGCGACGCCCTTGAACTTGATCTCCTGTCCCGGACGATAGATGGCCCGATCCGTCACCAGATCGACATGTTCGTAGTTCGTCGGGCGCGGCGATTCCGTAATGCCCGATCCCAGCGTCCCCAGCGAGAGAACCTCATGGTCGCCGTCAACGGCCCGCATGAATCCGTAGAGACGGTCCTTCGCGAACGCAAACGTGCCGTCTTCCCGCGTCTTCTCCTCCGCCGTCTTCTTCCAGCTGTTGCGGCTGCTGGACTCCCAGAACTCAATGGTCACCCCCGCCGCGGGAAGGCCGGACTCGGCACGGAAGACGCGTCCCGTCAGGGTACCGTGGTCCCCCGCCACCGTCAGAGCCAGATCGGTCACCGTGACGGAAAGCGCCCGCATGACCTTGTCGTTCTTGGCGAAATCCTTGTCCATCGACGCCAGAAGGACATAATGCCCCGGTTTCAGATCCGTGGGAATCGGGAACTTCGCCACATGTTCCTCGTAATCCTTCGGATTGTCGAGGGCGACCTGCCAGGACTTGACGCCGAAGAGCTTGGTCGAGATGTTCTTGCAGATCTTCTTGCTGTTGTCCCGATAGAAGCGGTTGTCGAGGAGGTCGTTCTCGCGGACATCATCGAAGGAGACGCGCGCAATCCTGAAGACAAGCTGCGAGAGATTGCGGGAGCGGACTTCGATTTCCGTCTTCGGCGTGGACCAGGTCCGTTCCGTAGCAACCGAAAACTCCGGCTTTTCCATCTCCGAGACCAGCGAACGGCAGGCGTGTCCGCCCACCGCCTCCGGCCAACGCGCCGCGTATTTCTCTGCGAGGTCATGGGCGGCGACGCGTTCGCCGGCCTTCTCCAGCGCGTTGGCGCGATGGTAGGCCGCCAACGCCACGACTTCGGTCTTCCCGTCATAGACCTTCAGAAAGGCGTCAAGCGCGGCGGCGTACTTTTCGTCCTTCTCCTTCGAAGGAACGTTCTCGAAGGCGTGGACGTAGCGGATCCGCGCGAGTTCGGCATCGGCCAGGGCATCAAGCGTCGCGTCGGCCCGATGAAGCGCCAAACGCCGATCGAGCAGACGGCACCCCTTCTCCAGCGTCTTGTCGGGGATCGTCCGGCCATAGAAGTCGAGCATGTCGTGAATCGCCACGTCGAACAGAGTCGGCCGGTAGCTCGTCGGCAGATGCCCCTTGTCGACGAGAATGGACCAGTCCTCGACGCGACAGGCCCGCAGATCCTCCGCACACGCGAGGACCTTCTGAAAGACGGACTCCAGGGTCGCGTCGATGCGCTCGGCGGACCACGGCGGCAGATTCGTTGCCGCGCCGTCCGTCAATTTCGTCGGTTTGCGTCCGCCCCAGCGCCAAGACTCCGACTGACGCTTGTAGACATGGGCCAGATGCAGCTGGAGAACGCCCTGAATCTCCGCCGGCGCCGCGTCGACGCGCGCCGCATAGTCCGGCAGCCACTCCTCGGCCCGCTCGTCGCGCAGCGATTCCTCCACGCCTTCGATGCGCATCAGCGCCTGCGCCGCGTCCGGCCACTTCTTCGCCGCAATCGCCGCGGTGGAGATCCGCGAGAGCAGATTCGTCACCGTCCGCGGCAGCGCCTTGCGTTCCGCCGCACGGACCTCTTTCCAAGCCTTGTCGAAATCAAATGCCGTATCCGCCATAACCCCTCCCACGCATGAAAACAGAATCACGAAAGCACACAGAAACCTCTTCATGTCCTCCTCCTCATTCCGCACGCAGTTTTTTCAGATACTCGGGGAACAGTTCACGCTTGACCGTTTCACGATACGCGAGCACCCCATACGCGGCGCAATCCGCCGCCCACTTCTCTATGGCCTCTTTTCGGCTTGCGAGGCGATCCCAGCGCAGGTCCCGCTTCTCCGCGGCGACACGATAGTCATCCCAGCAGAGGATGAACAAATGATCGACCGACAGTTCTTCCCGCCGCACCCGGCGCGCGAAGACCTCTCCGTCCTTTTCGGCGGCACGTACGGCTTTACGCATCAGCGCCGCGGCGTCCAGCGCCTCGTCCGGCGTCAGGAACTCCGCCGCCTTGTGGTAACAGCCAACAAACGCGCCCTTCGCCCGCGGCGCGGACTCGATCCGCTCAAGGTAGAGCTTCAGGTACGGAAACGCCCTCTTCCCATAATATCCTTTCAGGAATTCCTCTATGAGCAGATTCTCGTTCGCAGCGGGATTCCAAAGAAGATGCGACGTGAGGTAATGGCGCAGTGCCACGAAGTTCCCCGCCGAGCAGAGGGCGTCCCCCTGCTCGAAGATTCCCGTGGCGCCATTGTCGCGGAAGAGGCGGATGTTCGGTGCGATGGAGCCAATGTTCGGATGTGGCATCATGTAGCTCGTGAAATTCGCGAGATAATCCCAGATGAAGAGGCGTCCGGACGCCACGCGGCTCCAGTCCTGCAGGTCCTTCACGAAGGCCGCGTTGCGGGCATGCCGGCCCTCTGCCAGGGGCGTGGAGAAGTCGCACTCGATGTCGCAGAGGCGCACGACCACGTTGTGCCGCGGACGCGTCTTCGTGGGCGCCTTGCGGGTAAACTGGTAGGCGAAGGTGTCCACGCGCACATTCGGGAACTCCCTCTCGACGGCCTCGGCCACCTCGTTCGCAAAACGGAGGTAGGGTCCGGACGGCACGCCGCCATCCTCCGCCTCAAGCGCCCTGCACGCCGCGCATTCGCATGCGCCGTTCCAGTCGTTCTGCGAAACCTGGATGAAGTCGACGGACGAATCCTCCCGCAGACGTCGCAGCGTCTCGGCAATGTACGCCTTCTTCATCTCGATGTTCGCAAGGCAGAGCTGCTTCGGAACACGTTTCCCCTTCACGAGCGAGAACCAGTCGGGATGCGCCTTGAAGTAGTTCGACGGTGCAAGAATCTCGAAGAAGGAATGATAGGCACTGTGGCGCCCTTCAAAGAAGTAGAGACGATGATTCCCGCCCTTCTCCGGCGGAATGAACGCCATGTCCGTGAACATGAAGCGCGTCAGCGAGGAGAAGTTGCCCTTGGAACGGACCTTGAACGTCGGGTCGAACCCATCGAGATAATAGGTCTCGCGATAGGCGAACGGCGGCGCAAAGGAATAGTCGACGTTCTCGACCGGGGCGTTCTCAAGACGCGGATAATCGGCTTCGGTGGAGGTCCACCACCGTACGCCACAGTAGTTCTCGAGATAGAGGTCGACCGCGTAGAGCGGCGCCCGCGCGGGATCGCCGGCAAGGACGACACCGTCCGGCACGGACTTGAGCAGAACCTCATCCGTCTTCCAGGTCTTGTCGCTCCGCACTGCATCCAGGGCCGTCGTGGCACCGACGAAGAATTTCACGGCATCAGCGGGCGCATCCTTCTCTGCGACTGTGGGAACCTGTACCCCGAGAACCTTCCCGAGACCTTTAGCCAGCTCAATCGCGGCCGACTTCTCGACCGCTGTTGGATTGTCCGGAAGAACGGCGACGGCGCCCGCGGCAAACACAGTAGACGCGAGTGCGGAAACAAAGCTACAAACCGCGAATCTCATGCCCGTATTGTACCATAAATGCCGAGAACACGGGACGGCTGCATGGGACAACGAGCCGCTGTCTCTAGCGCATTCCAGTCGCCTGTACATCCACCGTGACGGGCGGGAGACCTTCAGACGTGAATGTCACGGAGATGGCACCCGTCTGCCCCGGCTTGGCGCGGACAAGGGCGGAAAGAAGACCATTGAACGTCTTGCGCGAGGGATCGCGCATCCAGGTGAAGTCCGTCTCGTCACCGTTTTCAATCGAATGGAACGAACCAACACCAGATACCGTCACCGTGACGGGGATCTTCGCCGTCGGGCAGAAGTTCCCGTCCTTGTCGACGACCTTCAACGTCACGTACCCGACATCCTCGCCATCCGCGGCAATCGTCCTACGCTCGGGCGTCGCGACAAGGCGCGCCGGCGCGCCCGCCGTGCGGACCGTCTCCTCCGCCCAGACCTGGCCCTTCCGATAGGCGACAGCCTTGACCGTGCCAGGTTGGTAGACAACCTCGTTGAAGCAGAAGCGCCACAGTCCCTTCTCACGCGCCTTGCGGCCCTGCGAGACGCCATTCACAAACAATTCAACCTCGTCCCCCGAGGAATAGACGTAGACAGGCGTCACCTGGCCGACGCGGTCTGGCCAGTTCCAATGCGGCAGGATGTGAACGGAGGGCGTCTCTGGACACCAACGCGCGAGGTACAGATAGCCTTCATCCTTCAAAAGCCCCGCGAGGTCGAAAACACCGGTCGGGCACGAATGGATGCCGCCGCGAACGCGCCCATAACGCTCCCGCTCCGCCATCGCCTCGGCCTGGCGCTTCGGGTCCGAGTAGTTCGGCTTCTGGCTGCGCTGGATCATCACCGCCGGCGACCCGAAGTAATCGAAGGCCGTCCAGGCGAAACTCCCCGCGACGAACGGATTGGCGTCCTGCTGAGACCATTCGTAGTCCGCGGGGCGGATGGTGTGATGCCCATAGGACGACGAGTAGTAGTCGACATAGGTCTTGCCGGATGGCGGAAGCCCCCATTTGTCGACCTTCTTGCCCATGAAGTAGAACTGGTACTCGCCGCGGCTCGTCTGCGTGCACATCGTCTCAGTTCCCACAACGGGACGACCCGGCCAGAGCTTTCGGTACTCGGCATAGTTCTCGGGACGGTAGTTGAAGCCCCAGACATCGGTGAACTGGGCATAGGGAGATCTCCAGACGTCGACGTTGTCGTTCGCCGTCGTCGTCGGACGCGTCAGGTCCTCCTGATGGGCGATGCGAACCATCTCCACGCCATTTTTCTGATAGAGGGGCCAATTGTGGCTTCCGCTGCGCGACTCCCAGATCTCGTTGCCGAGCGACCAGATGATGATCGAGGGATGGTTGCGGTGGCGGCGGATCATCGTCCGGAGGTCGCGTTCATGCCAATTCGGAAAGAGCCGATGATAGTCGTTGTAGAGCTTGGGGAGCCCCCAGGCGTCCGTCAGTTCATCCATCACGAGGATGCCCATCTCATCGCAGAGCTCGTACCAGTCCGTCGCATGCGGATAGTGGCTCATGCGGATGGCGTTCATGCCCAGTGCCTTCGCCTTTTCGAGACGACGGCGAATGGCGGTGCGATTCGCCACCGAACCGAGGGAACAGAGATCCTGGTGGAAGCAGAAGCCCTTGAGCTGCACACGGCGTCCGTTCAAGTGAAAACCGTCGTCGACCGTCCACTTGATCGTGCGGATGCCATAGCGGTACGAGTTGCCTTCAATGTCGACCGTGTAGAGATAGGGGTCGTCGACATCCCAGAGGCGCGGTTTCTCGACCGTGAAGGACTTCTCCTTCTTCCCGCCCTTCGCCATTTCATAAGTCACCTTCACGGTGGCCCTTTCGCGCGTGGCCTCCGGCGTCGTGATCGACACGGAATCGGGAATCACGTAGTCGGCGGGGGCGGACTCCATCCAGCAGCGGCGCGTCAGTCCCACGCCCGTATGCCAACGGGCGTAGTTCTCAGGGCGGTACGTGCGAATGGAGAGGACATTCTCCCCCTCTTTGAGCGCCGGCGTCAGATCCACACGCCACGGCATATAGCCATTCGGCCAGCCGCCGACGAACGTACCGTTGAGCCACACGAGCGGGAACGCCATCGCGCCGTCGCAGTTGAAGAAGACGCGTCCGTCCTTCTCCCGCGGCAGTTCGCCCTTCGCAAGCTTGATCCGACCATCGGCGACCTGGAACGTGTAGCGGTACCATGCCGTCCCCGTACCTGGCAGATAACCATCGAACGGATGGAGATCATAGGCGAAGGAATAGGCAATCGCGGCGTCATGCGGCACACGGACGGAGGTCCAGTCCTTCGGCTTGAACGTCGCCTTCAGGTAGGGATGCGTCATTCCTGGCTTCGATCCGACACGTGTACACGACGCACTCGGCAGTTCCAGCAGATCGCGGCGCTGCCCATCCAGCATCTCAAGCATGGAGGGAATCGAGAACTCGCGCAACGGCCCCAGCGTCTCGTCCTGCGTAAACAGCCAGCCGTCGTTCAGTTCAACACGTTCCGTGCGTGCGACAACACACAGCGCCAGCAGCGACGCTCCAACCAGAAACGAAGCCCTCATACCCATCACTTCGCCTTGCTGCGGGTTTCGTAGAGCGGATAGCCGACTTCGCGAAGCGCCTTGACCGTCTCGGCGTAGGGTTTATCGCAGATGTCCGTCCAGCCGACCTGGAAGTACTCGCCGTCGAAACGGCCGGAGGTCGCCTGGTCGGAGAACTGGTGCCAGTGCACGCCGACCATCTGGGGATTCTTGAGCGCGGACTCGACATACGCCTTGAGCGCAGCGCCACGGGCTTCCTGCGATCCCACGTTGATGAGGCTGGCCCCGAAAAGGCCGCGGTCATGTGCGCCGAAGTGGAACTCGCCGATCATTACAGGGGCATCGAGATTCTCCGGCAGACGCCAATCGAGAATCGTCTCCGCATAGATGTTGTAGCTCACGACATCGCAGTACTTCGCGCTCGCCTTGATAGCCCAGGGACGCGCCGAGCCGGCGAAACGGCAGCCCAGATAGAGGAGTCCCGGATCGAACTCCCTGAGGGCGGCGCGCGTCCGCTTGAAATACTCTTCCACAATCACGTCGGTGAACGCGCGGAGCTCCTCGGCGGGGATCTTGTCGATGTTGCCGTCCCAGACGATGCCCTTGGCGGCAAGGCGTTTCACGAATTCGATCTTCGCGGGCTGGTCGTCTGGACTCCACAGCGTCCAACGGGCGAGATCCTCGTGCTTGGCGCCCCACTGGATCTCGTTGTCGATGAAGAAGCCGATGCACCAGGGATCGTGCGCCTCGCGGCCGTGTTCGGCGAGCGCAGAGAGGCACGCCGTGCGGAACGTCGGGTCGAACGGATCGCGGAACTTGAACCAGGAGCCCCAGCTGCCCGCAATCGGACGCGAGGCCACCTCAACGCGCTCGGCGTAGGGCGTGCGGTCCTGCAGACAGATCTTGAGGTCGCTTGAGTTCGCAATCGTGTTGCAGCCCCAGCTGCGCAGACGGCGGTGGCAGGAATCGGAGTACTTCTCGAACCACTGTTCGCCATACTTGCGGTAGAGGTTGGCGGCGGAGAAGTCGAAGCGGCGCGTCTGGTCGCGCTTCAGGTAGAACGGCAGCAGCAGCGCATCGTAGGTGTCGTAGAACTGCGCGAGGGGATCACCCTTCTTCGGGAGATCCGTGAAAAGGCAGTCGCGGTCGGGCATCGCACCCCCACACTTCGGCGTACGGGGATTGCCGTTGAGCGGGGTGAGGGCCGAGCTCGGCGTGACGCGGACGGGGCCCCAGCTCCAGAAGAGGTTGCCCTCGGGGTCGACCAGCCACCACTTGCCGTCGATCTTCTTGGGATAGAAGCGCCCCGTGGCCTGTTGCTTCGGTCCCTTGGTCCACCCCCCGAACTGATCGCGGTCGGCGGGGCCGGGATTGGCGGCGAGGTCCGCCTCCTCGGCGGCCATCCCGGACTTCAGTTCCTCGTCGGAATGTGTCTTGCCCGGCCAGTCGCGCCATTTGAACTGGCCGAACTTGTCGAAGCACGGCAGGAAGTCCTTCGTCGCCATCTTCGTCCAGGGCTCGTTCGACGTGTCCATCTTTTTAGGGCGGCCGGTTCGACCAAAGCAGAGTCCCTGGTTGGGGCGATAGAGCGCGTCGACGATCTCCGCCGGCTTCATGTTCGGCCAGTCCGTTTTGCGCGGCACCTGGTTGTTCGCGGTCAACATCACCGGGGAGTCCCAGAGCGGGAGTCCCTTCGCGATCGTGCGGTCCCCTTCGCGGACGACGTTCTCCTTCGGGAACCTGCAGATCTTGCCCGTGAGCAGATCCACCCACGCAAGGTCGCGCTGTGCGAACACGTCGAAGGCCACATCGCCCCGTTCGTAGGCCAGCGTGTCGTTGGGACGCTCGCCTGAGAACCACATCACGTGGACGGGGTTGGAGTAACGCTCGAACTTCGCCACGGTGAGTTCCTTGCCGTTCACCGTCTGCTTTGTCACGGAGACGGGATGGACATCCTCGTCGAAGTACGAGAAGACATGCTGCATCGCGTAGAAGCTCGGGCGACGATAGACGACTTCCTTGAGGAGACTGCAGCGCAGCAGGCCGAAGCTCTGGAGCATGAACGTGTACTGCAGGTCCACGCAGGTGAAGACGCTCGAGGGAATGTCTCGCGCGGCGTCGCCGATCGTGCGGCGGAGGTTCCACTTCGCCTGGGAGTACTCGGTCCACTCGACGCCATTGATGGCATGGGCGTACTCAAGCTGGGAAGGACAGCCGACCTCGCCCTGGAAGATGTCGAAGTTCGGCGAGTAGCTCTTGACGAACGCGCGGAGAGGTTCCGCGAGCGTCGCATAGGAGGTGTCGGGGTTCGGCGTGTAGGGATGGTAGATGAAGAGGCTCGCGAGATCGAGCGCGTTCTCCTTCTTCAGACGCTCGAGCAGCACGCCGTAGTCGCTCTCGATCGGCGTCTTGCCCTTCTTCGTCCAGGAAATCGCCGTCACATAGCACTTCGCGTTCGGCTGCACGGCACGGATGGCCTTCGCTGTGCGGTAGAACATCTCGGCGTATTCCGGAGCCTGGTGGAACGGTTCGTTCCAGATCTCCCACTCGTCGACGACGTCCTTATAGCGCTCGACGCAGGCCGTGCAGTAGCGCAGCCACGCCTCGAAGGCCTCGGGATTGTCCGTGACCTGCTTCACGCGCATGCCGAGGCGGAAGTCGCTACCCCACACGGGATTGCCGTAGGAGAGGCAGATCCAGGGCTTCACGCCCATCGCCGCCATCTCGCGCACCTGGGGATCAAGCCACGTGAAGTCGTATTTGCCCTTTTCCTGCTCCGTCTTCGCCCAGCCGCTGAAGAGACGACCACGCTTCGCGCCGAGGTGCGGAAGATAGTCCTTGAAGGCGTTCCAGTCCGCGTAGTCGCGGTCCATCGTCTCGCAGCCGATCGACCACTTTGAACCTTTAATGTCGCTCGCAAGACGCGTCTCAAGCACGCCAGCGGGCTCGAGCCCGCTCTCGAGCTGGCAGACCTTCTTCCAGGTGACGGAGGGCTTCTCCTTCTCAAAGATCGACTTAGGAGTCTTCTTCTTGAGATGGTCACTCCAGGCGTCCCAGCTCTTGATCTTCGCGGCGTCCTTGAAGGAAACGACGCCGGGGGCCACGGGAGCCGCACCGAAAACAGAGGATGAAGCCAGCACGCCGCCGGCGAACAGAAGAACGGTGTTAGACAGTTTCATGACCGCAGTATACCAAATCGCCGCGGTCCAGTGAAGCGATTAGGCGAAAAGCATCTTCAGCTTCTCGAAGGTGAGCGGCTTGAGGAGAACATCCGTGAAGCCGGACTTCGCCGCCGTCTTCTGCGCCTCGACGTCCGCAGTGACAGCGTAGACGGGCAGCTCCTTCCAGGCTTCGTTCTTGCGAATCTCCTTCACCAGCGCCTCGCCGTCCATTTCAGGCATCCAGAGATCGGTCAGCACCAAATCAAAGGACTTCTCCTTCATCTGCGCCAAAGCCTCGACGCCATTGCCCGCGGTCGCAACATTCTCCACGCCGAAACGGGAGAGCATCGCCTTGAGCACGTTGAGGTTCATGGAGGAGTCATCCACAAGAAGCACGTTCGACACGGCGTTCGACAAGGCTGCCGGCACGCTCACGCGCATCTGCTGCGTGGCGGAAAGACGCTCGCGGCGGACCTTCTCGCCGTTCTTCACGTCATTGAGCACCACGAAGAACGTCGTGCCCTTGCCGGGCGCGGACGCGAGCTCGATCTCGCCGTTCATCGCCGTCACGAGCTGTCGGCAGATGGCGAGGCCGAGCCCCGTGCCGCCGTTGCGTCCACCCTTCTCGCCCACCTGGACGTATGGGTCGGCGATCTTCTGCTGGTCCTCCGCGGAGATGCCGCATCCAGTGTCCTGCACCTCGAACGTCAGACTGGATGTCGTCGGATTGAAGTTGGCCCGCACCTCGACAAAACCCTTCTTGGTGAACTTCATCGCGTTGCCGACGAGGTTGAAGAGCACCTGGCGGACGCGCTGGGCGTCGAGGAGAAGGATCGGCATCTCGCCCGCCACCCCACGGACCTCGAGATCCTTGTTGGTGTTCGAGGCCTTGAAGGAGTCGACGATCTCCTGCACGAGGCGACGGCAGTCGGTCGGGTCGGGCAGAATCTCCATGCGTCCGGCTTCGAGTTTGGAGAGGTCGAGCACGTCATTGATCAGCTGGAGCAGCGTCTTTCCGCTCACGACGATCGAGTCGATCACATGCTCGCGCTCGGCATCGTCCTTGACACCGAGCTTCAACAGCTGGGAGAAGCCAATGATGGCGTTGAGCGGCGTGCGGATGTCGTGGCTCACCGTGGAGAAAAAGTAGCTCTTCGCGCGCTCGGCATCGACGGCGCGGTCGCGTTCCTCGACCAGTTCGCGGTTCTTGCGCTCGAGCTCCTCCGCCGCCCGGGCGCGCTGAATCGAAAGCGCAACAACATTTGCCGCATGCCGGAGGACCTGTACGTCCGTCTCATGGAAACTGCGGGGGCGGATCGTGTGGAAAATGGCCAATCGCCCATAGGACTGTCCATTGAAGATGATCTGCCGTGCGAGGATCGACTTGTTTGGGCAGCCTTCCGGCTGCTTCAACCAGCCACAAGCAGAGACGTCGTCGATGCGAACCTCGTTGTGCTCGCCGAAAACCGCCGCATCCGCCGTTCGCATCGGGCATCCATCACAGATGTTGCAGATCGTGTCCTTGACGTCGTCACGGCAGAGATCGCGGCGCGAACCGTCGACATCGACCAGAAGGACGTGTTCACACTGGAAATAATGCATCAACCGCCGCATCGTGTATTCAATCACGCGGTCCTGGTCGTGATGCTCGACCAGATAGGACGACACGCCGGCCTTGAACGACTCAGCCTCGGACTTCCGCCGCTCCTCCGTCACGTCCTTCAAAGAACAGAAGATGAGGCGATGCCCGCGCGCATCCGTCAGGACCGTCTTCTGGTGGATCAATCTGTACTCATGGGGATCGTCGCGGAACGACACAACCTCTTCATAGGAGATGGTCTCCCCGGCCTCCAGCGCCTTCAAGTCGTGCTCACGGCATTTCTGGACCTGATCCGCCCCCATCACGTCGTCGTCCACGCACCCTAGAATTTCCGTCTTCGTGCGTCCGACGAGTCGCGCGAAAGCCTCGTTGCAGCGGAGATAGCGGAATCCGTCGTCCGCGTCCTTGACGAGATAGGGCGTGGGAGACAGGGTGAACAGGTTCTTGAGAAACGAGAGTTCCGCCTCGGCCTTGGGTTGTGCTTTCATAGTCAAAACTCGTAGGGATGCCCTGGTTCAACGATTTCGACAGATCCGCCAAACCGTTTGCGAAGATCTTCTGCGCGAGCCTTCAGGCTTGCCGCGTCTCCATGGACGAGAAAGATCCGCGAATCCCGGTTGTTCGCAAGCCAGGCGTCGTTCTCAGGCGCATCACCATGCCCGGAAAAGCAACTGAAAACATAAACGGACGCCTTGACGGGAACCTCCCGTGTCGAGTTCCCTTCCCGTAGTCTCAATGAGGTCTTCGTCGACTTCCCCTCGGCAATCTGCTTCAACTGGAATCCATATGTGCCAGGAGACTGGTAACCGACAAGGCACACGGTCGTCTTCTCCTGCGGCACGAGGTCCGGCAGAAAGCGGAGAGAGAAACCTGTATCCATCATGCCGGAGGTCGTGAGAAGAATCGCCCCGGATTTCCGTCTGGCCAGGGGATTGAAGCTTTTCTTCGTCTGCTTGAAGAGCGATGCAAGACCCATCATATCCGGCACGTCGAACCATTCCGGATGGTCGATGTAGAGCGCCGTGAAGTCGCGGGAGGACGGGGACAGATAGTGGATCGGCGTGTCCGCTGGGATAGTACCCTCGTCCATTCCCCTCTTGATCTCCAAGAACACCCGCTGCGAGCGGTCCAACGCAAAGGCCGGAACCCAGGCTACGCCTCCTTCCCGCACGGTCTTTCCCACTACGGAGCGGAAACGGGCATAGTCCTGTTCAATGTCCTTCGGCGTTCCCTGGGAGGCATCGCCATAGGTCGACTCCACGAAGACGGCGTCCGCCTTGCGCGCAGGTTGAATCGTGCGGACAAGATGCGATCTCTTTGTGCCAAGATCTCCCGAGAACAGGAGAGACGACGCCCCCTCCTCAATACGGATGCAAGCGGCCCCGGGAAGATGTTTCACGGGGCTGAAGGTCACCTTGAACGGGCCAACCGCAACAGGTCTGTCAAAGGGAACCGTCCGAACATGGCCAAGCATTTCCTTCAACTCAAGCTCCTGACAGATCCGACAGGCGACCATGTAGGTCGAAGAGAGAGCTGTCGCCCCGAGATGCCTCTGCAGGTCCGCATAGACGCCATGGAACGTTCCAAGGTTCGCCAGTCCAATTTTCTGCGACCACTCGCAGTCGCGATGCCAATGTACCCGGGTTCCCGGCTTCTTCGTCTGCTTGGCCCAACGCCAATTCCGCTCCGTGCAGGTGTCGTAGATGACCTGCGACTTCCAGGCGACGGCGAGGAGTTCGCGTGTCGCCTCGGTCACCCATACAGTTCCAGTGAACCCGGCATTGAAGAGCTCGGGGACGCGTCCCGCGTGGTCCTGATGGGCATGGGTGAGCAGCAGATCACCATAGGCCTTCGGATTGAACGGGAAGCCGCACTCTGGCTTCTTTTCGCCCGATGTACGCCCCTCTCCGTCTCCATAGGCTGTCCCACAGTCCACCAGCATGCGGAAATCGCCGCTGCGAACGGTTGCGCAGCTTCCCCCAACCTCTCCGGCGCCACCATGAAAGACGACGGTGGCCCCGGAGAGCGAGCAGACGGCGAGGAGCGCTGACAGGACGAATGGAACGCGCATCGGGCCCCTCCTCACCCCGGAAGACGAAGACCGCCATCGATCATGATGGTCGTGCCGGTGATGTAGCGCCCGGCGTCGGAGGCGAGCAGCACGGCCGTGCCGGCCGCGTCCTCCGGGCGCGCATAGTCATGCATGGGAATCGCGTTCATCACCTTCTCGGCATAGACAGGGTTGCCGAGGGCCTCCTTGTTGCGATCCGTCGCGAAGACTCCGGGGCAGAGGTTGTTCACCGTGATGCCTTCCTTGGAGATCTGGCGCGCGAGATTGCGCACGAGGTTCTCCTGCGCACTCTTCGACGCGGCATAGACGGCCATCATCGGGTGCGGACGCTGCTCCTGCACGCTGCCGACGACGATCATGCGGCCCCAACCCTGCGCCTTCATGTGCGGATAAGCCATCTGGAACATCTGGAACGTGGCATTGAAGTTCACCTGCATCTGCCACTGCATCTCCTCGAGCGGAATCTCGTTCCAGGGAACGTTCTTCTGCACGGAGGCGTTGCAGATGACGATGTCCGGCTCCACACCGCGCTCGCGCATCTGCGCGAAGATGTCGGCAATGGACCCCGGGCTCGAGAGGTCGCCCGTCACGGCGAAGGATTCGGGTGCGAATGCCTGCACGGCCGCGAGCGACTCGTCCAGCGGCTGCGAGGGTTTCGACCCATGGACCACGACTCGGGCGCCAAATTCGGCGAGTCCCGCCGCGATGGCGCGGCCAATGCCGCGCGCGCTTCCCGTCACAAGGGCGCAACGCCCCGTCAAATCAAACTTTTCCTTCAGCATGTTCAGAACTCCACTGCAATGTAGCCATACGGACCCGCCTTGCACAAACCTTCGGCGGTGATTTCGAAATTTTCGGCAAGAAGTCTCTTCGCCCCTGTCGCAATCATCAAGTCGCCCGGCTTGAACGCGGCGGCCTTGCCCGTGACGTTGGCGGAGACGAACACCTTGCGGTCGCCCAGACGGCGCACGAACGAGATGACGCCCTGCGACTCGCCGTCCTTCACCCAATCCATGGTGCCATCATAGAAGACAGGGTCGTCGTGATGCATCTTCGCGAGCGTACGGATGAGCGCAAGGCGCTTCTGTCCGGCGGGCTGAAGAGCACGCGCCCAGTCGACGGTCTTGTACGCGCGGGCGGGATGCTCGACGGGCGCGAAGAAGGAGTTGCGTGCGTTGTCGGCGATTTCGTTTCCGTTGAAGACGAGCGGCAATCCACGCCGGAGGAAGGTCAGCACGAAGGCGGCGTTGCCGGCTTCGACGGGGAGCACGCGGTCGAAGCGGTCATTCCAGTCGTCCGTCGCCGTGTCGTGGTTGTCCATGAAGCAGAACATGAGCGAACCGGCGGGAATCTTCTCCTCATAGGCACGAACGTGATCCATCCGCTCCGGGAAGGTCTTGCCCTTGACATGGGAAAAGGCTCGTGAAGCGGGCACCAGCTGCTGACGCAGCGTGAAGCTCCACGGCCAGGCGTAGCAGGCGTCGAAAGCCTTCTCCAGCCATTCGGCCTTAGTGCCCTCGTTGATCATCACCAGTTCGGGAGTGACCTTCTGGCAGGCCGTTGTGGCCTCGACCCAGAAGTCGATCGGTACCTGGTCGCCCACGTCGCAGCGGAAACCATCGCAGCCGAGGCGCATCCAGTGCAGCATCGAGTCGATCAGGTACTTCCGCACATCCTTCGACTCGAAGTTGACGAAAGGGAAGTGCCAGTAGGTCGTGCGGACCGAACCATCGGGATTCTTCTGGAAGGCGTCCGGGTACATGTCCTTCAGGACGTTGTTCGGCCCACAGTGCAGATAGACGAGGTCCATGTAGACCTTCATTCCAAGGGCATGAGCCTTGTCGTTGAACGCCTTGAAATCAGCGTCCTTTCCATATTCAGGATCGATCTTGTCGTAGTTGGAGATGCGGTAGGAATTCTTCGGCGACCCGTACCCGCTCTTGTGCTGGCGCGGCGACCAGCCGGTTTCGTCCATGTCGCAGTCCATCTCCACGAACGGCGCGAGATAGACGACGTCCACGCCTGCGGCGCGCACGTGTTCGAGCATCTCGGTGGCGGCCTTGAAGTTGCCGTCGCGCGTGAAGTTGCGCAGCACGACCTGGTAGACGGTCGCGCGCTTCAGATATTCGGGCGTGGGGCGCATCGCAGCCCACGACATCCCGACCATAGCCAGGACGGCGGCAGTGAACAGAATTTTTTTCATATGCCGCTAGTATAGCATAAATTCCGTCTGAAACGGCAAGCGCGCGGCAGTTGCCCGCCACGCGCCCTTCTTCATTATTCTCTCGGAGCTATTACCGATCAGAAATAGCCGCCCTTGTCGATGATCTCGCTGATCGTGTCGCCCTGGCGGACCCAGCTGAAGATGTCCACTTCGTTGCGCTCGATGCCCTCGGCGCGGAGCAGCACATCATAGGCGATTTCGCGCGGAATGCACAGAACGCCGTCAATGTCGCCGAAGATGATGTCGCCAGGGCGCACCGTCACCTTGCCGATCTTCACCGGCACCTGGTAGTGCGTGATCATGCAGCGACCGAGCGAACCATTCGAGGTGCGGTAGCGATAGAAGATCGGGAAGTCCTGTTCGAGAATCTGCTTCGTGTCGCGGATGCCGCCGGCGATGACCGCGCCGCGGATACCCTTCGTCATGGCCGTTGCCGTCATGACGCCGCCCCAAAGCGAGGCCTCGACGTCGTTCGACGTATCCCAGACCACCACGCCATTCGGCTTGAAATCGTCCAGCATCTGCGCGCGGAACGTCATCTCGCCCTCGATCATCACGTTCGGGGAGCTCTTCACGGTGAAGGCCTCGCCACAGACAGTCATGTGATCGCGGAGCGGCATAATGTCGCTCGGCAGGTTCTGGTCCAGGAGCGTGAGCTCGCGCATCACGTCGTTGATCGCGCCCGTGTAGAGCTTCTCATAACGCTCGCAGAGCTCCTTGATCGGAATCGGAATCTCGCAGTTGGGGATGCGCTGACGCGTGGCGATCAGCTTGTCCAGTTTCATGAGGCCGGCTTCCTTCGCCTTGCCCCGCATGTCCTTGAGTGACGGCATGGTGTGTCTCCTTTGATGTTTAAAGTTTCAGGTTCACTGTTCAAAGTTCAAGGTTGAATGCGCTGAACCGGCCCCTTACCCGGCGAAGAACGCGGCGTAGGCCTTCTTCGTGTGGTAGCAGTCGTGCTTGGAGGCGAGCTCCCATGGCGCGTGCATGTTGAGGAGTGGCGTACCGAAGTCGAGCACATCCATGCCGAAGCGGGCCATGAACTTGGCGATTGTGCCGCCGCCGCCCTTCTCCTGCCTGCCGAGCTCGGCCATCTGCCAGTCGACGCCGCCCTTCGCCATCATGCGACGAATTTCGGCGATGAACTCCGCACGGCAGTCGCTGGCGCCGCCCTTGGTGGGCCCGCCCGTGTACTTGCTTGCCGCAGGCCCTTTTCCAAGACGCGCCTCGTTCCCCGTCGAATTGACGTCGCCAAAGTGGGGATCGGCTGCGGCCGTCACGTCGGCCGAGAGCATCGTGGAGGCCTCCAGTGCACGGCGAACGTCGATATCGCGGGCGCCCCCCTTCCCCTCTCGTTCGATCAGCTCGGCGACCGTGTTCTCGAAGAACGAACTCGCCATGCCACTCGCACCCTCGCTGCCGATCTCCTCCTTGTCGCAGAGGATGCAGGCACAGGTACGGTCCGGTGCGGACTTCGCCTTCGCCACGTCCACCAGGGCGCTCAGGCCCGCATAGGCGCAGACGCGGTCGTCGTGGCCATAGGCGGCGATGAGGGAACGATCGAGACCGACCTCGCGCGGTCCACCCGCCGGAACGATTTCAAGCTCGGCGGAGAGGAGGTCCTCCTCCGAGACCCCGTACTTGTCGCCCAACAACTTCACCAGCGCACTCCGCTCGCCCAGGCTCGCGATCACGTCAAGATCCTCGGCCGGATAGAAGTCCTTCTGGGACTTCTCCGCCTGGTCCTTGCCCAGATGCGGCAGAATATCGGAGATCATGAACACGGGATCACCCGGCTCGTCACCGATCGCGATCTCGACCTTCGTGCCGTCTGTCTTGACGATCACGCCGTAGAGCGCGAGCGGAAGGACCAGCCACTGGAACTTCTTGATGCCGCCATACATATGGGTGTCGAAGTAGACGACGCCTTCCTTCTCGTAGACGGGACGCGGCTTGAGGTCGAGACGCGGCGCGTCCGTATGGCCGCCGACCACGCGGATGCCCTTCGCGCTCGGCGCCTTTCCAATCACGCACGCCATCAACGTCTTGCCGTGATAGCCGCGGAACACACGGTCGCCCGCCTTGAGGGACTTCGCGGACGCCAGATCTTTGAATCCGGCCTTCTCCAACAGATCTACGGCCGCCGCATAGCAACGACGCTCGGTCTTCCCCTTTGCAAGGAAATCCATGTACTCGGCACAGTAGGGCGCCTCCAGATTCTTGTCTTTCTTCATCTCGAATCTCCTAGGAATGATCCGCCAAGGGCTTACGGCGGACAATGAACGCAGTCGCACCCAGCAACAGCAGCGGCAGCAGCACCCCACTGACAAGAGTGCACTTCAGAAGCTCGCCCCATTCAATGCAGGAATCCGTCGCAAGCGCGGAAACCGGTTCCATCTCCCCCGCGGTCGACGTGAGCGCGTAGACGGTCCTCGTGATGAGCAGACCGATCTTGTTCGAAAGCGTCGTCTCGACCTCGTCGGGGAACTGAATCACCACACTAGGAGCCATGAGCGCAACGGCCACCGTGACGAGAGACGTGAAGACCGCGACGGGACGCGACAATGCAGAAGAGAGGAATAGACCAAAGGCAGAGAGAAGCGCCGTCACCACGAGCATCTGCACAACCGCGCGGGCAAGGTTCATGCCGAAGGAATCCGCCGGAACCAGAACCTCCAGATCCCGCCGCGGACGCAGCATCACCAGCTCCTTCCCCGTGTTCGTGAACTTCAGCTCCAGTCCCTCAACCTTCTCCACCCTCTCAACCCTCTCTACCTTCTCACCCCTCTTGAGCGGCACATTGACCACCGACTGGGTCTTGTTGGAAACGACAGCCGAGAATCCTCCCAGAGTGAACACGCCCTCGAGCGGAGAGCGGAGGTCGAACTGCGTCGCGAAGCGAACGCGTACCAGCATATTCGTCGCGTTCTCCAAAGATGCGTCAAACGGCCAGGAGATGCTCTCGCCGGAACGGACCACATCGTAGCGGTCAAGTTCCTTGTTGGTGAGCAGCCGCAGCACCGCGGAGCGAGGCGCCTTCTTGACGAACTCAGGCGTCTTTGGATTCGCCAGATACTCGTCCATCATCTCCCGAGCCTTTTCAACCGGAGAAGGCAGCGTGGGCGCGAAATGATGCATGCAGGGCGGCGGATCCGGCACGTGAACCAGAGTCAGGACAGCCGTGAACGAATAGACCAGCACGCCCACCAGGCAAAGCGCAAGCCACTTTCCGAAGGCGACACCGACAGCCGAAGCCGGCCTCACCACGGTGAGTGAAAGACGGAACCGTTCCCGCTCCTGTGCAAAGAACCCACAGGCGCAGGCTAGAATCGCGATGACCGTAAACGCATAGGTCGTGCCCGGCACGGCCCGAACGAACATCTCGCGCCAACCCTCCGCCGTGCCATCACTCCGCACAAGCGCAGGAAGCAGAAGATGCGCCAACGCCGTCGCCACCAGCAACAGCGTCAGCACATGGCCGCGCACCAGGGCACGCCACGCCAGTAGAAAGGACTGTTTCACGTCTCGGAACCCACCCTTTGAACCGCCCCACTCGACTGGAGCCGTGAAACGAAATAGTCCTCAAGCGCATGGCGCTTGTCGGCGGCGGCCTCCACGATGTTTGCGACCCTCCCTCCGCCGACGACTTTTCCATGGGACAGAATCGCGACGCGCGAACAGACGTCCTGCATGTCGAAGAGCTGGTGCGAAGTCACGAGGATCGTCATCCCATCCGCGGAAAGCCTGCCGATCAGCTCCTTCACCTCGCGCGTACCGATGGGGTCTAGTCCCGACGTCGGCTCATCGAGGATCAGCAGCTCCGGACGGGAAACGAGCGCACTCGCGAAGGCAACGCGTCGGGCCATCCCCTTCGAGAAGCCGCCGACCGCGCGATTGGCCTGCTCCTTCAACCCAACCTGTTCCAACAGCTCGTCGGCGCGTGCCTTCGCCGTACGCCCATCCAGCTCGGAAAGCCCCGCATAGTAGAGCACCGTCTCTTTTGCGGTGAGAAAAGGGTGCAGATAGGAAAGCTCGGGCAGATACCCAAGACGGGCCCTGGCCGCATGCGAACGCGGGGAAAGCCCGAAGAGCCTAACCGTGCCACTCGTCGGCGTCAGCAGGCCGAGAATCATCTTGATGGTCGTCGACTTCCCCGAACCATTGGGGCCCAGGAGGCCAAACACGTCCCCTCGTTCAACGGTGAGGTCGATGCCGTTGACCGCCTCGGCGACAGGACGGAACCAGAAGTCGCGGAACGTCTTCCGCAGTCCGCTAATCTCAATCACGGAATCGCTCATGGCAGCTCCCTTCCCTGCAACAACACCGACCCGGCCAGCAACCAGAAGACCGTTAACAGGACCGCACCCAGAAAGGACAGACCGACCTCGTCCATCGCGAGCGTCGCCCCGAATGCGAGATCATCCACCAGCCAATAGCGCTGGATTGCCGGCAGGATGGCCCGTACAGGCCAGACGAAAGAGGAAATCACGGCCGCCGAGACCAGCGCCACCGTCGGCGCCGGCTTCAACCGCACCGCCAACGCCCCGGCCAACACAATGAAGACGACACAAGCACTTACAAGCAGCCCAAGGGCGGGGACCATCCGCCACTGAAGCGCCCCGACAGTGGCAATGAACCCGTCGTGACCAAAGGGCGTGGCGACAACCAGAGCCAAGGGCTGCGCCAGAGCCAACAACACGCAGGCTGTCACACAGAACCGTGCACGGACAAAGCGATTCGCCGCCGCCGCGAGGGCGAATCCTCCCAGAGTCAGACATGTACCCGCCGCAAGTCCCGGCTGCCAAATGCGTGACGACTCACCTTCCTCGCAGCAAGTCGCCTGGTGAGCCCCCTCCGCCGAGGCATAGGTGGCCAGCAGCGTGGCCGCGGCAACTGCGACGGAGAAGATTCCAAACGCGAAAACAACCCCCGCGATCTTCGAGCAGAAAAACAGGGGACGCGGAACCGGACGCGCCAAGGCCGCAGCGGCCGTTCCCGACGCGATCTCGCCACCAATCACGCGCACGGCGGCGGCCGTTGCGAAGACAAGCCCGAAGACCAGCAAGGCGGAGAATCCGCACTCGCGCGCCAGACGCCCCGGCTCCCCGAACTGGTGGTAGTGGAACACGGGCGCCAGATGAATCGTCAACAGCGCAACAAGGAACAGAACCGCAGAAAGAGGTTCGGCCAACGCTTCAAGCGTGGCCGAACGTGCTAGTGCCAGAAACCGACGCATTCCGCGCCGCTCCTCAGAAGATCTCGTTTGCGCCCGCGTCCGCAATGTGGCAGTAGAGCTCGTAGACGAGATAGCCAACGGAGAGCAGAGTCGCAAGGGAGGCCGCGACGGAAATCGCGACCAGCCAGCTGGGCGCACCCGAATCCTCGGACTTCGCAACTGAGCCAAGATCCATCGGCGAAAGCGGGCTGAGCTCGGGAACATCGCCACCCATGTCAGGGATGTCCTGAACACTGTCGGTAGCAGGCTTCTGAATGCCGATCGACGGAGGCTTGATGCCAACTCCGCCAGGACGATGCAGCTTCAACGTCTTCTTCTGCGTGACACTGTCCTCAATGGGCGCCATAGGCGTAGCCTCAGGAGCAGGGGCAGGAGCCGCAGCTGGAGCGGGAACCGGCGCAGGAGCCTCAGCCTGCGGCGCTGGCTTGATCACCGTCTCGGCCGGTTTGGCCTGAATAGGCGAGGGAGCAGCGGCCGGCTTCAGATCCGTGGGACGACGCAGCCGAATCGTCTTGAGTGGCGCAGGCCCCTCCTTCGCGGGGGCGACACCAATCGCGGACTCAAGCGAGATACGCGAAGTCTTGGACTTCGCAGCCTGCTGCTGCTGCGGGGTGATGATGCCCTCGGCGATGATGCCCGTCTTCTTGAGCGTCGCCTGAACGGGAATCGGCCCCGTCACGGACTTGAGATTCTGCGTGGCCTTCTTCGCGGGCGCCGGCGGCGGCGTGGGCGGAACCGGCGGCTTCGCGCCAATCGTCGGCTTGTGGATCATCGGCTTGCGGATGACCGGCTTCAACTTGATCGTCGAAACACCGGCCGAAGGCGAGGGCGAGGCAACGGGAGCCGCCGCCGGAGCGGCTGCCGGGGCCGCCGCCGCGGGTGCAGCGCCAAACGGGGAAACCTTCGGAGGAACGCCACCGCCCTCCGCGGGCGAAATCGGGGTCATTTCAACATCATCCGCCATGTCAATCTCCAATCAGAAAATCCACAAACACTCGTGCCCCAACCGTCTTAGACGGCCATCACTTCGGCTTCCTTGGCCTTGAGTTCGACATCGATCTTCGCAATGCCGTCATCCGTCGCCTTCTGGACCTTGTCCAGACCGACCTTGAGGTCATCCTCGGAGATCTTCTTGTCCTTCTCGAGCTTCTTGAGCGAATCGTTCGCATCGCGGCGGACATTGCGCATCGCGATCTTCTGGTCTTCGGCCTGCTTCTTGGCAAGCTTGACGATCTCCTTGCGGCGCTCCTCGTTGAGCTCCGGAATCGTGATGCGCAGGACCTTGCCATCCGTCTGGGGCGTGACGCCGAGGTTGGCGGCGAGAATCGCCTTGTTCATCTCGGCGAGGACCGTGGGGTCGA
>JAUNMP010000254.1 GCA_030537465.1 bacterium
GTAGTTGAAGTGGTCGTCGCGGTGCATCGTCACCTCGCAGTCGATCATCTTCGCGTAGCCCTGGGACTGCACGACATGGTGCGCGTCCGCCGTCGCCGTCACGGGATAGTTCTCGCCCGGCTTCGAGCGGACGTTCACATTGACGAGCTGCCACCACTTCTGCGCGCCGCGCGTCTCGACCCCGAGCCCCCACGTCGCCCAGATGTCCACGTTCCGCAGCGTGAAATGGCGGTTGGACGTCATCACGACGCCATTCATCCCGTAGTAGTGGTGCGTCACCGCGAAGGCATTGCCGATCTCCTGCGCCTTCAGACGGCGAACCAGATTGCGGTTGGCCTTCGGACTATAGCGGTTGGACGAGTAGGAGGAGACATAGCCGTAGTCTGGGCGCACATTCGGCCAGATGCGGATCTTCGTCGGCGACAGCCAGGCCATCTTGGCCCCCATCGTGCCGGCACTGGTGCCGAAATAGGCGCTGCCGACATGATCACCTGTCATACGGGGCCCCTTCTTGTCCTTCGCCATCGGCGTGAGCAGTTGGATTGCGACGGGATTCGGATACTTTGGATGCGGCTTGTCGAGATCGAAGTCGGCATAGGAAGTATTATCCTCCAGTCCCTCGACCGCGTCAACGAGCGTGCACCAGAACCCAAGCGGATCGTGTTCCCAGTCCCAGTCGACGTTGAAGTTGCCGACCTCGGTGCGCGTGCAGTCCTTGATCTCGACGTTGCCATAGCCCTCAACGAGGATGGACGGGTCATCCTGGTTCGGAACGACGCGCCGGAACACGAAGGTCGAACCGCCGCCATCCACCACGCAGTCCTCGAGGCCCTCGATCTGGAGGCCCGGACCGTCGAAGCAGCGATAGACGCCCTTCTTGAACACCACCTTGCTCGCCTTCACGCGGCGCGCCTCGGCAAAGGCCTTGTTGGCGGCTTCGGCATTGTGCTCGTTTGCCTCGGAGACGCCGAAGTCGGCGGCCTGGATGACGGCGCCGGGATTCGCACGCGGCGCCTCGACTGTGAAGTCCGCGCACCCCGTCGGCATTTCCTCCTTCACCGTCCATGTGAAGTTGTGGTCGTCGCGGTCCGTCCAGCCGCGATAGGACGTCAGCAGCTCCCCAGTCTTCGGACAGACGCTCCAGACCTCGATCTTCTCGAGATTGGGATAGAAGCGATAGAGGCGGATGGCGTGGGTCTGGGTGTCATGCATCGCGGCGAAGACGCGATTGCCATGGACGCCCGTCGAGACATCGCGAACCACATTCACGGGCCCCTGGTCGCCGCTGACGATCAACAAGACGTTTTTGTGCCTTGAATAACACTTCTCCCATGCCTGCTGCGGAGTATTGCCCTCCTTGCCGTGGCATTTCTTCCAGCGGAGACGCCCCAGCTGGCCCCGTTCGGGATGGGGCGCAGGCTCCTTGACCTTCTTGCCCTGGTCAATGCGGTCCTGGGCCCGCTGCGCCCTTCGCGCACCATCCGCGTTCCAGGCGTCCTGGTATTCCTTCTTCAGGAAACCAAGGTCCTGATGGGTGGAGATGATCGCCACGCGGTCCGCATATTTCGTCAGCTGCGCGTCGACCCATGCGAGCACGGGGTCGGGGGCGTTGCACTCGACGTGGAGGATCACGAACTTCACGCCGCCCGCCTCGACGAGCTGGCAGCTATCCGCGTTGTCACGGCAGACGACCTTTCCCGCCAGGTTCGTATAGCCACCGAAATGCCCCGCATACCAGGGCTCCTTTTCGAACTTGGAGGCGGGAAAGTATTTGCAGAAGAGGTCTGTGCTTGCGCCGATGAGGTCGTGATTGCCAGGCGCGATGGCATAGGGGATCTTCCCGTCGAACTTCGCCATCTGATCTGCGGCAAAGGCGAACTGCGGATCGTTCCGATTGTCCGAGATGTCACCGGTGTGCGAGACGAAGAAGATCTTCTCGCTCTCACGATGGGCGAGAATCCAGTCCACGCAGGAGACGAAGGACTCATTGCGGACAGGCCCCGTCGCCTCGGGCTGCCCAGGCCTCACGCGCTTGCCCTCGCCCTCGTACCGCTGCGTGTCGGGGATGACCGCCAATGTGAATGCGCCGTCCGGCAATGGCGGCAGCGATTCGGCGAACACCTGGGCCAGCAAAGCAAGGCCGTAGACCGCTCCGAGAGAGAACTTCTTCATCGCATCACCTCACTTCCGGGGTTCCGGGACAAAAACAAAGGTTCCATCCGTCTCGCCAAACGTCTCGCGAATGACGTCGGCGGCCGACTCGTCGAACTTCGAGACTCGTGGATCGCGATCGCCGATGTGCGCAAATTTCCAGCCGCGGGGCTGAATGTAGACGTTGCGGCGGAAGACAAACTCCGGCGGAGGCGTATGGCGACCGAAGTTGTTCACAAGAATGCCCGTGCAGAGTTCGAGAATATTGCCCTCGTTCACATAGTTGACCGTCTTGTCCGGACGGTCGTCGATGCTGAACATCGGCGCCCCGCCCGCGCGCCCACGGCAACCCCATCCATAGCCGCCCATACGGCAGTGGTTGTCGTGAACGTACACGTTCTGTGTCTCGCCGTAGCCGTTGAACGCGTTGTAGTACTCGATCGACCAGAAGCAGTACTCGACGAGATTACGCGCATATTCGACATTCTTCTGGACAATTCGATCATTCTTCGCATGGTGGCATTGATGGGTGATGCCCGTGTCGTAGATCTGGTACATCCAGCAGTCATGCACGCGATAGCCATCGCAGCCGCCATAGACCTCAACCGCATTGCCGAAGCGGCACGGACCGCCCTTCTTCCCCTCGGGGATCAGCAGCGAACCTCCCAGCCAGTCGAAGATGCAGTTGCGGACCTCGAGGTTCCGGACCGTTCCCGATCCAACACCGTGGCACCCCACCAGCGTGATGTGCAGGTTGTCGATCGTCACATCGTCGGTCCCGTTGACGCCATGGCCGGACTCAGCGATCTCAATCTGCCGGAAACGCCCCCCGGGGTTGCCCTTGTCACTGTAGAGATAAAGCGCCTTCTTCGACTGATCGCTCCAGAACTCGAGGTCCTTCGTCAACTGGCGAGGGGACTCGACGCCCCTGCGGCTGTGGACCATCTGCGCCGTCAGCACGTCGTAGCGTCCGACTTCCTTCGGATCGGCTGGATCGTGGTCGAAGGTGATCAGTCCCACATTGGACATCGGCTCGACGCAGGTCCAGACATTGGGAATGCCCGTTTCCTTCCACAGCCCGGCATGGGCGAAATTCTTCCGCGAGCCGCAGATCACAGGCTTCGCACCCGTCCCATAGGCGGAATAGGTCACGCCCCTGCAGGCCCGTAAATGCCCGCGGAACAAGTCGCCCCGGCGGAACAGAACCGTATCGCCCGACTTCAGGGACAGCTTCTCCAGGTGCCCGCAGCTGGCAATCGCCTTTTCGGGAGATCGGCCGTCATTCGCGTCAGAACCCGCGGCGGACACATACCACAGAGTCCCCGTTGTGGGATATTCGGACTTCGATTCGACAATCCGCTGCCGCCAGGCCGCAGTCTTCTCCGCCAGCTTCGCCACGTAGTCCTGCGCGGTCTTCCCCTCAAGAAAACGCACGCCATTCGTCTCAGCGAGCGCAACACTCGCCAAGAGGCTGCCGACAACACACAACAGCTTCATCTTCGCTACATCCCTTCTCCGTCCTCGTCAGGACGGCACTTTATTCGGCCTGCCGGGCGAATTTGGGATTGTTGCCGGCAATCACCAGCGCAACCTCCCCCTTCACCTTGGCGTCCTTGAACTGTTTTACCAAATCGGAGAGATAGCCGCGCGAGACGCGCTCGTGCATCTTCGTGAGCTCGATGCAGACTGCGGCCTCGCGATCCCCCAGGACTTCGAATGCCGCCTCGAGCGTGGGTCCGATTCGAAACGGAGACTCGTAGCAGATGAGCGTGTGCTCCTTGTCCTTGTCCTCGGCGAACCAGTTGCGAAGCGCGCCAGGACCACGCGGAGGGAAACCGCGGAATGTGAAGGACGAGGTGGAGAGTCCGCTCATCAACAGCGCCACATTGACAGCGCTTGCGCCGGGAATCACGTCGTAGGGGACGTTCTCCTGTGCGCAGGTGCGAATCAGACGATATCCGGGATCGGAGATGCCGGGGTAGCCGCCGTCCGAGCAGAGCGCCACCTCGGCGCCGGCCTTCACGGCGGCGATGATGCGCTCCGTGATGCGCTCCTCGTTCCCCTGACGATAGGAGATCATCTCGGGACGCGGAATCCCGAAATGCGTGAGGAGCTGCCAGGTACGCCGCGTGTCCTCACACGCGATGAGCGTAGCGGTCTTGAAGACTTCAAGACCTCGGGGCGTGAGATCCCCGAGGTTTCCAATCGGCGTGGCGACGACGTGCAGCATGGCGGAAACTCCTACCAGGTGGTATTGGATTCACCGAGAGACGGCGGCGTGAACTCATCCGTGTGCGTCTCGGCGTACTGGCGGCGCGCCAAGTCGATTTCGCGGAGCACGCGATTCTCCTCCTGGCGCTTGGCCTGGATTTCGGCCTCGCGCACGCGCCATTCCTCGTCCGTGAACGGATCGACCTGCACGATGACCTCGTTCAGCTTCTCGCCTGCCATCAAGGCGATCCACTGCGCAGTCCGGAATGCCTCTTCCAGAGTGGCAAGACGGAGCGTCACGGCTCCGGCGTTGAAGGCGTCGACAACGTCGGCAGCCGGGTTCTCCTTCACGAGCCAGGGAATCAGGCCGCGCATCTCGAGGGCGCGCAGCAGAACGGGACGCGACACGGCAATCTCGCGAACCACCGCGGCGAAGACGTCCGCCCAGGTATCCACAGGCGTCGTGCGGTCCATGAAGTGGAGGCGCAGTGGACGGCGAGAAAGAAATTCCTGCGGTCCACCCACCAGAGTCATCACGCGGTAGCGCGGCGAGGGATGGGTGTGCTGGAAACGGCGCGCCGTGCGGCTAAAAGCCTTGAAGCACTTATGAGGATCCGCGAGCCACAGACGTGCCTCGCGGTCCCTTGCCAGAAGATCGTCAGACGCGTCCTGCATCAACGGCTGGCCTTCCACGCCTCGGCGAGCGTGTAGTACTTCACGAGCATGTTCGGCAGGTAGTCGGCGGGCTGCTCGCCCTTCTTCATCCAGCCAAGGTACATGTTCATGACCTGGCTGAAGTGGGCCTCGTGGCCGATCTCGTACTTCTGCGGAACGACCATCGTCCAGCCATCGCCCTCGGCCTTGAATTCAACGCCGGGATAGGTCTTGTTGAACTCGGCGACCGCGGCGGCGAGAGCCTTCTCAAGCGCGGACTTGTCCTGTCCGGCGCGTGGCTTCACGTACACGCGCGGCTTGTAGCCCTCGTCCTTGCCCTGGCGGATGATGACCTCGGCCTTGGTGCCTCGCATCAGCGAGTAGTGTGTGTCGCCCGTGCCGGCCGGCGGCATGAAGTGCCACTCGACGGAGACCTTGGCGTTCACGCCCTTGAGCTGGTAGGTGAACTCGCCGTTCGCCTTGCACTGCAGGACGTTGTCCTTGTCGACGCCCTTCTTGAGGAAGTCGGGCCACTGGTCGAGTCCCGTGGACGTCTTGTAGTCGGCGGCGCTGATGGGCGTCGGCCACGTACGGGCCTTGATCATCTTGACGTCGTCCGTCTTGAGGGTCTGGCCGGGGAAGGCCTCCCACTGGACGAGGTCGACGAGATGGGTCGTCACGTCGACGATGGCCTCGCCCTGCTGGTCGGTGTCGTAGTACCAGCCCGGACGCTGCAGCGGCTTGCCGTTCACGAGCTTGCAGAAGTGGTGCACGGAGATCTTCGTGATCGCGGGATCGTCCGGTGTGCCCTTCTCCTGCTCGCCATAGAGGTCCTTCGCGGCGACGAGGGCGCGCTGGAGGATCGTGGTGATCTCGTTGCGCTCGGTCATGATGTCAGCGAAGTAGAGTCCCTTCTCGTCCGCCAGCTTCGCCGCCTCGCAGATCTTTGCGTAGGCATCGGGCGTGATGACCATAGGCTTGTCGGAGAGCACGTTGAAGCCTGCCTTGATGGCCTCGAGGTAGTAGTCGCTCTTCTTGTTGTTCTTGCCGGCCAGCACCACGACGGACCCCGTCTTGTCGGCGGCAAGGGCCTTCTGCAGATAGTCGTCTCCCGTGTAGACGATCTCGTTCCAGGCCGTGG
>JAUNMP010000255.1 GCA_030537465.1 bacterium
ACACGACAAATCCACAGTTCTACAGTCATCTGATCGTCAACGGAACGACGGTGTTTACGGGAACGCTCGATTTCTCCAAAAACCGTTGCGCCCGTGTGGTGGAATATGGTTCCGCCGTCACCTACAACAACGTCATCCTGGAGACGACGACCAGCACGTCCTGGGATCACATTCTGATTGCCAAAATGAATGAACATCTGTTTTCGGGTAAGGTCTCCGGGGCTGGCGTCATTGGGTGCGACACGTATTCGAACTGGAAGTTCGCGAGTTCGTCGAACGACCTCTACGCCGTCTACTTCTATGGCAAGAAGACGGGCAGCTTGCTCGAGAGCCTCGTCCAGGACACCTTCCTAGACACCACGCGCGTCATTTTCCGCACGGGGACGGGGGCAACTGCGCAGAGCTGGCGGTTGCACGGACATGACCAGACGATCGCGTGCGCCTACGATTCCGTCGATGGCGCGCCGGCCGCCCATGTGCACTACATTTCGACGGACGAGGATATGCCGGCGCGCCTCACGATGAAGGGGCGGGAGAACCGGACCTTCGCCGGTGCCTACAAGGGTCCGCTGACGGTCTGCTGGAATCCGCTTGACGCCTACACGCTCACGCTCGACGGCGCCGCCCATACGACGAGCGGTTCGCTTGTCGTCTCAAACGGCACGGTGAACGTGACGGGCGGCGCCTCGTTCGCCAATCTGGGCGGACTCGAGGTTGCGGCCGGCGCGACGCTCTCGTTCGCCGCCGGAACGTCGGTGAAGCCCAATCTCGCGAAACTCGTTCTCGCCGAGGGCGCCTCGCTCGTGTTTGCGGATGACACCGAACTGCTGGTCGACGAATTCTGGACGGTCGACGCCGAAGGCCAGATGACCCAGCAGGATCCGGACCGGCTTTTCACGACGTCCGACTTCGCCGCGCTGCAGGGCGTCAAGGTGAGGACCGCCCACCGCGAACTGCCGACGATTCCCGTGACCTGGACGGCGGGCGGGGCGGATACGGCCCTGACGACGGATGCCAACTGGTCCGCAAAGCCGAATCTCGCTTCGGCCGTTACGGTTGCCACGTTCGCCCAGGCGGGCCGTCTCGCGACGGCGACGCAGGACGCGGCGCTGAAGGGCCTTGTCTTTGAACAGGTCGCGCCGTTCGAGTTGGCCGGCCCGGGGACGATCTCGCTCTACGAGGAGGGCATTTCGGTCGAGGCGCCGAACGCAGGTTCGGGAACCTACACGATTTCGGCACCGCTCGCAATCAGCGGTTCGTCGGCCTGGACAGTCGCACAAGGCACGACCTTGGAACTGAAGGGGACTGTGACAGGCAGCGAAAGTGCACCGGGTGCGTTCTCCGTAGCCGTGTCCGGTCGGGGGGCCGTCGACTGGTATGAAGCCGAAGGATCTACGTGCGCGGCGGACTTCGTCTTCTCCAATACCGCCGTCAATGTCTATGGTCAGGGGTTCGGTACGGCGGCAAAGGGAACGCTGACGTTCACGGACTATCCAGAAGGATCTTCGCATCTCTACTTCCGCAACGCCACGATCAACCAGACAATCGAACTCCGTCCGCAGGACTCCGAAAATACGCGGTGGGGGAGCCGGGACTTCTTCACCTGCGCGGCGAATACGACCAATGTCTTCAACGGACCGATCAATCTCCACGGTAACTACGTGCGCTTCCAGTGTCCGGCTGGAGCCTGCTGCATTTTTGCGGGCGGCATGTCGAACGAAGGCTACTACTATCCCGTGCCGCTCGGTGCTGGTACGTATGTGATCACCAATACGCCCGTCAAGGTGGGGTCCTGGTGGAGCGATACGACCGGCCACACGGTGATCGCCGTACCGGGGAACGAAATGAACATTCATCTCGGCAACACGACGGCGAACGGCGTGACGTCGTCGATTCGCCTCGATGTCGACAATGCGGTCAAGCGCTGCAAGGAACTCTACCTCTCGTCGGAGGCGCTTTTTGACCTCAACGGGCACGACTTCACTGCAGATGCGTTGGCGACCGGCAATGCGTCCGCCGTTCCCGAGGTGACGAGCGTGACGCTGGCGACGCTGTTCGTGACGAATCTTTCGGCGATCGTCAACCATCCGGTCCGCTTCACGGGCGCGGCTTCGTTGGTGAAGAGTGGAAAACAGACTCTCTGCCTGACCGGCGTCAGCACGTCCACCGGTACGGTTGAGGTCGCCACTGGAGGCGCACTTCAGTTCGCCGAGAGCGGTTCGTGGTGCACGGCGTCGAAGGTGACGGTCCAGGCGAGAGCTAAGATTTCGTTGGTCGGTGCGCGAAAACTCGGTACGAAGACCGACCTCTACCTCGATGCCGCGGACAGTACACTTGTCGACTTGCCGACGGCGGGGGTGTATCAGCCTGTTCATGACCTCTACATCGGCGGTATCCGGCAGAAGTCCGGCACCTGGGGCGCCACGGGATCCGGCGCGCAGCATGTCGACGATGCCCACTTCACGGGCGCGGGCGTTCTGACCGTGTACGGTGACAGTGGAACGCTGCTGATCTTCCGCTGAGAGAGTCGCAGATATGAAACGTCTGGGATTCGTCCTGTTGACCAGAGCTGAAAAAGCTCTCGAAGGGCAAGCATGGACAGATGCTGACGCCCGAGGAGAAGCGGATGATCTCCACCTGGATCGACCTCAACGCGACCTTCTACGGATGCTACGAGGAGCCCGATCTTTCAAAGCAGCTCCGCGGCGAGCCGATTGCCATGCCCGAACGGCAGTAAGGCCGAGTATCACGTACGTTGACGAAGATTGAAAAGTATTCTCTATGAGAAAATATAATTTGCCGACTGCCGACCTCGTGTGGAGGTGTGCGTTGCTTGTGGTGACGGTGACGATGGTCGCCATAGGAAGAGGGGTTGCAGCCGAGGCCAACTGGGCGAATTTGTACGTTCTGCCGGGAGGTGTTTTGCGTCTGGTGGATGCAGATATCTCTTTTCGCCCTGGCCTTTACACGGATGCGTGGCAGTTCGTTGGTTCTGTTGCGGGTGAAAACGGCTATGAGATGACGAAGGATGGAGGCTGTCCGTTCGTTGTTCGGTTGCCGCAAGTCGAGATGTCGGGACGAGGGGATTTCTCTCTTTACCCTGATGGAAGGGTGCGTGCGAAGTGGCAAGTCATTCCGAAGGAGAATGGCGTATCCAATGGGCTTGTCGTCAACGCCGTATTCCGCGGGGCGAGTTGGCGTGGTGGCTTTGTGGAAGCCGACGGAAGACGCATTGCGATTCCGCAGCGTGGTGACGCGCTTCGCGTGTTGGATGGAGCCTTTCGGCGGCTGGCGTTCTCCGACGGAAAATCGGAGAGGGAATTTGTTCTTGAGTTTGACGAACCGCAATCGCTGATCCTGCAGGATGACCAGGTCGTCGATACGGCTTTCTCGACCTTGACATTGCGGCTATTCCTTGCAAAGGATCGCTATGTGGGTGGCAAGGCATATGAGATGAGCGCTTGGTTCTCGGGGAAGAACGTGGGTGCGTTTGAATTGCGTAGAGCGGTTGTGTTGAAACAGGATGAGGAATGGATGCCGATCAGGAGTTGTCCGGATGTGCTACCGGGGTCTGCACTTGACTTTTCGCAGATCATTCCCTGTCGGCATCGCCCGGCCGGGCGATATGGGAGAGTCGTCGCCGTTGGAGAGCAGTTTGAGTTCGAGAAGATGCCAGGCATCGCGCAGCGCTTTGCAGGAGCGAATCTCTGCGGCCCGTCCGTTGCCGTTGAAGAGGAATGCGCGAAGCAGCTCGCGAAGCGCTTTTCCGCCGTCGGCTACAACTCGGTGCGGATACATAATCATGATTGGGTGTTTTGCCGAGGAGAGGCGGACGGCACGACGTTGAATGAGGATGTGATGCGCAAGTTCGACGCGCTCTTTTCGGCATTCAAGGACGAAGGGCATTACGTGACGGTCGACCTCTTTGTCAATCGCCATGTCCCGTGGCGTTCGTGTGGTATTGATCGTGATGGCGTCATGACGATGCGCGAATTCAAGATCTGGGTTCAGTTCCATGAGGGCGTGTTCTCGAATTTTCTTTCACATGCACATGCCATATTGGATCGCGTCAACACGCGAACGGGTATTCGATATGCAGATGACCCGGCATTGGCATTCGTATCCCTTGTCAACGAGGCGAATCTCGGGAACTGCGCGAAGGATGTTGTCATGCAGTGCCCGGAAGCGGCTTCCGCGTATGCCGACTATATGACAGGGCATTCGGACAAGGGCGAAAAGGACGCCCTTGAGTCGTTTTATGCCGATCGCGAGAGGTTGTTTGCCCGGCGCGTCAAAAAATATCTGCGAGATGAACTGAAGTGTTCCGTTCTTCTGACGAATATGAATGCTTGGCATTATACGCATGAGAACGAACAGATACGCAAGACGGAGTTTGATTACGCCGACCAGCACCATTATGTTGCCCATCCGAAGTATTTGGGTAGGGAATATTCGCTTCCTGCGGAGTTGAGGTGGGAAAATCCGCTCAATGGAATGGCGTTTTATCTGTCGGACTGTAAGCTTGATGGGCTTCCGTTTGCCTGTTCGGAATGGAATTTCTGTGCGCCGCTTGCCTATCGGTCTCAAGCTGGACTTGCAACTGGGCTTCTGGCGGCTTCGCAGCGTTGGGGGGCCTTGTGGCGGTATGCCTGGAGCGATAACCCGGCAGTGGTGGTCAAGCCAGGCTCTGCACCGGTGCATTTCTTCATGATAGGCGCCGATCCGCTGGCGCTCGCGACAGAGCGTGCAACGACCTGCCTGTTCCTTCGGCATGAAGCAGATGGTTTGACAAAAGAGATTGCGCGGTCTCGGGAGAAGGGTGTCCTCCGTATCGACACCCAGGGAACGTCTGGCGGATGGGCAGCCGGCGGGATTCTTGATGCGGGTTTTCTTAAGGCAAGACTTTCGAGTCCTTCCGCCGTTTGGGTGTCTGCCCTTGACGGCTGCCCGCTGGAGAAATCCCGGAGGATGGTGGTATTTCACTTGACGGAAGTCCTGAATTCGGGCATGAAGTTCGCTGATGGGACAAGAAGCGTACTCCTGGAGGGTGGACACGTTCCGCTCCTTGCCCGTAAAGGGGAGGCGCAGATTTCCCTGCCGCTGGCGGGGGATATGTGGAAGGCTTATGCGCTTGCAGCGGACGGTACTCGGAAGATGGAGCTTCCTGTCGAAGTGCGTTGTGACCGCAAGCTGATCAATGCAGCGGTGGATTGCGATCCTCGAGATGCGACGCTCGCTTACGAACTGGTTTGTGAAGGTAGGTAATGCGGAGTGGTGACGATAAGGTTCAGTGTCGTATTGGCGGTCGTGGAAGAATACGGACGATATGGACGGAAGGCTTAAGATACAATGATGGCGCTTTATAACCGACGGGAATTCCTAGGTGGGCTTGCCTTTGCTGGAGTAGCGGGTGGGTGCCGGAGCTTTGGAGTTGAAACATCCTATTCTGTATCGGTACTTGGCGACATGCATTATGATGTTGCTCCGGATACGGTTTACCACGCGGAATTCAGGAAGATGTTTGATGGGACAGGACGATTCTCCAATCGATATGCGACTTTTGTCAGATATGCGACAATGTGGGCAGGACCGTCTCCCAGGATTCTAGAGGCGAGCGGAAAGTGTGTAACGCCAGACACTCGTTTTTGTCTGCAATTGGGGGATCTGATTCAGGGAGATTGCCATGATTTTGCAACTCATCGACGAATGTTGGCGGATGCGTTATCAATTGTGAAAGGGGTCTATCCAACAGGATTGCCGTTCCTGTCCGTATGTGGAAATCATGATATTCGGCACGGTGATGTTGAGAATGATGATGCGGCCATTAGACCCTATGCGGAAATGATGGTGCCGTATAGTCGAGGACAGCTCGGTAAAATGGCCTGTGGAGTCGTTGATGGTACGACGTTCGGATTCCGTTGTGGTCCAGACTTCTATTTAATGATCAATTTCAATATGGGAACTCGGACGATTCCTGCTGTCATGCGCCTTCTTGATGAGAATCAAGATGTCCGCTATACTTTTGAGGTAATTGCAAAACCCTCCTCAGTTGAACATTCCGGCGACTCCGTCGC
>JAUNMP010000256.1 GCA_030537465.1 bacterium
CGCGCGGAAGGGGACTTCTGGAAAAACGCGGTGGGCCGCATCCTCTGCGACACGCAGAACTTGATGGTTCTCCAGTATTCGGATCCGCAGTTTTCTGAAATTCGCGTCGTTGCCGCCTCGGACGTTCTCGCTCAGCGGTCCGTACGTGTCTATCCCGTCCTCGCCTCGGATGGCGTCTACCGTGTGGACGGGGTGGAGCGGACGGCGGTGGATATCGACCGCGTGGGCGTTGAATTGCCGATTGCCAGCCGAGAGGGGCGCGAGCTTGTCCTGAAACGGGTGAGATGAACGGAGGAAATGGAATGAAATCGGTTTTGCATTTCGTCATGGGGATGTCGATCGTACTGACGGCGTCCGCCACAGATGCGTCGGGAACGGACGGCGTCAACCCGTTCCTCGGGATGGGTGGAGAGGGTCGTGTGAAGCTCGATGTCGGCGCGTACGTGCCGGGCGCTCTGCTGCACTTCGACGGCATCCGAAACGCTGGTGCGGACCTGCCGCACGATCCTGCGGCGACAACCTGGAAAAACCTCGGTACGGCGGGCGTTGATGCGTCTTTTCAGGCAATCAGAGGCGACGCGTCTGGGTGGGGTACGCGTGGCTACCAGTTCTAGGGCAAGAGCATGGCGCAGACGCTCCAGCCCGTCAATCTGGGACAGAATTTCACAATCCAGGAAGTACTTGACGTCGATTGCGCGAATCAGATCAAGCCGGACCCCCACACTTGGCCGAACTACTTCGCCGAAATGCGCGACAACTGCGTCTTCACGCGTGATCTGGGCAACACGTTGGAACTGAAGTCGGATTCCTTCGGCTCGAAGACGCGTACATACTGCAAGAACTGGGCGGGCCGCTACTTCACCTGCATCGTCGGACCCTCGGACATCTACCTGACGCAGTCGACGTCCTACGAGAACCGCATTGCCCGCACGGAGTCCGCGGATACCGGCGCGCAGACCTGGACCTGGGGCAGTTCCGCCATGGGTACGGCCCAGCGCTACGTGATCGGCACGTTCTACTCGGTCCGCGTCTATCCCCGTGTTCTGACTGAGGAGGAGCTCGCCTGGAACCGCCTCGTCGACGAGTTCCGTTTCCGCGACGTCCTGCCTGCAGATTATTCCGTCGTCGATGTACGCAGCGATGAGCTGGGGGCGTTCGATGCCGCATCCAGTGGGGCGTTCCTCATCTCGGGCGCACAGACGTTCACGGTCGACGCCGAAGTGACGGCCGCCGACGGAAACGTCTATACGAACGCCGGCTACACGGTCGAAACGTGGGATGCGGTGAAGAAGACCTGGAGCACGCCCGTTGTGTCAGCAGGTACGAGCTACGCGGCCGCCGGCACGGCGGGGTCGCGCGTGCGTCTCACCTGGCTGTGGGGGCTGAAGCGCGGCGTGCGCGTGTTCGATGCGGACGCCTATGCTCCGAACGACCTTCTGTTGAACTTCGACGGCATCTTCAACGTCGGGCGGGGCCAGGCGCATGATTCATCCGCGACGACCTGGAAGAATCTCGGCGAGGTGCCGACGGTTGCGACGTTCAACCCCGAGTCGGACGACACGAGCTTCTGGCGCGCGACCGGCTTCTATTTTGCCGGCAGGAACTACGCCCAGATCGTGGGGGCGGCCGATCCCGGTCTCCAGTTCACGATCCAGGAAGCAATGACGCTCAACACCCTCAACCAGCCGACGTTGCCCGACCAGACGACCTACCCGTCCTACTTTGGCGCGCCGAACGATATGTGCAATCTGTATTCCTTTGTGGTCTTCAAGACGGATTTGGCCACGGGCAGCAGCTGGGAAGGGGGGCGCCCGAAGTTCTCCGGTACTTGGTCGGGCCTCTATCTCACGGCTGGCGTCGATTATGACAAGTCCATGTTGACGCAGGGGACGTCTCCAGGTTCCTGGGCCGGCGTGAAATTCGGCTCGGCCATTGGTCCGCAGCGCTGGACCTGGGGCAGCAGCCTCGGGGGCGGTGGCGGAAAGACGCAGCGCTACATGCGCGGCACGATCCATTCGGTGCGCCTGTATGCGCGCAACCTGACGGTTCGCGACCTGGTGCGCAACCGCGAGGTGGACGAGGTCCGTTTCCGCGGCAGTGTGCCGAATGGGGCGGTTCAGGTCCGCTCCACCATTCCAGGCATCGAGGCGGACGATTTCTGCGGCGTCTACCAGATGGTCGGCGGCGCGTCGAAGACCTTCACCCAGCCGGCTCGCGTGACGGGACCTGACGGGCGCATCTGGGCTGCGGATGGTTGCCGCGTCGAGACGTGGAACGCGGGGAAGGCTTTGTGGGTCGAGTCCGGGACGGCGGCCTCGTACACGTTTACGGAGGGGGCGGGCGTCGCAAAGGCGCGTCTCACCTGGCTGTGGCGGCCCGCCAAAGGGCTTCGCGCCGCATATGACGTCGGCGACTACGTGCAGGACGGTCTGGTCGGACACTGGGACGGCATCCGCAACAAGGGACCGGCCGTTCCGCACGATGCGACCTCTACGACCTGGGTCGACCTGAGCGGTTTCGGACGGGATGCAACCTACTTCAAGATGGATCCGTCGATCTCGTCCACCTACGATCTGGCGGACCACGGCGCCTGGGTCGCCGATGGCTACGATTTCACGGGCGTCTCCTGGTGGGCGATCGGCAACACGCTGGATCTGGGTCGCCGCTTCACGGTCCAGCTCGTCTGCGACGTCGACTTCTCGAAGCAGACGGCCAACCGCTCGGGCACCAGCGGCGCGCCGTGGCCGACGTTCTTCGGTCAGGTCGGGGACTGTGGCAACCTCTACACCTACGGGAAGGGCAACGCCCTCAACTTCAAATGCGACGGCATCACCGGCAACAAGCGTGCGCAGCTGGCCGGTTTCCAGGGCCGCTACGTCAACGCGATGTTCGACGATGGAAACTCGGCCGTGTTCCAGACTTCCGTCCGCCCCGCCTACGTCGTGGGCAATCCGCCTTCTCCAGCGTCCGCAATCGGCGCGAAGCAGTGGTCGTGGGGCTCCACGGCGCATGGCGTCCAGAATACGGGTTCGTTGGATCGCTGCCTGGTCGGCACGATCCATGCGGTGCGCCTCTACGACCGCATCCTCACGGACGCCGAGCTTGCCCGTAACCGCGCGGTGGACGAGAACCGCTTCCGCGGTGCGGGCATTGCGGCTACGAACGTGCTCGTTGCTTCCCGCGCGAAACTCGCGCAGGGCGTCGAGCCGAACGGCGCCTACGAGGTCGACGGCGAGTGGACGTTCACGGCCGTGCCGGTGACGGCAACGCGCGCCGACGGTCGTGAAGTCGTTCTCACGCCGACGGGTTACACGCTCGAAACGTGGGGCGATGGCGCCTGGGGTGTGCCGACGGCATACTCCGGTACGAATTACGCCCATTCTGTCGCCACGCAGCCGACGCCCGTGCGCCTGACCTGGATCTGGTCACGGAACGACGGGACGGCGCTGATTGTCAGATAGGGCGAGAACTCTTGGCGGCTGAAAATTATGCTACAATACGCGCATGAGACCGATAGCGACAGACATTGCGAACTTTGAGGAGCTGCGGAAAACCGGGCAGATCTACGTGGACAAGACCGCGTACTTCCATCGGATGATCACCGATCCGAGTCGCCGTTACTTCTTCTGTGCGCGTCCGCGCCGCTTCGGCAAGTCGCTCGGCGTGACGACGCTGAAGTCGATTTTCCTCGGCCACCGCGAATTCTTCTCCAACCTCGCAATCGCAAAGACCGACTACGACTTCGCGCCGCATACGGTTTTGCACTTCAACTGGGGTGGGGTGAAGGCGACAAGCCGTGAAGAGTTCGTGGTGTCGTTTCCTGTTGCCGTGAAGTCTGTTCTCGATGCGGCGGGATATGCCTATGACGAAGCTCTGCAGCCTTCCGACAATCTCGCCCTTGCCCTCAAGTTCTTCAAGGACCGCGATGGGAAGGGGTGCGTGATCCTGATCGACGAGTATGATGATCCCGTCGCGAAATCGCTTGCCAATGTTCCGCTTGCTGAATACATCCGGGATCAGCTCGCGTCGATCTACGCGCAGTTCAAGGACAATACGGACAAGATCCGCTTCCTCTTCATCACGGGTGTCTCGAAGTTCACGAAGCTCTCGATTTTCTCGACGCTTTCGAGCTTGAACGACATCTCCTTCGACGACGAGTACGCTGCGATGTTCGGGTTTACCGAGGAGGAGCTTGACGCGAACTTCGACGAGCACCTCCGCGCCCATGCTGAGAAGATGAAGCTTTCCTATGCCGACTACCGCGCGGAACTGAAGCGTTGGTACAACGGCTACCGCTTCGCGAAGTACGACGAGACGACGGTCTATAATCCCGTGTCGATCAGTCAGACGCTCGTCCGGCGCGAGCCGATGTTCGGCGCCTACTGGTCGTCGACGGGGCGAGCGTCGCACCTGATGAACCTTCTCAAGCGCGAAGGACTCCTGGCGTTCGACTACGACAAGCTCCACGGCGCCTCCGACCGCGCGTTCGACGTCGCCGACCTGAAGTCGATCGATCCGATCGGGATGTTGTACCAGACCGGCTATCTGACGATCAAATCCTACGACTACGGCATCTACATGCTGGGAGTGCCGGACGAGGAAGTGCGCCGCGACCTGGCGATGCTGATGACGGGCGCCGTTGCCAACCAGGACATGAAGTGGGCGGCGAATCTAGGCGTCCAGTTGCGCCTTTGCGAGTGGGATTCGTTCTTCGACGGATTGAAGTCCCTCTACGCGGCGATGGCCTACGGCCCGACGGAAAAGCGCGGACACGAGAGTTCCTACGCGCGGTGTCTCGCGTTCCTCCTCGCGTCGCAGGGGTTTCGTTTCAGGATGGAGGACGTGCAGTCGGATGGTCGCGCGGACATCGTCGCCGAGCATCCGTGCGGTGTCTTCATCTTCGAGCTCAAGGTCGATGAATCGGCCGCTGCCGCGCTTGAGCAAGTGAAGGCGAAAGGGTACGATGTACCTTATCGCGCGAAGGGGGTGCCAATCTGCGCAGTCGGCCTCTCCTTCGACGCGAAGACCCGTCAGCTCGTCGACGCCGCTGCGGTTGCGCTTGATGGGAAATCGGGTAGATTATAGAGTTTTTTGTGAATTTGCGGTGTTGTTGAACTTTTGATCGAATAGGCAGAGACGGGGAGGCAGGCGATGATGAACTTGAAATTTGGTGGGACGTGGCAGACGGGACGTTCAAGGTGCAGGCGGCTGCTCCTTGGCACATGGATCGCCGTGCTGGTACTGGGGCTGTCGGCGCGCGCCGACGAGGAGTGGAAGGGCTCCGATCTGTACCTCTACGGTGACAAGGAGGCGGGAACCGTCTACACGAAGGTCCTCGACGGCGAGACATTGAATGCCGCGCACCTTCGGCTCGGTACCGAGCTCGGTAGCGCGGAATTGTTGGCCCGGGATTCGACGATTGCCTTGACGGGGAACTTTTTCCTCGGGCGTATCGCGAGTTCCTTTACGACTCTGACTTCGCATCTCTCCCTGACGAATTCGGCATTGTCCTGTGGGGTTTTCTATACAGGCTATGACGGAGATGGTAGCTCAGGCTATGGCTCTGAGCGCGCGACGGTGGATCTGGGGCCGGAAAGCCTTCTGTCCTGCTCGTACCTCCAACACTACGCGACTCCCTATGCGCGTATCGACTTCCGGGGTGGGCGGATCGTCCTCACGGGCACGGCTTCCGGCACGTCGTCGCGCGTGATTCTGGTCCAGGGACACACCTTTGCTGGGGGGTGGCCCAATGCCGGCATCCGATTGAATGGTGTCGAGAGTCCGATCGACATCGAGATCAACCGCGATGCCTACCTGGTGCGCGGGTGGGCCAGTCGTCGTGTCGACCTGCTCGGTACAAAAGGGCTTGTCAAACGGGGGACGGGCACGCTCTTCTGGGGCTGGCATACGGATTCCAACGACAATTACATACAACTTTCCCAATTGAGTGGGGTTATGCACGCTCTTGCGCACACGACCCCGC
>JAUNMP010000028.1 GCA_030537465.1 bacterium
GCTTGCCGCCGAACTTGTTGATCGTGTCGACCTCGTCCTGCGGGACGGAGGACGAACCGTGGAGGACGATCGGGAAGCCCGGGAGCTCCTTCTCGATGGCCTTGAGCACGTCGAACGCGAGCGGCGGCGGAACGAGCTTGCCCGTCTTGGGATCGCGCGTGCACTGCTCGGGCTTGAACTTGTAGGCGCCATGGGAGGTGCCGATGGAGATCGCGAGGGAGTCGCAGCCCGTCTTCGTCGCGAACTCGACGACTTCCTCGGGCTTCGTGTAGTGGCTCTCCTCGGCCTGGACCTCGTCCTCGACGCCGGCGAGCACGCCGAGCTCGGCCTCGACCGTGACGTCGAACTTGTGGGCGTACGCGACGACCTTCTTCGTGAGCTTGATGTTGTCCTTGAAGGAGAGGGAGGAACCGTCGATCATGACGCTCGAGAAGCCCATGTCGATGCAGCTCTTGCACGTCTCGAAGCTGTCGCCGTGGTCGAGGTGGAGAACGATCTGCGGCTTCTTGCAGCCGAGTTCCTTGGCGTATTCGACCGCGCCCTGCGCCATGTAGCGGAGGATCGTGGGGTTCGCGTACTTGCGGGCGCCCTTGGAGACCTGCATGATCACCGGGGACTTCGTCTCGACGGCGGCCTGCACGATCGCCTGCATCTGCTCCATCGTGTTGAAGTTGAACGCCGGGATGGCGTAACCGCCCTTGACGGCCTTCGCGAACATCTTCTTCGTGTTGACGAGACCGATTTCCTTGTAACTGACCTTCTTCATGATTCTCCCTTTCTTGGAAAAAATTGAGCGCTTATTATACACTTATCGTGACGACTTGACAATCCCTCAGGTTCAATGCTCTACAACATGCGCAGCTTGACGGGGTCCTCGCTGAGCACGCCGCTCTCGCGGATCTCGGCGATGGCGGCGTCCACGGCCTTCGCCGCCGCGGGGTGCGTGAGCACGACGACGGGCACGAAGCCCTGCTCGTCCACGTTCGTGGATTTCTTCTGCGCCGCGGCGGAAATGGAAACGCCGTTCTTCCCGAGAATCGTCGCGAGCGTGCCGAAGGCGCCCGCCTTGTCCGCCACGTTGCACCGCAGATAGTAGCGGCTCACGATGTCGCCCGGCGCGCGCAGCTTCGTGACGCCTTCGCCGTAGGTCGGAACCGCGCGCGCGTAGCGCACCTCGCCATGGGCCATGTTGCGCGCGATGTCGCCGATGTCGCCGACCACCGTCGAGGCGGTGGGGAGACGTCCGGCGCCGCGACCGTAGAACATCGTGTCGCCCACCATGTCACCCCGCACCATCGCGGCGTTGAAGACGCCGTTCACGGAGGCGAGCATGTGGTCCATGGGAACGAGCGTCGGATGCACGCCGACCTCGATGTCGGCATCGTGCTTCGCAACGACCGCGAGCAGCTTGATGCGGTAGCCGAACTCGGCCGCGTACTTGACATCGAGGCCGTTCAGGTTGCGGATGCCCTCGACCTGGACCTGGTCGAGCGACGGCTGGAAACCATACGCGAGCGCGCTGAGGATGCAGGCCTTGTGCGCCGTGTCGAAGCCGTCGATGTCGAGCGAGGGATTCGCCTCGGCATAGCCCAGCTTCTGGGCGTCCGCGAGGATCTCGTCGAAGGGCTTGCCCTCGTTCTCCATGCGCGTGAGAATGTAGTTGCAGGTACCGTTGAGGATGCCGTGGATCTGCTGGATCTCGTTGCCGGCGAGGCCTTCGCGCACGGCGCGGATGATCGGGATGCCACCACCGACGGAGGCGCCGAAGTAGATGTCGACCTTGTTCTTCGCGGCCGTGTCGAAGATCTCCTTGCCGTATTCGGCGAGCAGCTTCTTGTTGGCCGTCACCACGGCCTTGCCGGCGTTGAGGGCCGCGAGCACGAACGTCTTCGCGATGCCGGTGCCGCCGATCGTCTCGACGACGATCTGCACGGACGGATCGGCGATCACACCCTGCGCATCCGTCGTCAGCACATCGGAGTCCACCGCCACGCCACGATCCGTCGTGATGTCCAGATCCGCGATCTTCCGCAGCACGATGTCCACGCCGAGACGTTCGGCCATGACCTTGCGGTTGCGCAGAAGACCCTCTGCCACGCCCGCACCAACCGTGCCAAAACCCAGGATGCCAACTCCGACTTCTTTCATCTTGCTCCTCTTTTCTTATCAATCCGCCTGCGGAAAACCCTCCGCCGCGGAATTGGTCTTATATGATACCGCACGAACCCTCTTGCGTCAAATCCCAATTCATCCTATAATACTCAGCCGAGAATAAAGGAGTTGTCTTGTTATGCAGAAGAAAGCAGTCTTGTCCATTAGTGCCGGCGCTGCGCTAGTCGCCGTCCTCGCCACCCTGGCCATCGTCGTCGCCTGCGCCTGGAATTGCCGTGACACGCCCGAATCCCGCCGCGCCGCGCGGAAGGAGACGAGCAAGGCCCTGCGTGCCTGCCAACCGGAGCAGGTGCTTCCCTTCCTCGAGAAACTCGTCACCGAGAAGTCCTTCCACACGTGGTTCACCACCTGCGAAAAAGGCGAGTCGAGCCCCTGGTGCTTCTGGACCCTCCGCTGTGGATCCCTCACCGCCGTGCCCTACGACTACATCGGCCAGCTCACCGAAGACCAGTTCATCCGCTTCGCCGGCGACGGTGGCGCCAAGCCCGCGGACGTCACGCGCCTGAAGGAACTCCTCGCCTTCTCCGACAAGCTCCTCAAGATGAACGTCCTGACAACTCCGGCAGCCAATGCCCTCAAAGAACGTCGTCTGGATGGATTCTTCCTCTCCGGCGACTTCGACGGCGCGATCACCTACCTTGAAGGCGAGGGCGTGCCGAGCCGCTCCCCCGCCTGGTGCAAGGGCACGGCGGCGAAGCTCCGCGCCCACAAGGCAATGGAGGCCGGCGACAAGAAGGAAGCGGTTAAGCAGCTTCTCGTCTTCGGCGAGTTCATGCTTTCCGATGAACAGAAGGACTTCGAGGACTGCGATCCCACGACGGGCATCGTCTACTCCCGCGACTGGGTCGTCGCCCGCAACTACATGCGCTGCTCGAAGATGAGCCGCGAGGTCGGAGACACGGCAAGCGCCGACAAATACCTCTTCGAGGCGAAGAAGTTCTTCGCCACGGCGCATGAGAAGGCCAAGGACGACAAGAAGTCGCTCGACTCGCTTCGCGCGGAAATGAAGGAGGACGGTTTCGCCCTTCCCAATCTGCCCACCGATCCCAAGGCACAGGAGAAGTCGGCGACTCCGTGAAGATCCTCTTCCTGTTCATCGACGGTGTCGGACTTCGGGAACCTGCGGCGGACAATCCCGTCAATCCCGAGGTCTGTCCTGCCCTTTGCCGTCTAATCGAACGCCACTCCGTCCCCATTGACGCCTGCCTCTCCGTCGAAGGGCTGCCTCAGTCGGCCACCGGTCAGGCCACCATGTTCACCGGCGTGAACGCCCCCCTTTTCATGGGGCGCCACTGCGAGGGCTTCCCCGGTCCCAGCCTTCGCAAGAAAATCGAGGAGAACAACCTCTTTCTTCAGCTCAGGGCCCGCGGGAAACGCGTCAAGTTCGCCGACGCCTATCTGGTCGAATCAGCCGACGAACTCGTTCCGCGCCGTTTCAAGAGCGTCACCACGGTCATGGCCCTCACCACGCCCGAGGTCGTCTCAACGCTGGATGACCTCCTCGACGAACAGGCGCTCATGCAGGACCTCACGCGAGAGACCATTCAGGACCGCTATCCCGACGTGCCCATTGTCACGCCCGAAGATGCCGCCGAACATCTATTCGACTTGTCGCGCGCACACGACTTCACACTCTACGAGTTCTTCCAGACGGACGTCTCCGGCCATTCGATGGACTATGACCGTGCCTGTTCCGTACTGCGCACCTATGACCGGTTCCTCTCTTCGCTCGTCCGTTTCACGGAGGCCGCCGGCATCACGCTGCTCATGACCGCCGACCACGGCAACATCGAGGCGATGAATGAACGCGGACACACACGCAATCCCGTCCCCTTCATCGCCTTCGGCCCGCATGAGGCGGAGATTCGCGCCGAGGTGAAATCCCTCGTCGACGTCACGCCTACAATCATGAAGTTCATCTAAACGGGCAGGAATGCCCGTTCACGAAATGCGCGGTGAATCACCTTGTCCTCGTAGGGATCGTCGGTCGCAGCAAGTTCCTCGGCTGTGTAGCCACTGCGAATTCGCAGCAACTTCACTTCACGAGTCGTCTCGTCCGCGGTGAAATCCAGGCGGAACATCCGCACCGAGAACGTCCCCGTCTTCTCTCCCGTGCGCATTACGCGTTTCCGCGAGGAGTCGAATGGCTCACCCGCCAGCTGCAGCATCGCCGTCGCGAGCAGATCCTGTCCACCGGCATCGTGGATAAACGCCGCAGCCGCCTCGAATTCAGGCGTCGCCGTCACATGCCAATGTTCCTGCGCCTCGACCCAGCCCGCCCTGGCCTCTGGAAAGGCATCAGCCGCGGGGATGTACGGCTTGATGTCCAGAATGGGCGTGCCATCCAGGAGATCCGCCTCTGCGACGTCGACGACACGATCATGCACACCCAGAAGTCGAACGCAGGAAAGCCCGATTGGATTGGGCCGATACGGCGCCCGTGACGCGAAGACGCCGACCCGGGCGATTCCCGGCGCCGTGACCGGCGGATGTGCCGTTGGACGCCAGCCGCCGCCATTCCGGTCGAAGGCGAAGATCAGCCAGATGCGCTCAAAGCCATCCAGGTCGCGCAACGCCATTTCGAAGTTCCGCCCCCGCGCCAGCTCGACGTACCCCTCTCCACCGGCAAACACCCCCTGCCGCGGCGCCTCATACTTGCGCGCGGCTCCTCCGTGGAAATTGCCGATGGGTTCGAAGGTCATGCGTTTCACCTGAAAAACAAAAACCACCGCTCGCGCGGTGGCCTTGAATGGTGGCGAGAGGGGGATTCGAACCCTCAACCAGCAGATTATGATTCTGATGCTCTACCGTTGAGCTATCTCGCCGAACGAGTTGGTAGTGTATCAAAACAGCTGGCCCCATGCAACCGCAAAATCCAGCAAATTCATCGACGCCGTCGAGAGCAGAGAGTGGTCACCGCAAGACGGGCGGTCGAGAAGGCCAGAGAAAGATTGTAGCCGCCTGTGGGGCCATCGATGTCCATCACCTCTCCGGCGAAGAAGAGGCCCGGAACCTTCCGCGACTCCATTGTCCGCGGATCAATCTCCGCCAACGAGACACCGCCGATTGTGACGATCGCCTCCTTCACGGGACGCGCCACCGGATTGCGCAGGATGAGACGCTCTCCGCCGAATTCAAGCTCAAGCTCATATGAACCCTTCCCATGGCGCGTCACCCAGCGCTGGCAATTGTAGACGGCGGCACCGGTCACCCCCCAGCGCTCGAACTCGACCTCGCCGCGGTATTCGCAGGCGACGACTCCATCCATGCGCACACGGACAAGGGCGTTCTCGTAACGCGCCACGCGCGGCGGACGCATCTCATAGCCGGTCAACCCCGCCCGAAGCGGTTCCACGCGGAGTCCCAGCTCCCGCGCGAAGTTCTGTCCATCCCCCACACTGCCCGTCTTCGGAAACGAGACGCCCCCCGTCGCGATCAGCACGCTCTCGGCCGAGACGGTGAAGCCACGTGTGGCGACGAGAAACCCCTCCTTCGTCGGCCGAATCCCCGTCACAGGACAATTCGTCAGCAATGGGACCTCGCGGTCACGCAGCAGATCGCCGAACGCATGGACAATGTCCGCCGCCTTCTCGCTTGCAGGGAAGAGACGCCCATCCGTCATCCGCTTGATGCGTACGCCCAGAGACTTGAATCCCGCGGCGATCTTCGCCGGGGGACACTCCATCAACGCCTTCCGCGCAAAGGACGCCACCGGTTCGCCGACATCCTCCAGCATCCGTTCGGGGGAAATGTCCTTTGTGAAGTTGCAGCGTCCATTCGCCGTCATCAACATCTTCGCGCCCAGGCGCGCCTTGCGCTCGAAGAGCAGACAGTCCAGCCCACGTTCTGCCGCGGCCACCGCCGCGAACATTCCGGCCGCACCGCCGCCGATGATCGCCAGCGGGACGGGACGAGGGGGCAGGGTTGAAGGTTTCTGGTTCAAGGTTCAAAGTTCCAGGTTCAAGGTTTCGGGTTCAAGGTTTCAGATTGCCACCGTGAAATTGGAATGCTCAACGGATGACAAGGAGAAGTTCGTCGACCGTGCGGCAGATCTTGATCACCGGCCAGAGGCGTCGCCAACGGGGAACCTCGTTCCAATAGGAGAACAACTCCTTCATCCGTCCCAGCACCGGGTTGTCACCGCTCAGTTCCGCACGCGAGATCTCGGCATAACGCATCGCCAGCTCGGACGCATCCTCGCGCGCGCCAAGCGAACGGATGAAAGAGCGTCCGATCATGAGGCGGTGAACCGAAGAGTTCTGAGGATTGAAGACCGAAGATTGAAGATTGAGGACTGAAATGTCGCCGTTGCGCATCACAGGATTGACGGAGATTCGCTCGATCTCGTCGAGTCGCGCCGAATCGCAGGTTCCCTCGTACATCTGCTTTGCCGTGCGGGCATGGACAGTGAGGACTGCCAGCGGATAGCGGTTGATCATCGGCAGGAGCGCAAGGAGTTCATCTGGACGCTCAAGTCCCAGCCGAATCTTCAGCGAAAACTTTCCCGGCCCCATCTCCTCGCATCCGGCCTCGAGAAGGCGTTCCAGGACTTCGGGCGTACGCATCAATCCCGAACCTCGCCCGCGGCGACGGATCATCGGGAACGGACATCCCGCATTCAGATCGGCACGATCGAAACCACGAGCCTTGAACCCCTTCAGAAGTTCGCGCATCGCAGAGGGATCCTTGGAGATGACCTGGGGGACAAGGGAGAACGAAGAATGGGGAATGGAGAATGAAGAGTGGGGAGAGGAGGGAAACGGAGCGAGATCGGCGAGCATGCGGTCGTTCACGCGGATGCCCGGATTCGCGGGAATGAAGGGTGCGAAGGCACCGACGAATCCCGCTTCGCGGATCGGATCGGCGAAGGCCTCGCGGAATGCGCGGATCGTCACGCCGCGCAAAGGTGCCAGCCAGAGTTCGTCTTTCATTTCACGCGCTCCGCCAAAGTGGTACGGCGTTCCCGCACGGTGTTCGTCTCAATGGCCTGTTTGACGGCCCAAGGCGCACCAATCACGAGCACGAGCTTGCGTCCACGGGTGATTGCCGTGTAGAGGAGATTGCGCTGGAGCATCATGAAGTGCTGCCTGTGAAGCAGCACGATCACCGCAGGATACTCGCTGCCCTGGGACTTGTGGATCGTCGTCGCGTAGGCGAGCGTGAGCTCGTCGAGGTCACCCGCACGATATTCGACGGGCTTGCCATCGAAGAGTACAATCAACGAACGGTCGGAGGTCTGGACCTCCTGGACAAAACCCACGTCGCCGTTGAACACGTCCTTGTCGTAGTTGTTCCGCAGCTGCATCACACGGTCGCCGACGCGGAAGCACATGCCGCCGCGCTGGATGGACGGCCCCGTGCCGTTGAGGCGCTGCTGGATCGCGGCGTTGAGGTTCTCGGACCCCAGCAGGTTCCGTCGCATCGGCGTGAGCACCTGGACGTCCTGCAGCGGTTCCATGTGGAAATGGCGGGGAATCCGCGTGACCATGAAATCAAGCGCGTAGTCCAGCGCCTTGGCGGGGTCGTCCTGCGAGATGAAATAGAAGTCGCTTGTTCCGGAGCGCGTCTCGAAGGGCTCGCCGGCATTGACGTGGTGGGCATTGCGGACAATGAGACCCGAGTTGTCCTGACGGAAGATCTCCGTCAACTGGGACGTGGGAATGGCGCCGGAACGGATGAGATCGTGCAGTACGTTGCCGGGTCCGACGGACGGCAGCTGGTCCGTGTCGCCCACGAGGATCAGCGTCGCCTGACGCGGCAACGCCGCGACGAGATCCGCCATGAGGCGGATGTCGACCATCGACGTCTCGTCGAAGATGAAGACATCGCCCGGCAGCGGCTTCTCCTCGTTGTAGGTGAATTCGTTCGTCTGCGGATTGTACTTCAGCAGGCGGTGGAGCGTCTGGGCGGGCGCACCGGTCGACTCGGTCATGCGCTTCGCGGCACGACCGGTCGGCGCGCCGAGCTGCACGTTGATCTTGTGGGCGCCCGTACGGGCGGCGAAGATCTCGACAAGCGCGCGGATGATGGTCGTCTTGCCGACGCCCGGACCACCCGTCACGATGGAGACCTTCGAGGAAATGGACTTCCGGACCGCGCGCAGCTGGGCGGGAGCGAGCGTGAACCCAGCCTTCTTCTCCCACCAGGCGACGGCCTTTTCGGGGTCAATGGGCGCGAAAGAAGGCGACGTGTTCAACATGTCCTTCAACTTCACGGACACGCGGCGTTCGGCGATCCAGAGATCCCGAAGGTAGAGGCGGTCCTCCTCCCGGACGACGCGGCCGTCGTCGACTTCGCCCTTCAGCGCCTCGGCGAGGACCTCCACGGAGATGCCGACGAGTTCCTGGGCGTGCAGCAGAAGATCGGGCTCAGAGGTCCAGCAGTGCCCAGACTCATCAGCCTCCGTGCGAAGCGTGTGGACAATCGCGGCGCGGGCGCGCAACGGCGAATCCTTCGGGAGGCCGACGGCGAGCGCAATGCGATCCGCCGTAAGAAAGCCGATTCCCCAGATGTCGCGACAGAGGCGATAGGGATCGCGCTTGATGATGGCGACGGAGTCGGGGCCGTACTTCCGGTAGATCTTCGAAGCCTTGCTGGCGGAGATGCCGTAGGTCTGCGTGAAGATCATCACCTCGCGCGTGCCCTTCCCCTCGCGCCAGCCCTTGATGATGGACTCGATCTTCTTGGGACCGACCTTGGGGATTTCGCGGAGGCGTCCGGAGTGGTGATCGAGAACGTCGATCGTGTCCGCGCCGAACCTGTCGACGATGCGGTTCGCGAGAACGGGTCCGATGCCGTGGATGAGTCCGCTCGCGAGATAGCGGCGGATGCCCTCGGCTGACTTCGGCGGGATGCACTCGACCGTCTTCGCCTTGAACTGACGGCCACGCACGGGGTCGTTCACCCATTCGCCCGTCGCGTGGAGGTCTTCACCCTCCCACGCGGCGGCGCAGGTGCCGAGCACGGTGATCTCACGCTCGGCCAGGCGGAATCCCCCGTCGTCGACAGGGGTGACGTGAAGAATGGTGAAGCCCGTCTCGTCGTTGCGGAACACGACGGACTTGACGGTACCGTCGACCGTCTCGATCTCCACGCCTTCCGCCATCGGCAGGCTACTTCGCCTCTTCGGCGACGTGGACCTTCTTGATGACGATGGGCTCTTCGGGGACGTTCTGGTGAGGACCCGCGAAACCGGTCTTCACCTTCGCGATCTTGTCCACCACGTCCATTCCGTCCGTGACCTTGCCGAACACGGCGTAGCCGAACATGCGCGGGTCGGGTCCACGGTAGTCGAGGAAGCTGTTGTCCACGAGATTGATGAAGAACTGGCTCGTGGCGGAGTCCACAACCATCGTGCGCGCCATCGCGATCGTGCCGCGGGCGTTCTTGAGGCCATTCGCCGCCTCGTTCTTGATCGGAGCCTTCGTCGGCTTCTGGTCCATGGCCTTCGTGAAGCCGCCACCCTGAATCATGAATCCGTCGATCACGCGGTGGAAGATCGTACCATCGTAATGACCAGCCTTCACGTAACCGAGGAAGTTCTTCACCGTAACCGGGGCCTTCACTTCATCCAGCTCCAGGGTAATAGACCCCATCGAGGTCTCAATCGTAGCTTTCTTCATCTTCGTTCTCCTTACTTCCGACTCTGCGAGAGCACCTCGCATCCCGTCGTGGTGATCAGCACGAGATCCTCAATCCGGACCCCAAGCCTGCCTTCAAGATAGATTCCCGGCTCAATGGTCACGAGCATGCCGGGCTCCAGCACCGTGTCGTCCTTCGGACGCGCCGTGGGCAATTCGTGGATTTCATATCCCACGCCATGACCGAGCGAGTGGCCAAACGCCTTTCCGTACCCCGCCTTTGTGATGATGTCGCGCGCCACCTTGTCGAGCGCGCCCGCGGTCATCCCCGGCTTCGCCGCGGCAATCGCCGCCCGATTCGCCGAAAGTACGACGTCATACACCTTCATGTATTCGACGTCCGCATTCCGAGGCATCAGACAGCGCGTCATGTCGCTGCACACACCATCAAGCTTCACGCCCATATCGACCAGGAGCGGTTCTCCCTTCCGCCACACGGTATCATCGGGAACATGATGACATTCGGCCGCGTTCGCGCCCGCGCAGACAATCGTCTCGAAGGCCTCTCCATCGCCAAGCGCGTTCATCCAGGCCCGGATGACGCGCTGAAGGTCCTTCTCGGTCATGCCGACTTTGAAGTCCTTCCGCGAACGTATCCAAATCTCGTCGTTCAGAGCCTCGGCTGCCGCGATGCGCGTGATCTCGTCCACGCTCTTCACCGCTCGAAGCGAGAGAATGTCGTCCCCTACATCGGCCATTCTGACTTGGGGGAACGCCTTCTTCAGCTGAAGATACCGCGTTGCGCTGATCGCCCCCTCATAGCCCACCCGTGCAACCTTGATCCTCCGCCGAGCCAGAATACCCTTGACTACCTCGGCGAACGTCTCTCCTCGACGCAGTTCAATCGTCTTCAGCCAGGGGGCAACACGATGCACCATCGGCACATAACGGAAGTCGGTGACGAAGAAGCAGGAGGTCTCTGCAGCGCGGGAAGACAAAGGCAGAACCACCAGACAACCGTTGTCGCAGACGACATCGCACAGGGATCGAATGTTCGCCTCGCCAAAGACGAGCGCAACATCAAGTCGGCGTCTCCGAAGGACCTTCGCAAAAGTCGCAAGACGCTCCGCCCGGGGATTCAAACCTTCGCCACCCTCCATCACGCCTCCTGCGCCTCCCGCATGCTCCCGGTCGTTGCCCTGGCCCTTCGCTTGCCTTCCTTGCGGGCACGGTGGGCCCTCACATAACGGAATACGCCGATGTATGTCAACGGCACCGTAACCGCAGCAAGCAGAAAGCCTCCCAGGAAGAACGAGGCCAGAGTCGCACCACCGTCCTTCTCCACCATCTGTCCAAGGGCCTGCCAGAAGTCCGACGTCCAGATCATGAAGGACCCGACATGCTTGAGCTCCTCCATCATTGTCGAGACGGGAGTCACATGAGCCCCAAACAGTTCAAGCATCCTGTTCCCCAGCCAGAACTGCATGGGGTAGATCAGGAAAATCGTGAAGTGGTTCGTGATGAACGTACCCAGCGTCGCCCCGACCTTGCTCCCCTTCAGAAGCACGGCAGTCGGAACCGAAAGCAGCAACTGAAACCCGAACGGAATCGTGCACCCGTAGAACATCCCGATCGCCCAACCGCGGGCGATGAACTCAACGGGGGCCTTCTCGCGCAGCATCTGCGCGAGAAGGTAGCGCCACTTGTCCTTAATCCACGACATGGACGAACAGACCCGACCTGAGCTTCGGTTCAAACCAGGTCGACTTCGGCGGCATGACCGCACCGGCATCGGCGATATCCATCATCTCGCCCACGGTAACCGGGAACATCGAGAACGCGACCGCATCGCGACCGCTCTCGACACGTCCCTTGAGCTCGTCGAGGGGACGCACGCCGCCCATAAACGAAATCCGGGGAGAGGTTCTTGGGTCGTCAATGCCCAACACCGGCGCGAGGAAGCGGTCCTGCAACACGGAAACATCGAGTGACGAGACGACGTCGGTTCCCGCGGGGACCTCCCAAGCGAGATCATACCACTTGCCAGCGAGGAACATCCGCGCATGGCGGCCCGCCGCAGGCATTCCATCGGCGACTTCCGTCACCGTGAAGATTTCTTCGGCCTTGGCCAACAACTGCTCGGCCGTGAGTCCATTCAGATCCGCGACGAGGCGATTGTACGGAAGAATCTTAAGCTGCGACGCGGGGAAGGCCACGGCGAGGTACCAGCGGCTCTCGCCTGCGAAGTCGTTCTCCTTCGCATAGCGGCTCGCGGCAGCGCTGCGGTGATGCCCATCCGCGATATATGCGGCGGGAATCCGCGCGAAGAGCTCAACAAGCTCGTCGGCGCGACACTCGTGACCATACGCGATCTCCCACACCGTGTGGCGGATGCCATCGGGAGCGACGAAATCATAGAGCGGCGCACCGGCACAGGCCTCGGAAACAATCGCGTCAATGGAGGGATCGTCCTTGTAGGTCAGGAACGCGGGGCCCGTATGAGCCTTGAGAATTTCGATATGACGCGTGCGGTCGTCTTCCTTGTCCTTGCGCGTCTTTTCATGCTGCTTCAGTACGCCGGCCAGATAGTCCTTCGCGTCAAAGGTCGCCACAATGCCAGTCTGGGCGTGGTTCCCCATGACCTGACGGTAGGCATAGAACTTCGGGTCGGGATCCTGCACCAGAGCCCCGGAAGCACGAAGACCGTCAAGGGCCTTCTTCGCCTGAGCGTAGGCTTCGGGGGAAGCGCAGTCCGTCCCCTCCGGCATGTCGATTTCGGGACGCGACACATGGAGGAAGCTCACCGGATTACCCGCCGCCAGCGCACGGGCCTCGGAGGTGTCGACGACGTCATAGGGGACTGCGGCAACGGCCGACGCCTTTTCAGGAGTCGGCCGCACGGCTGAAAACGGACGAATGTTCATTGCCGGATCAGTAGTTGGGGAAGATGTCGAAGCCGATGTTGACGATGGGGCAGAACGCAAGTTCGCTGTCGCGGATCACGTTGACGCCACCAACCTGGAAGCCATAGGCGGTCTCGGCACGGTTGATGAGACCGACCTGGAAGCCCTGCACCTGCTCGGCGATGTTGATGATGCCGAGCTGGACACCGCGGAGCGAACGCGCCTCATTGAAGAGACCAACCTGAACACCCGTGAGATCGGCGCGGCCGGCGGAGTTGTAGACGCCCACCTGGATACCGGCCATCACATCCTCGGCCTCATTGCGAAGGATATTCACCTGAAGACCCTCGAAGTAACGGCAGCTGCCGTAGATGCCGAGGTCAAAGCCCGTAACGCTCTCGCACTTGCCATAGGGAAGCGTGAGGCGGAGACCGATGACATCGATGTCCTTCGCGGAGTTGAACGCAAGCCACACGGGCCAGGCCGCCTTCGTGGAAGCCTTGGCGGAAACCGGGGCGGTCACAGGCGCAGGAGCCGATTCCTGGGCAAGGGCGACCGAGCAAGTCAGCGCGACACAGAGAGCCATCAGAGCTTTTTTCATTCCTAAATCCTTTTCGGGTGTTTCTGTTGTGGGGAATTATAGGTTTTTTTGTCGGAAGCCGCAAGTGGAAAATCAGCGGAGCGTCAACTCGTTCGCATCTGGCGACCGAACGGGCCAGGGGAACGCACCGAGTTCGACCAGGGCTTCGCCAGAGAGAAACAGCGACCCGCAGACGACAATCGAACCGCCACTTGCCCGCGCCCACGCCAAAGCGCGGACGAAGGCGTCCGCGAGGTCATTGCACGCCTCAGCCGCTGTGAAGCCCGCCATGAGCATCCGCTCGGCCGTCTCGGCGGGATCCAATGAGCGCGCATTGCGGATGGGCGAGGCCCATCCATAGGTTGCGAGCGCGCTCATGATGCGCAGATGGGCCAATACGTCCTTGTCGCCGCAATAGCCGGCAATAAGCCCCACGGGACCTTTGATTCCCGCCAGGCGCAGCGAATCGCGGAGCGCCCGGGCCCCATCGGGGTTGTGGGCGCCATCCACGTAGATCTCCACGCCCTCGTGAACGATCCGCTGACAGCGACCCGGCCAAACCACATGCTCCATTCCTCTGACGACCGCATGGTCGGGGATCTGGAATCCGCAGTCTCTCGTGAGCACGTCGACCGCGGTGAGCACCGTCATCGCGTTCTCAACCTGGAAGGCGCCATAGAGGGCGAACTGAACGGGAGGAAGGTTCCGCGCGGCGGTGGTGAGCGTCATCGGCGCGAGGCAATCCACCGTCACATGTTCGTCCGAGGAGACGAAGCGACAACCGTTCAACGAGGCAAAACGCTCGATGGTCTCCTTGGCCGTCTCGGGCATTACGCCGCAGACGACAGGACGCCCCTGTTTGATAATGCCCGCCTTCTCCTCGGCAATCGCGGCATGTGTGGCGCCAAGCCAATCGCAGTGGTCAAGGCCGATGCGCGTGATGATCGAAACGAGAACGTCGGGAATGACGTTGGTCGCGTCGAGGCGACCGCCCAGCCCCGTCTCAAGCACCACGACATCGGGCCGCGCCACGGCGAAGAGCTCGAACGCCATGGCCGTAAGCGCCTCGAAGAACGTCACCTCGACACCACTTTTCCGCTCGAGACGCTCAATCACGTCGAGCACCCGATCGGCCGCCGCCGTCAACGCATCATCCGAAACGGGCCGTCCATCGATGAAGAACCGCTCGTTGAGCGTCACGAGATGGGGTGACGTGTAACGGGCGACGCGATATCCTGCCGCGCGAAGAATCGAATCGAGCATGGCGCACACGGCGCCCTTTCCGTTCGTTCCCGCCACGTGAATGTACCGTAGCGTCTTCTGCGGATCGCCAAGTTCCGCCAACACGGCGTACATCACGTCCAGCCCGGGGCGCATCCCGAATCTGCGGCGTTCCATGATGCTCTTCAACCGCGAATTGTTCTCTATGCCCATATCCTCACCACCAGTACGGCACTGAACGCCGTCAAACCATACCCCACCAGAATCAGCCACAGCCACCGATCCGAGAGGAGAATCTTCTCTGGGCGCCCCACGTCGCCCTTTCTATAAACCAAAAACAAATAACGCATGACGCCTAGCGCCACAAATAAAACCGTAAACACGAGTCCGCGCGTGTGGAAACGCGCCACCGTGTCACCCGCCAGCGTATAGCAGGTGTAGACCCCCAACGTCGCAAGCGCGGAGAGAACGATGAGGGCGTCCAGCACCACGGGATGATACCCCCTCAAGGCCACGCGGCTCTCGGACGAAATAATCCTCTCGTGCCGCCGCTTGCAGAGCGCGAGGAACAGAGAAAGCAGAAAGGTACAACCCAGCAACCAGGGCGAGATGCGCGCGGCTATCGCCGCCGCGCCCGCGACGGCACGCAGCACAAAACCCGCCGCGATCACGGCGACGTCCACATAGGGGACACGCTTGAGGAAGCCCGAATAGGCACATTGCATCACCGTGTAGAGCAGCAACACCGCAAACCCCCAGGTTCGATCAGGATGCCGCAACACGAGATAACAGGGAAACGCGAGCCCGAACGAAAACAGCGCAAGCGCCATCCGCACCGCGGCGATCTTCGAGACGAGATCGGCCGCGATTGGACGCAGGCGCTTCACTGGATGGAGACGGTCCGTCTCGTAGTCCGCCACGTCGTTGAGCAGGTAGAACGCGCTGGCGACCAGCGAGAACGAGAGCGCCATCGCGCACACGAGGAGGAACGGACGAACGCCTCGGGCCATCTCCGCCTGAGACGCGTCCGCCACGGCAAAGAACCACGCCGCGAACACGACGGCGTTCTTCGTCCACTGGTTGACCCGTAGCGCTTGAAGCCAGATCTTCATTTGCCAAATCGCAGCCTAAAGACCATCTTGAGGGTCTCCGTGGCGATGGAGCCCGAGATCTTGGACGTACCCGCCCGCCGCTCGGAGAAGACGATCGGAATCTCCTTCAGCTTCAGGCCCATCTGCGCCATTCGATAGTTCATCTCCATTTGGAACGAATAGCCGAAGGAGCGAATGACGGAGAAGTCGCCGAGCCGCTCGAGGGCGTCACGCGTAAAGCATTTGAAGCCACCCGTGGGATCCTGAACCGGCACGCCAAGCATGAAGCGGATGAAGCGGCCTCCGAAGTAGGAGATGAACCATCTTCTGAACGGCCAGCCCACGCATCTGCCCCCCTTCACGTAGCGCGAGCCGACGACGACGTCGGGAAAACCGGAACCTCGTTCACCGTTCCTGGTTTCCAATGGGAGAGCGCCGATGGTTTCGAGCATCCGGCGGACATCCCTCGGATCGTGCGAAAAGTCGCAGTCCATCTCGATGACGTGCGTCGCCCCCATGGACAGCGCCTTCGCGAACCCCGCCACGTAGGCCCGTCCCAGACCCTCCTTCTTCAGACGATGCATCACGGCGATGCGGGGATTCTCCGCGCAGAGGCCGTCGATGACCTCTCCCGTGCCATCCGGCGAATTGTCGTCCAAGAAAAGGATCATCCCCTCCGGAGGCAAATTCTCCAGCACCGCCGCGGCCATCGCCGCGACGTTCTCCCTCTCGTTGTAGGTGGGTATGACGACAATCGGTTTCATGCAAGGAGATTATACCACATTTAGAATCTCTCGGGCGGCGAGGCCGAGGGCGTCGCCATCCGAATGCAGAAGCGACATGGCCGCGTCGAGACGGCGTTTCGCGGCGGCACGGGCATTCGCATCGGAGAGCAGGGGCGCAAGCCGGTCCGCAACCGCCTCGGGCGTAAACGCCTCCTGCAGCAGTTCCGGCATCGGCGCCTCGCCCTGTCCGCCACTCTTCTCCCAGATGACATTCGCAAGGCCGATGTAGTGCACACCCTTGATCACGCGCCGGGCAAACCAGGCGAGCAGCGGGGAGACCGCGTACACGAGGATCGTAGGGCAGCGGGCAAGCGCCGCCTCTAGCGTCGCCGTTCCGCTCGCCACCGCCGCACAGGTCGCACTCCGCAGAAGATCCCGCGCCCCACCATGCTGGACTTCGACCGGAATCCCGAGATTCCCGGAAGCCGCGAGAAGCCGTCCGATCTCATGCCCGGCCCGTTCGTTCGCGGCCGGAATGATCACGCGGAGGCGCGGAGACGCGGAGGTTGGGAGGAGCGCCAGTGATTTCAGGAGCCGCGGAAGATTCCGGCGGATCTCGCCCAGGCGGCTCCCCGGAAGCAGTGCCAGAAGAACTTCGTCCTTGGATGCGGAGACTTTGTCTCCCTCCTCGGCGAACACGTCGACCATCGGATGGCCGATGAACTTCGCGTCAAGCCCCGTCCCCTCGAAGAGCGCCGGTTCGAAGGGGAAGAAGCACAGCAGCTTCGTGAGCGCGGCCGCGACCTTGGGGATGCGGTTCTGGTGCCAGGCCCAGACCTGCGGACACACGATGTGCACGGCGGGGATGTCCAGCGATTTCGCGTAGGCCGCGAGCTTGAGGTTGAGTCCGGGATAGTCGATCGTCACCACGACATCGGGCCGCCACTCGCGAATCACGCGCTTCATTGTCTTCGCGACACCCAGGAAGTAGAAAAGCTTCTTGAGCACGGGCCAGAACCCCATCACCGCCAGATCTCCGGTCTTGAAACCTTCGGTATCGTATCCTCGAAAGAGTATCTCTGAAGGCTGAGTCTTGGAGGTCGGAAGGCGAAGCCCACGAAGAGAAGACTTCAGACGCTCCGCGTACAGAACGCCCGATTCCTCCCCCGCCAGCAGAAGTATCCTCAATTCACGTTTCACGGCCAACCTTCAGCTTTCACCCTTCAACTTGAGACATTTCAGCCAGCCCAGTTCCCGACGACGCATCGTATTGTAATCGCGGGGCGAATGGTCGTCAGCGCCAGAAAGATGATCCATACCATGGGCCACGTAAAGCAGAAGTTCCCTGGCGACACTCCAGTTTCGACGGTTTGGCGCGGCACGGCGCGCCTGGTCGACGTTCACAAAAAGCTCGCCGAAGAGTCCGGGCACCTCCGGCGGAATCGCGTCGTAGGCCTGGGTGATGACGTCCGTCGCGCCTTCGATGCCCATAATCGCACGGTGCATCTCGTCGGATTCGGCATCGTGGATCAGATGCACGGCAACCTCGTGCCACACGCCACCCACGCGCGCCTGAGAACGCGTCGCAAACAGGGTCGCGGCGGATTTCACCTCCGCCTTCGTCAGGCCAAAATCCCTCGGCACCAGACCTGTAATCTCGATTCGCATAAAGCAGAACTCCTCGCACCGTCAGCGACGTTCCCAAGGCTTCAGTTCCGGCGGCTCGAGGAAGATGTCCTTCACCGTCGCAAGCGAATAGGGTTCGCCCTTCTGCAGCTTGTTGAGCGCGGTGAGGAACTCCGCCGTGAGCTCCACGCCGGGCACGCCACTGTCAATCTCGGCCCGCGTGCCGTTCGCCCACGCCAGATCGATGGTGACCTTCACCTTGCCCGGCCACTGTGCCGCCAGGGCCTTGAGCGCGGCACCCTTCTTGAGAAGATCGGGATCGTCGTAGTTCATCGAGACGTGGAGCGCCTTCGAGAACCGCCGCAGACCGTCCGAAAGCCGGTAGACCTCACGGGCGATGAACTGGATCTCGGGCGTCTCCTCGCGCGTGTCGCGGTCCGTGCGATGCGACAGTTCGCCGCAGACGAGAACCGGCTGGTCCACGACGTTCGGCAGCCAGTTCTCCTCCTGCCCGTTCTCGGGATTGATCTCCTTGAACTTGGCGTAGGTCTTCGCGAAGCAGAGCGCCTCCATCTCAGTGTCGCCGCCGTCGTCGAGCGTCAGAATCGCCCAGGGTTCGGGCGGCAGCATCACCACGTTGCCGAACGCGTCCTTGACGTCCTTGCCCTTCTCGCGCTTCGGCTTCGGCTTGCCCATGCGCACCATGCAACCCTTGAGCATGCCCGCAAGACGCACCGGCACGCGGATCTGACGCTCCGCCCCAATCTCCGCCATCATCGGGATCTCGGGCGGTTCGGACGGCTTGAACGTCGACAGCGAGCTCAGCACCTTCTCGTAGGCGCCAAGCGGGTGCCCCGTCAGGTAGATGCCGCAGAGATCGCGCTCGTCCTTGTAGCACTGAGCCTGCGGCCAGGCAGGGCAGTTCGCGAGCTCGGCATCGTTCTCGTCCTCTCCGGGCGCCAGCATGCCGAACATGTCCATCTGTCCGCTCGCACGCTCCTTGCCGCGCGAAGCCGCGCGTTTGAGGACGAACTCGAGATTGTTGAAGTAGCGTGCGCGGTGGAACCCGGGCATCGTCGCCGCGAGCGAATCGAACGCGCCGCACTTCACGAGGTTTTCCAGGACGCGCTTGTTCACGACCGCCGCGCCGAAGAGGCGCGTGCAGAAGTCCATGAGGCCCTTGTAGGGACCGTTCTTCTCGCGCTCGGCGACGATGGCGTCCGCCGCCGCCTCGCCCACGCCCTTCACGCCGGCGAGTCCGTAGATGATCGCGTGCTCGCCCTTCACGGGGGAGAAGCGCGAGTAGGCCTGGTTGACGTCCGGCGGCTTGACCTCGAGGCCCATGGCGTCCGCCTCGGCGACGAAGCCGGGCAGCTTGTCGAAGTTGCCGATTTCGGACGAAATCTGGGCGCACATGAATTCGGCCGGGTAATGGGCCTTCATGTAGCCGGTCTGGTAGGCGACCCACGCATAGCACACGGCGTGGGACTTGTTGAACGCGTACGACGCGAACGCCTTCCAGTCGTCCCAGATCTTGTCGATGAGCTTGCGCGCCTCCTTCTCGTCCTTCCACTTGTCGATGCGGAACTCGGGATTCGCGAGGCAGCCGTCCACGAACTTGACCTTCAGCTCCTCCATCACGGCGAGCTGCTTCTTGCCCATCGCCTTGCGGAGCTTGTCGGACATTCCGCGCGTGAAGCCCCCCAGCAGACGCGAGAGCAGCATCACCTGTTCCTGATAAACCGTCACGCCGTAGGTGTCCTTCAGGTACTTCTCCATCAGCGGATGATCGTACGTGATCGGTTCGGTGTCGTGGTTCCCGCGCTTCTCCGGCGGTTCGAGCGACCACTTGCGGCGGATGAAGTTCGGGATGTAGGCGAGCGGCCCCGGACGGTACAGGGCGTTCATGGCGACGAGGTCCGAGAGGCAGACCGGCTGAAGCTCCATGAGGTACTTCTTCATGCCGTCCGATTCGAACTGGAAGAGGCCCGTCGTCTCGCCGCGACCGAAGAGCTTGTACGTCTCCGCGTCGTCGTCGGGGATGAAGTCGGGATTGAGGTCCTCGGCGAAGCCATCCTGCGGGAAGCGCTCCTCCTTCGTGCGGAACTTGCGGATGAGCTCGACGCACTCCTTCTCCACGGAGAGCGTCTTGAGGCCGAGGAAGTCCATCTTGAGGAGTCCCACGGGCTCCACGAAGTGACCGTCGTACTGCGTGCAGAGAAGCGATTCGCCGGGCGAGGGCATCACCGGCAGCGTGTCCATCAGCGGGTCGCGCGAGATGAGGATGCCGCAGGCGTGGATACCGGGCTGGCGGATGCAGCCCTCGAGGCGCCCCGCGTAGTCCATCAGCTCCTTGATGGTGTGCGGGTGGTTCGCGGAGTCGAAGAACTGCGTCTCGTCCTTGAACGCGTTGACGAGGTCCTGGGAATAGTCCTTGTTCGGCTCGCCGTGCTTGTCGGTGGCGCTCATCGCGGACTTGAAGGTCGTCTTCGGCGTGTCGGGCACGTACGAGGCGAGCTTGTTCGTGTCCGCGAGCGGATACTCCATCGCACGGCCGACGTCCTTGATCGCGCTCTTCGCGGCCATCTGGCCGAAGGTGACGATGTGCGCCACGTGGTCCTGCCCATACTTCTGCGTGACGTACTCCAGCACGCGGGGGCGGCCGTTGTCGTCGAAGTCCACGTCGATATCCGGCATGGAGATGCGGTCGGGGTTCAGAAAGCGTTCGAACAGAAGGTCGTACTTGATGGGGTCGACGTTCGTGATGCCGATCGCGTACGCGAGGGCGGAACCGGCGGCGGAGCCACGGCCCGGACCCACCCACACGCCCATGTTGCGGGCGGCGGCGATGTAGTCGTGCACGATGAGGAAGTAGCCGGGGAAGCCCATCGTCCGCACCGTGTCGAGTTCAAACTGGACGCGGTCGACGACTTCCTGCGGCAGCGGTTCGCCCCAGCGTTTCTTGCACCCCGCCCACACCATCGAGGAGAGATAGTCGGACTCGAACTTGATGCGCAGCACCTTCTCGTAGCCGCCCAGGCGCTCGAAGTTGTTCGGCTTGTCCTTCGTGTTGAACTGCTCGCGGAGCGCGGCCTCGTCGAACTTCTGCGCGTATTCCTCCTCCGTGCCGAACTCGGCCGGGATCGGGAACTTCGGCATGATCGGTGGCGAGTCGAGCTCGTATTCCTCGACCTTCTCCGCGATCTTCAGCGTGTTCTCGAGGAACTCGGGATGGTCGGGGAAGAGCTCGGCCATCGCGTCGCCGTCCTTGAACCACTCCTCGCCCGTGTAGATCATGCGCGAGTCGTCGGAGATCTTCTTCTGCGTGGAGAGGCAGAGCAGAAGGTCATGCGCGGGATCGTCCTCGGCCTTGAGGAAGTGGACGTCGTTCGTCGCGATGACGGGGATGTCGAGCTTCTTCCCGAGCTCGACCATCTTCTCGACGATCCGCTTCTGGCGCGCGAAGAGGCGCCGGTGGTCGTCGATCGCGACCCCGGGGATGTTCGTCTTCTTCGCGTTGTGCAGCATCACCTCGAGGTAGTAGTCATCCCCGAAGATCCCCTTGTACCAGCGGGCGATCTCCTCGGCCTTCGCGTCGTTGTTGCCGCCCTTTGGATCCTCGTCAAGGTAGTGCGAGACCTCGCCCGCGATGCACGCCGACGAGCAGATGAGGCCCTCATGGTACTTCTCGAGCTGCGCGTGGTCGATTCGGGCCGTGTGGTAGAAGCCGTCGATCCACGCCTCGGAGAGAAGACGCACGAGGTTGTGGTAGCCCACGAGGTTCTTCGCGAGCAGAATGAGGTGGTGGCGGCGTTCGCCCTTGTCCTTGCTCTTGTGGTCGCCGGACGACGTGACATACGCCTCGCAGCCGAGGATCGGCTTGATCGGCGGGAGATCGTCGTAGCCCTTCTTCGACCGGCACTCGTCGTAGAACGCCTTGAGGGCGAAGAGGTTGCCGTGGTCCGTGACCGCGAGCGCCTTCATGCCCCACTTGCGGGCCTGCTTGACGAGCGGCTTGATGGCGCACTGGCCGTCAAGCAGGGAATAGGTGGTGTGGACGTGGAGATGAACGAAATCCTGCATGGGTCGGCAAACTCAGCGCTTGAAGGACTTGACGCGATCCGCCATCTTGGACCAGAAGCGATCAGCGATCAGCTGCATGCCGAGGTCGCCCGGATGGTTGTAGCGGCCATGCGCCTCCTTCATGTCCTGCAGATCCTCCATGTGCACGAAGACGTCTCCGTGCTTCTTCGCCACGGCCTCCTTCTCGGCGTCCAGCTTCGGACGCTTGTAGAAGCCCTGCGACACCAGCACGAGCGCCTTCCCCTCCGGGTCGAGGTAGGTGCGGAACGCGTCCACGGCGTCGCCGAAGGAACGCGCCGCCTGCAGTTTACCGGCATCGTAGTCCTTCGGCACGTTGGCGCCGAAGAAGAGCACGATCACATCGGGCTTGAACTCGCGCGCCCACTTGAAGTTCTTCTCGCAGCTCCAGTCCGTCTTGAAGAACGACCGCTCGACCGTGCCCGCCACCTGCAGCAGGCAGCACTGGGCTTCGGGCTGGACCTCCGCGATCTTCTTCTGGAGCAGATGCACGTAGTCCTTGTCGCGCGCCGTCGCCGCCATGCCCCAGTTGTTGGTCCAGCCGATCTGCGGACGCGGCCCGTGCAGCGTGATCGAATTGCCCACGAAGAGGACGCGAGGACCCTTCTTCGTCGCGTCGAACGCCGTCTGGTTCTGTGCGTTCTGTCCGATCGCCGGCACCGGATTCGCCTGCAGGTCCTCCGCCTTCAATCCCATCACCGCCGCCACCACCATCATCACCAATGCGACTTTCCTCATCTCGACTCCTGTCTGAGCATTCCAAACCTGGAACTTTGAACTTGAAACCTGGAACCCTGAAACCTGCCACTCAGCTACGCTGCCGCAGCATCTCGTACATGCAGATCGCGGCGGCGACACCGGCGTTCAGCGACTCGATCTCGCCCGGCATCGGAAGCACGGCGATGAAGTCGCAGGTCTCGCGGACAAGACGCGTGATGCCGTCGCCCTCGGCGCCCACCACGAGTCCGGCGCGGCCCTTGAAGTCGATGTCGGTGTAGTTCTTCGCATCCTCGCCCCAGTCGAGGCCGGTGAACCACATGCCCGCCTCCTGAAGCTGCTTCATCGAACGCACGAGATTGACGACATGGGCGACCTTGAGATATTCGCTCGCGCCCGCGGAGGCGCGCACGGCGGCCGGCGTCACGCCGCAGCCGCGGTCTTCGGGAAGGATCACGCCCGTCGCGCCGATCGCGCAGGCCGTGCGGAGAATCGAGCCGACGTTCTGCGGGTCCTCGAGGTGGTCGAGCACGATCACGGTCGCGTTCTCGTCCTCGCGCACCTCCGCGAGGATGTCCTCGAAGTCGACGTAGGGGTAGCCCGTGGTCTTGAGCGCCACGCCCTGGTGGTGCCCGCCATGCGTCAGCATGTCGAGGCGCTTGCGATCCTCGGTGCGGACGATGATGTTGCGGTCGCGAGCAGTCGCGCGGATAATGGCGATCTCGTCGGACTCGTTCTTGTCCGGCGGTGGCAGAATCACTTCGGAAAAGGTCCGGCGACCTGCGCGCAGCGCCTCGATGACCGGGTTGCGCCCATAAATCCATTCGCCACCAGTGCAGAGTTCGCGGGGGCCCTTGTGCTTCTCGTTTCTCATGACGTGTATTATATCACAGCAACTTAGATGGTGTAGTGCTTCAGTTCAGTGCCATCGAAGAACCCAAAGGACTGCGACGAACCACCCTTCGGGAGGGAGACGGAACCTGGATTGAAAATGGTCAGACCACAGGCGATCTTCTTGAGCTCGGGCACATGCGTGTGGCCGTGGGCGAGAACGGTACCAATGCCGATTGGCGGCAGACGGTTCTCGTTGAAGAGGTGCCCGTGCGTAAGGAAGAAGGTCTCGGACCCCGCATCGAGGACGGCGTAGTCGGCCATCATCGGGAACTGGAACATCATCTGGTCCACCTCGGCGTCGCAATTGCCACGCACGGCGACAATACGGTCCTTCAGTCCATTGAGGATTTCCGTCACGCGAACGGGATCGTAGAAGTTCGGTACGCCGTTGCGGGGACCATGGTACAGCAGATCGCCCAACAGGGCAATACGGTCCGGATTCAGCGTCTCCGCCATCTTCAGGGCACGCTCCAGCGTCGACGGCACACCATGGATATCACTCAGGAATAAAATTTTCATTGTTTTCTACCTGGACAGAAACGAGGGATTAGGAACTAGGAGTTAGGAACTAGGTTTTCCTACCTTGAACATGAAACCTGGAACTTGGAACCTGGAACTTCAACCTTTCTTCTCCGTCAAACGGTCAAGCGCGTTGAACACGCCCGCGAGGAGCGCACCGGAGATCGAATGCCACACGCACGAGACCGCGCTTGCGATCGCGACTTCGGGCATTGCGGGAAAATGCTTCGTCGCGAGCACGGTCGCGAGGCCGGCGTTCTGCATGCCGACCTCAATGGAGATCGTCCGCTTCTTTGGGCGCGTGAACCGCGCGAGCACGCCTGTCGTGTAGCCCAGAGCGTACCCCAGCGTGTTGTGGAGGAAGACGCCCACGAAGATCAGCGCGCCCGAGGAGACGATGGCCTGTCCCTGCGCGGAGACGACTCCGCCGACGATGCACGCAAGCCCCAGCACCGCGACGCCTGGCATCACCTTCATCGCCTCGCGGAAGGCGGACTTCGCGCCGAACAACCGATTGAAGAGGAACCCGAGCCCCACTGGCATGAGCGTCACGAGGAGCACGCTCTTGAACATTCCGATGGCGTCGACGTCCACCATCTCCCCCGCCAGCCAGAGCATCAGAAACGGCGTGGTCAGCGGCGCGAGCAGCGTCGAGAGCGTCGTGATGCCAACCGAGAACGCCACATCGCCCTTGCAGAGGAAGCTCATGATGTTCGAGGAAACGCCGCCGGGGCAGCATCCGACGAGGATCAATCCCACCGCCACGCCCTTGGGAATGCCCAGCAGATGCGTGAGACCGAAGGCGATGAGCGGCATCAGGGCGAACTGCGCGAGCGAACCGATCGCGATGTCGAGCGGACGCGTCGCGAGCACCTTGAAGTCCTGCGCCGTGAGCGTCATGCCCATCGTGAGCATAATCACGCCGAGCACGGCCGTCTGCGTGTAGCCACGTACCCAGCCAAACGCGTCCACATCCAGGAATCGCGGAGAGACGTACGCCAGCACGGCGACGGCGGTAATGAACCACGGCGTCTCCTTCGCGAGCCAGGCAGAGACCTTCTGCAGCGCCTTCATGGTCAGTGGATGTTACCGCGGGAGGGATGGGCCTTCTTCTTCGGCGGATCGAGTTTCAGGAAGGTCGCGAACTTGAGCGCCTCGGCGGGAATCTCCTCGCCCGTCGTGTCCGGCATCTCGTGGAGCGGCGGCGGCGGATTCTCGAGGTGCTGATGCGAACGCGGCTTCGGGTTGATGATCTTCCGAAGCGCGTCTTTGAACGCATCGAGCCCAACGGGACCCTCGTAGTCCTTGAGATCGGCATATTCGCGCAGATCCTTGAGGGAGGGTTCGCAGGAGATCGCGATCGGCGTGACGCCGGTCTCCTTCACGAAGCGCTTGAGGTTCTTGCGACCAACGGCGCGGTCCATCTTGTTCGCGAGCACGAGGAAGGGACGCTCGGCGAGCTCGGTGTTGTATTCGGCGATCTCCTTCGCCAGCGTCGCGTAGTCCTCCCAGGGCTTGCGGTTGTCGGTTCCCGCCATGTCGATGACATAGATGAGCACGTGCGCGCGTTCGAGGTGCTTGAGGAAGGCAAGACCGAGGCCGACACCACGCGAGGCGCCCTCGATGATGCCAGGCACGTCCGCCATGCGGATCTGCGCGAAATCGTCGTACTCGATCGTGCCGACCATCGGATTGAGCGTGGTGAACGGGTAGGAGGCGATCTTCGGCGTGGCACTGGAAAGACGCGTAAGCAGCGAGCTCTTGCCCGCGTTGGGGAATCCAAGAAGTCCGGCGTCGGCAATCGTCTTGAGCTCGAGGTGGAGGCGCTTCTCCTCCGCCTCCCCTCCGGCGGTATGCTCCGTGGGGGCCTGGTTGACGGAGCTCTTGAAATGGACGTTGCCGAAGCCACCCGCACCACCCTTGGCGACGATGACCTTCTGGCCAGGCGTCGTGATGTCCGCGACGACGAGCCCCGTTTCGCAGTCCGTCACAAGCGTGCCGCACGGCACGTCGACGACCAGGTCCTTGCCGCGGCGACCATAGCAGCGTCCGCCGGAGCCGGGCACGCCGGGTTCCGCGAAGAGCTTGGGGTCGTAGTAGAGGGAAAGCAGCGAATTGACGTGCGTCGAGGCGCGCAGCACCACGTCGCCGCCACGGCCGCCATCGCCGCCGTCGGGGCCGCCGAACGCCACCAGCGCCTCGCGCCGGAACGTCGCCGCGCCGTCGCCACCCTTGCCCGAACGCACGAGCACGTCTACCTGATCGATGAATGTCTTGTTTTTCACGTGGATAGTATAACAAAAAACCAGGACCGGCGGGGCCGATCCTGGTCATTCGCGATGTCGCGCGCGGAGGTTTTAGGCCTCGACGGGAACGATCGTCGCGTACTTGCCGGTCTTCTTGGTGATGAACTTCACCTTGCCGTCCTTGAGGGCGAACAGCGTGAAGTCACGACCACAGCCAACGTTGGCGCCGGGGTGAATCTTCGTGCCGCGCTGGCGGACGATGATGGAGCCGGCCTTGAGGAGCTGGCCGTCATAGGCCTTGACGCCGAGGTACTGCGGATTCGAGTCGCGACCGTTGCGGGCAGATGCGGAAGTAGCCATTTCTGATTATCCTTTCTGCTTAGGCGATGGACTTGACCGTGGCAACCGTGTACTGCTGACGGTGGCCGACCGTGCGGCGCGAGCCCTTGCGGCGCTTCGCCTTGAAGTTGATCGTCTTGACGCCCTTCTTGTTCGGGGCGACGATCGTGAGAACGACCTTCGCGCCGTCGACGTAGGGCGCACCGACCTTGAGCGTCGTGCCGTCGGAGACGGCGCAGACCGTGTCGAGCGTGACTTCCTCACCCTCGGTGACCGAGAGCTTTTCAATCTCGATCGTGTCGCCGACCTTGACAAGCACCTGCTTGCCGCCGGTTTCGAGTACAGCGTATGCTTCCATTGTGTTATCCTTGTTGTACTTGCCTTTTCCATGAGGCACACTGGCACCTCGAAAAAAGCGGCAGACAGTATACCGAAAAGCAGGTACGGGGTCAATGGGGCAAAAGTGAGAAAAGTGCGTATGAATTAAATCTTCCGTGCGCCGTCGCCCTTAAGGGCATCCGCCTCGATCTCAAATAGCCACTCGTCGCGGCAGACATCGCACACCGTCTCGGCGGCGAAGTCCATCGGAAGATTGTTTTTCGTCAACCAGGCACGCCAAGCCTCGCGGAACTCCGGACGCTTCAGATAGACAATCGCACGCCCGACATCCTTCCAACCGTATCCGCGACTCTCGAGGATTGCGAGCACAGCGTTCATCGTGCAATCAATCTGCTTCTCAATGTCACCAACGTAGGCGACCTCGTGAGAGTTCGGCTTGATGGACGCGGTGCCACTGATGAAAAGCTGGCGCATCTCAGGGGTGATGATTTCCGCCGCACGACTGAAGCTCGACTTATAGGCCATCGCCGGAGCCTGGAGAGGCGACTCGACGATTTCAGCCCGCACGCCTGCGCGCTTCGGGCGCATCGCGATCGCGCCGGCAACAAGCGCCGCGCCGTCGAGGTTACCACAGCCAATGCCCGTGGAAGCCGGCAAGAACGTCTCAAAGACCTTCCGCGTCTCGAAGAAGGCGGAACGCGCCGCATTGAACTCATTGTACCATTCGCAGACGCGGTCGATGTAGAGCCACGTGCGCACAACGTCGGCAAAGGACATCTGCTCTTCCGCCAGGATCTTCTCCAATTCGAGAAACACGGAAGACGCCTGCTCGCCACGTGGCGCGGAGAGGTCGGCCGGCATCACGCCGGCGGCCAGCAGATAAGTGGCGTCGTCATCCTCGAAGACGCTGGCGACCACTCGCCCCCCACGGGAGATCAGCCGCAACGGCTTTGCATTGGGAGCCAGGAACGGCAAGGCAACCGGCGGGAAGCCCCCCTCAGGGCGACACAGACGGAAAGACGGCAACGCCTGATCGGCACGCGTACGTACCTCATCGGGCGTTCCCCACAGGAAAACTGATTTAACCTCTGACAGAATCATGTCGCAAAGTATATCAAAACTCCGCCGTTCGGAAAAGTGGAGCGAAAAAACCTTCGAGGATTTTTCACTTGGTAGTCCTCTTGACAGAAATGCCTGAAAACGATAGAATACCGCCGTTTTTTCAAGAGGAGCCCGAGAGGGGTTCTTTGGAGAGACAGAGAGAAGAGTAATCAGAGATGAAGATCAAGAGCAAAGCTGCAGCAAAAACCGTCACCGCAAAGAAGCCCTGCGTGCGCAAGGCCAAGACGGAGAAGACCGCCAAGGTCGCCGAGAAGAGTGTTACGTTCACTGTCCGTGCCGACATCGGCAAGACCGTGTACCTCGCGGGCTGCTTCAACCAGTGGAATCCGACGGGCAAGAAGATGCTGGACAAGAAGAACGAGGGCGTCTATACGGCCTCCGTCAGGCTGGCGCCCGGCCGCTACGAGTACAAGTTCGTAATCGACGGCACCTGGTGCGCCGACCCCGAGAATCTCGACTTCGTGCAGAATGACCATGGCACGCTGAACAGCGTGATCGTCGTCGCCTAAGCCAGCGAAACGAGATTCACTGCTCGCGCCAGAAGGCGCGCCAAGCCGCGACGAATGCGTCGCGGCTTTTTTCGTCCCCGAGGATTTTCCTCGTCGCCGCGTGCATCGCCTGAGTCTCGATCAGGGTCTTCATATAATCAGACCGCAGCGAGTCATAGGGACGGAACCGGAGCTCAGGAGCGCCAACCTCGAGGAAGTATGCGATCGACCAGGCAAGATGATATTTCGCGGCAATGGTTTCCTGGTCGCCGGAATAGAATTCCCGATAATCCATCAGCATAACAGAAGGGAGTATCTCGGCGAGCTCGACCGCATTCCTGCGTATGTAGTCAAACGCCCGCTCGTTGCCGTCGAAGACGATCTCGCCGCGGCGGTCAAAATGCGAATGCTCAAACAACTGGGCATGACCCTCGTTGAACCACGGAGAACTTTCAATCATCGATCCGGCATAGGCAATATACTGGTGGAAGGCCTCGTGCCAGACAGTGGCCAGAAGCTTCTCCGCACCCTCGCCCGTGTGATAGAGCACCAACTCACGTCGTTCCGGACTCCAGATCGCAGCAGTCCACTTTTGTTCAATGCCCACGTAGCCCAGATACTCCTCACGCGATCTGAACACGCGCACAACCGCCAAGGCGTTTGTCCCTACCAGGGGCGAGGGAACACATGCCGCATACGCTCGACGCAGACGAGGCAGATTATTGGTCAAAGCCGCGACAAAGGGCCCGCGGATATCGGGGGTGAGATCATCCAACACCGTCACATCGGCAGAGTCGGTACTCGTCCATTCATCATAATTGACGACCTGTGCCCGCACATCGGCACGCAGAAGTTCCTCTTCGGTCGCCGACTCATCGAGTTCTACGGCGACGCGGGCACGGGCACGACGGGCCACCGCGGCGGGAACGGAAATCCGATCCAGGAACTCCTCGTCGAAGCGAGCGCGCACTTCCGCCATATTCTCGTCCCGCGACGCGACAAGCGCCGCCAGGAACCATGATATGGGTCCTCTTCGTGAGGCGTCCACAGGACGAAAGGCACAGACGATGGCGTGTTCGTCGGACGTAGTATATGCCACCAGATCCTTCAGATTGCGTCTCTGAGACCTGCGTGGACGCACCACGCTCCCTAGCTCGACCGGAGATATCGCGGCCGCAGCCGCATCCCTCTGGACGGCATTCTTTGGATTGAGGGCAAGGCCATTCAACACCCCGTGAAAGGACCGCCGAGTCCGCTTCGTTCCAAGCACCGTATCCGAAGGAATCGTATCCAACCGTGCAACGAAGAGTCGATTGCCTGAAACGTCTCGCCATCGTCCTCGCAACGTCTTCATGGTCCAGAGATCGAACGCCTCAAACCGATCCTCTAGAAACATCTCTCCGTTCTTTGTCACCAGATACGCACTTGCCCGCGGCATATCCAGAGGCTCTCCCACCGCCCCCTCGAGACAAGGCAGGGAGAGCCCCAAATCCGGTCTCCAAACCGGCGGGGCAAAGCGAACCGCCGCCTCACTGACGAGGCAAGCTACGCACACGGCTATGAACGCACTGAAACGCATAGGTTATGCAACTCCCAAGAAGGACAATCTGCCAGCTCATGTAAATCCACGCAAGGAGAATCGGAACCGTGGCAAATGATCCGTAAAGCGCGCTGGACTTCGCAATGCCCACTCCGATCGAGGTACAGGCCTTCATCCAGCCGCCAAACAGGATTGCAGTCACGAGCCCCCCTTCAATCGCCGCGCGCATCTGCACCTTCCGATGAGGAATGATCTTCAATACAAAAGCGGCGGCCACAGTGGCGAAAACCAGAGCAACGGCATACCCAAACCAGCGCGATGCAAGCACTGCCACCAGCTTTTCTCCAAGCCATCTAGTGTAACCGGTTGCCCCCAATGTCGCGTCCACAACATCTTTGACGACATGCAGAATCGGCAATGACATCGCGAAGGCCAGCAGCAACGGCAGAACCATGGAAATAAAAAGGTAAAGCGCACAACGTTGCCAGAGAGGCCTGGTTTTTTCAACCTCCCATACCTCGTTCATCGAAGTCTCCACCTGCGAGAACGTCGAGATGGCGGTCCACATCAGCATAATGAATCCGACCCACCCCAGAGCCCTGACATCCATTTTCTTGATACGGTCAAACACATCATTCGAAAACTCACGAGCCTGACGTGCAAGTTCCTTTGAGGCCTCCGCCTTCAGCCTGGCCTCCTCCACCTGCGCTGGAGTTGAGTCTTTCGCGGGAGCCTGGGCCTGTCCCTGTTCAATTTGCGTAATCGCCGCATCAAGATGCTCGTTGATCTTCTCTCGGGCAAGAGCATCGGCGCCACAGACTTTCGCGAAGATCATAAGCAGGCACAACATCGGAACAAATGCCAGCATGGAGAAATAGGTCAACCCCGCCGCGTAGAGTCCACACTTATGCCTGAGAAAGCCTTTCACAGTTGTCGAGACGAACCTTGTTGCCTGGATTCCCCACCGTCGCCAACCCACCACCGCATCAGGATTCTCAGCCCAAACTCCTTCGCGCACGAAATCTACTAGACGACTAACCTTTCCCAGATGTTCCTGCAGAGTCATTTCCGTACATTCCCGTTCTTGTTTTAAGCAATGGAGCCCCTTCAGTCCCACAATTTAGCATCGGGGAGAATTATACCACATCCCCAGGGCGAAAAAGTGATACAATATGGCGAAACGTCAGTTTTGAGGAGTCGATATGGGGACCTTTAACGATTTTTCGCAATTGAAGCATCTAAAGTCCGCACAGCCCAAGGTTGCACCCGTGCGCATACCTCCTGCAAAGCCTAAAGACCGCGCGCTCGAAGACTCCTCGAACTCAACCGACTACTTTTCCGCCCTCCTCGGAGGCGGAGAAAAGAAAAAAGCGCAGAAGGAACCGATCCAATCGCATCGCGCGACCATCGTCACCCCTGCAACAATAGCCCGTGTACGCGAAGAACTGGCGGAGAATGCCCGAGAGGCGGAACGCGCGGCCTTCAAGGCTCGTGAATCTGAACTTCTTGAAGAGCTTCAAGCCCAGACCGACGCCAGCGAATCCCTCGCCGTCGACCTCGCTCGTGTGCGCGCGGAACTGGAAGCCTGTCAAGTTGACTGCGAAGCTCTCGAAGAAGCCAACCGCCGCCTTGCCGCCGAGCTTGAGGCCGAAAAGGCCAAACCGCCGCGGACAATTCTCGACACATCAACCCTTGAGGAACGTGATCAGGAGATTGAACGGCTCAAGATGCTCCTTGCCGAAGCCCAGCGAGAGACGCGTCTCCATGATTCACTTCTCGACGTACCGACTCCCTTCTCGGAAAAGTTCTCCGGTGAAACCCGCGAGCACGTGGTTGAAGCGCTCGCTGCAGCCTACGATGCGGCCGAAGCAGGTGGTCGTGACCGACGCGCGCGGATTCTTGAAGCCGTTCTCTGCGCCAATCCACCTTCTGGGGAGCTTGAGCGTCGCCGCGAAGCCGTGAAGCAGATCGTCAAAGACGCAGGATCGGCGCTCGACAATGCGGCACTCGCCGAACTCGAGAAACTTGGCTTCCGCTATATCAGCGGCAACAAGCACCACAAACTGGAATGGGCCGGCATCCGTTTCCCCCTCGCCAAGACACCCAGCGATTATCGGGCTTGCCTCAACTCGGCTGCGGAAATCTCCAACCGCGTTTTCTGACGCCTCATGCGTGGGTCCGCGTCTTCACGCGAGGGAAAGGTGTCTGGTTGTAGACCCGCGAGAACGGCGGGATGGAATCCATCAGCCAGACATTGCCGCCAATCTCGGAGTCGTGTCCGATGGTGGTGTCCCCACCAAGAATCGTAGCCCCTGCGTAGATGACGACATTGTCCTCAACGTTTGGATGGCGCTTGTGCCCCTTCATCAGCATGCCTGTCGATTCGTCCTTGGGGAATGACAGGGCTCCCAGCGTGACGCCCTGGTAGAGTTTCACGTTCTTTCCGATCACCGTCGTCTCGCCGACAACGACACCCGTGCCATGGTCAATGAAAAAACGCTCGCCAATGGTCGCGCCAGGATGGATGTCGATTCCCGTCTTCGAATGGGCAAGTTCGCTCATCACACGGGGAATGATCGGCACCTTCAGCGAATACAGAACATGGGCAAGACGATGGACCGTGATGGCGTAGAGTCCAGGATAAGCCATCACCACTTCCATCGGGCTTGTCGCCGCGGGATCTCCCTCATAGGCAGCCGCCACATCCGTGTCAATTAAACGGTGAACCTCAGGGAGCGCCTCGACGAACTTGTGGGCGACACTCCTCGCGTCCATATCCAACGACAGGAAGGCGATCTCCTTCTCGAGATCACGAGCAATGGCCTCGACATCAACAGCCTCTCCTCCATTCAATCCGCCGTAGAGGCAGGGATGGAGCACGGCAAAGCAACGCTTGAGGATCACGGCGACGCGTTGGGGAAGAGTCATCGGGAACTATCCTTTCGTGAAGACTCCGCAAGGGCATACAGATAATCGGACAGACGATTGACGAATGGCAATCCTGCATGATCCGGGTCAAAGGCCACAAGGCATCGTTCTGCCCGACGGCAGATTGTCCGAGCTATGTGGATCCGTCCCGCGGGAAGGCAGAGTCTAAAGGGACCTTCAGAAGACAGCCGATCAATCTCGCCCTCTAGCACGGGAAGCAAATCTGTCGCAAAAGCGCCGTATCCGGCAAGATCGGCGGAGAGGGCAATCAGAGCGTGCTGAATTGATTCCAGCACCAGCAGATCCGCTTCATCCAGTTGGGCAGCCGGGTCGGACTCGGTTCGAATCGAGCCCAGCCACGAATTCAATTCGTCAAGCGAACCCAACACGTCAAAAACGAGCGCATCCTTTCGGAGGCGCTCGTCTTTGATCGAGGACTCTCCCGAGTCCCCCGTTCTGGTATAGATCTTCGGCATCGGGGACTACCCCCCCCCAGAAATCTGAGACCAGAACCTTACTTGGCTTCCTCGGCCTTGGGCGCCTCGGCGGCGACTTCCGCAGCGGGGGCCTCGGCTTCTGCCGCGGTGACCCACTGGAGAATGCACATTGGAGCCGCATCGCCCTTGCGGGCGCCGAGCTTGAGAATGCGCGTATAGCCACCCTTGCGGCCTTCCATCGCCGGGACAATCTTGTCGAACAGCTTCTGGACGGCCTTGGGCTGCTGGAGACGGGAAGCGGCGAGACGACGGGCCGCGAGACCACCCTTGCGGGCGATCGTGACCATCTTCTCCGCATCCTTGCGGGCCTCCTTGGCCTTCGGGAGCGTGGTCTTGATCGATTCGGCGAGGATCAGGTTCGTCACGAGGCTCTTCATAAGGGCCTCGCGGTGTTCCTTCGAACGCCCGAACTTCTTCATAACTCTCTGGTGACGCATGGGAAAACTTCCTTACAACAATTACTTCTTCGATTCGAGCAGGTCGGCATCGAACTTGTAGCCCAGGCAAAGGCCGAGGTCCTTCAGCTTGTCCTTGATCTCGTTCAGCGACTTCTTGCCGAAGTTGCGGTACTTGAGCATATCCGCCTCGGTCTTCTGCGCAAGCTCGCCCACCGTGGTGATGTTGGCGTTGTTGAGGCAGTTCGCGGCACGGACCGAAAGTTCGATCTCATTCACGGACATGTTCAACAGCTTGCGGAGACGCTCGCGCTCGTCCGCACCCTTCTTCTCGGAATCATCGAACTCGAGCGCTTCAACGTTCGAGTAGTCGACGAACACGTCGAGATGGCGACGGAGAACCGCGGCGGCGGTCTTGAGCGCGTCATCCGGGGTCACACGACCATCGGTCCACACATCAAGTACGAGCTTCTCGTAGTCGGTGCGCTGACCCACGCGCGTGTTCTCCACGAGGAAGTTCACACGCGTGACCGGGGAGAAGATCGAATCGATTGCGATGCGACCGATCTCCTGATCGGGGGTCTTGTTGCCCTCGGCCAGGCAGAAGCCACGGCCGATGCGGATTTCGCACTCCATGTCAAGCACGGCGCCCTCTTCAAGCGTCGCGATTTCCTGACGGGGGTTGAGCACCTCGACGGAGTTCTCGATGGCGAAATCGCCGGCGA
>JAUNMP010000029.1:0-9102 GCA_030537465.1 bacterium
CGCCTTCCTCGAGGCGGGCGGCTGGCTGCGCGCCACCGCCGGCGACGGGGACTTCGACGCCGCCTGCAACGCCGTCGCCGAGGTGGTCCGCCTGGGGCGGGGCCTCTACGTGTGGGGGGCCGCGGGCTGCGGCAAGTCGCGGCTCGTCCGGGCCGTCACCCGCGTGACGAGGCTCTTCACGCAGAACCTGCCCCTCGACGACCCCGAGTACGCGGAGTGGCTCGACACGGCCGCGCATCCCGGCTGGGCGGACGGCATCGCGCTCGGGCAGAACGTCGTCCTCGACGACCTCGGCGCGGAGGACCCCGTCAACTGCTTCGGCGTCCGGAAGGAGCGCGCCGTCGAGTTCGTCTCGCGCTACTACGCGCGCGGGAGGGGACGGCTCTTCATCACCACGAACCTGGACGGCAACGCCCTTCTCGAGCGCTACGGCGCGCGCTTCGCGAGCCGCGTCAAGGCCTGCTGCGTGGGCCTGCACCTCAAGGGCCCCGACAAGCGGACATGGAACGGGAAGAGGGTTGAGAATGTTGAGAGGGTTGAGAGGTAATGAATGGAGGAACGAATGCATGACCGAATCGCGGCGCTGCCGCACGAGGAACTGGTGGGCGACGCGGGACGCGGCGTCAACAGAATCGTCGCCCATCTCGACGCCGCAGTGGAGGCGGCGGAGGCCCGTCGGCGTTTCGAGTTCGTGATGGCGCGCCTCACGCACAGCCAGCACGAGCTCTTCGCGCTCATCATGGCAGGGATGTCGAGGGAGCAGATCGCCGCCGAGCTGAGGCTTTCAAAACCTGATCTCTCAATGCGCGAAAGAGACCTTCTGAAAAAAATCAGAAAAATTCTTTCTGAAAAACCTTAACTCACCCCCCGATTTGCCGACTAGGGTGGAAGATCCGAAATTCGAACTTTGAACTTTGAACTTCCAACCTTCAACCTTGAATGTGGACGGCGAGTCCGGACCACCGCGGCCCCGACTGATGGCGCATCGGAAATGAGCGCCGAAAATGCGCGGGGAAGTCGGCACCGATGCAGCGGCACGGTCAAGCGCGGCGCACCCCGGGCGGAGGCTCTCCCCTCCCCTCCTCCGTCCGGGGATTTCCTTCGGGGACGGGAAATCGGAGACAGACAATGGCGAAGACCCCCAAGGGCCGCGCGGGCCGCCTCACCACGGTCACCTGCCCGAAGTGCGGCTTCGAGGTCCCGATCGAGAACACGAAGAGGGAGTAGGTGGTTGATTAGTTGGTTGGTTGGCTGGCCAACTAGTTTGACCAGAAGAGAGGGACCACGCGGATGCGCGGTCTCGCTTTTTATGCACGCGAAAGGAGAATGGACGATGTACAGCGACAATGGACGATCCGCGGAGATGATCCGGCAGAGGCTCGACCCGCCACTTCCCGACCCGTGGCTCGTCGAATTCCGACAGACGAGAAGACGACTCACGCCGGAACTGAGGTCGGTCTTCAATGCGTTCGATCGGGCGGGACGCCCGCGGAGCACAATGGAGGCCCTGCGGATCTGGCAGCGACGGACGAGCGGATCGCAGGCGACCTTCTACCGCCGGCTGCAGAAGCTGCGCGAGGTGTTCCAGCCCGCGAAGAACCTGCATGACGGGCCCCGGAGACGGCGGCCGTGAGAGTGAAACGGCGTTTCCCCGCCCATGGGTGGAGAGACGCGATGCGACGCGGGCCGCTCTTGCGGCGGTCTGCGGGCATCGGCGGGAAAGTCCCGTGGACTGGACGAAAAAGTCCCGTGGACAAACGAAAAAGGCTTAGTTGGTTGGTGAGTTGGTTGGTGGGTTAGTTGGTTGGTTGGCGGGTGGGACCACGCGGGGCCGATTCAACCCGGGGGCTCGGCGCACAACTCGATTCCTGTCGACACCCGTCGATTCCCGTCGACAGGGGGAAGCAGGTCACCGCCCCATCGTGAACTCGAGACGGCCGCCCTTCACCAGTTCGTTGTGGTGGATGCGATGGTTCTCGAGCGGCTTACCGTTGAAGGTCACGGAGACGACCTTGTAGTTCTCGGTCGCCTGGTTGCGGCAGACGATCTCCAGCGTGGCGGGACTGTACGGCGCGCCGATGCGCACCGTCGCGCGGTCGACGATCGGCGAACCGATCTCATACCAGCCGGTCGCGGGGTTCATGGGATAGAATCCGAGCGCCGAGAGGATGTACCAGGCGCTCATCTGTCCGCAATCCTCATTTCCATCGAAGCCCTTCCGGTTCGTCGAATACGAGCGGGACATGATCTCACGTACACGGAACGCCGTCTTCTCGGGCTTCCCGCAGAAGTTGTAGAGGTAGCTCGTGTGGTGGCTCGGCTCATTGCCGTGGATGGACTTGTTGCCGCGTTCGGGCTTCCAGAAGAGGGTCTCGAAGTAGGTGTCGAGCTCCTTCTCGAACGATGCGGGGCCGCCCAGCAGCGCCACCAGTCCCTCGACGTCGTGCGGAATGCACCAAAGCCCCGTCTCGGGCGAACACTCGCAGTAGTGGTGCCCCTTCAGCGGATCGTCCCATGCGCCATCCGCCCTGCGCGGGAGGAACAGACGGGACGCCGCGTTCCACAGGTTCGTGTAGCACTTCGACCGCGCACGGAAGAAGGCGGCGTCCTCGGGTTTGCCGACGGCATCCGCGAGAATCGCCGCCGCCGTGTCGTTGAGGCAGAAGTCCTGCGTGCGGGAGACGCTCTCCCTCACCTTGTCGCAGGCGATGTAGCCGAGCTCCTGGTACCAGGAGAGTCCGGCCCGCGTTTCGGGCGTGTCACCGAAGCAGCCGCGGTCGCGCCAGTCGAACGCCTTGTCCGTCGGCTGCGGCACGGTCGCGTTCTTCTTCACCGCCTCGTAGGCGAGCTTCACGTCGAATCCGCGGAAGCCCTTGCTCCATGCCTCCGCCAGAACCATCTCCGCCGGCGCGCCGACCATGATGCCCGTGTAGCCGGGATTCGGCCACTTCGGCAGCCAGCCGCCTTCACGATAGTTCTGCAGCAGGGCCTGCATCATGCCGTCCACGCGCTCGGGGGCGACGAGCGTGAGCAGCGGATGCTCGGCGCGGTAGGTGTCCCACAGCGAATAGCAGCTGTAGCTCTCCCCGGTGTGGACCTTGTCGTCGAATGCCGAATAGTAGCGGCCGTATTCGCCGATTTCACGCGGGTAGAGGAGCGCGTGGTAGAGGCCCGTGTAGAAGATCGTCTTCACGCTCTCGCTCGGCGTCTCGATCTGGAGCCGCGCGAACTTCTCCGCCCAGGCCGCCTTCGACTGCGCCGCCACCGCGTCGAGGTCCCAGCCCGGGATCTCCCGCTTCAGGTTCTCGAACGCCTGCTCGCGGCTGATGAGCGAGACGCCCACCTTGACGAACAGAGGCTCGCCCGACTCCGCGAATTCGACCCAGCCGCCGCAGCGGTCGGCCTGGACGACGCGTTCGCCGGACTTCGCCGTGACCTTCTGGTAGTCGGTCGGCTTGGGGTCCCAGATCGGCTTCGCGGGATTCTTCACGCTCTTCGGATCGCCCGCATAGGTGCCGTAGGCGGTGAATGGACGCGAGAACTCCATCACGAACCAGCCACGGAAGTTCGGCAGCGGATAGGAATGGTGCGCGTCGAGGCGGTCGGAGTTCCAACCGGACAGCGTCCGGTTGTCGGGACTGATCTCCAGCGCGCCGTCGGCGGGACGGATGTCCGACGGCCCCTTGCGGTAGTCGCGCGACGCGTCGACGACGACATGCGGCTTCGGTCCGCGGAACTTGATGCGCCAGATGGCCGCCCGCGAGGTGCCAGCCATCTCGGCATCGAACGCCGGCGTTTCAACCGCGTACTTCCACGGCGTCGCCTTCTCCTTCGCGTGGTCAAGCTCCGCCCCGCGCGTCACGAAGTCGCAGTCGACGGCGCCCGTCCGCGGCATGAAGGAGACCTGCCCCCACTCGCCCATCCAGATCGCCGGCTGGCGCGCCGCGATGAACCCGAGCAGCTTCGTGTCGATCTCGTTGTAGCTGAGCGTGCCGACTTCCGTGAGGCGCGTCATCGGCACCCACTGCACGGATCCGAACGGCACGCCGGTCATCGGCATCATGCCGCCGTACTGCGAACCCGTCCCCTCCGTTCCGATGAGCGGGTCGATCGACTCCAGAGCGTCCTTTGCACCAAGAAGCGCGGCGGCCAGCACCGTCGCGCAGAACATCGTCTTCTTCATCAGCACTCCCTCTCCGCCTTCACCGGACGGCGGTCATCATGTTTCGGTCGGCGTTCGGACGCCACGCCCACACAAGCTTCTTCTCGCGCGTGATCTCGAAGGCCGTCGCCTTGGAGGCGTCCAGCTCGCCATTCGCCCAAGTACCGATCACGAGATTGCCGTTCGCCAGTTCCTGGATGCCGCAGAGCACCGAAAGCCCGAGTTCCGGAAGTTCGTCGGCCTTGAAGCTCCACACCTCCCTGTGGTCCGGCGTGTATTCCGTCACGCCCGTGATGTGGGAGACGAGCGTGTTGCCATTCGCGCGGCGCCAGCAGTCGAAGGCCATCACGGGCACGGACTGCTCCCACACAAGCTTTCCCCTGGCGTCGTACTCGCGCACGCAGCTCGCCCCCGCACAGCAGACGAGGTACGTGCCCTTCGCCGTCTTGCGGATCATGCGCAGATGCCCATGCGCGCCGGGCGTCTCCCCCTTCGCGTTCTTCGGGTCAGCCCTGAACTTCACGATCTCGCGTCCCGTCCCCGCCTCGAGCTCGACGATCTCGTCCGTCGAATTGACCGCGAGGACGACGTTGCCGTTCGGCATCACCTCGAAGCCCAGCACGCCCGCGCCGACGCGGCTCTTCGGACGATACACGAGCTCCGCCTTCGTGTCCGGCAGCCTGCAGCGGAACAGATCGCCATTCGAATAGTAGACGGAATCCCCACACCGCTGGACGCGGTGGATGTTGCCGCAGCCAGTCCGCAGCCAGGAAATCTTCCCATTCGGCTCCAGAACATACGCACGGCCCGTTCCCGCCACCAGCAACGGCGAAGGCAGCGTGCCGTCGATCCGCGACGGAGCGGTCTTCGCGACGGGATCCAGCGACGCGCCCTTCGCATCGACCAGTCGAACGGCCCTGCCGCCCGCGGAATCGAAAAGGCCACGGAGCATCTTCACCCGCTCGGGCGTGGGGTCCGCGACCTGCCAGAAATCGATCTCCTCGCTTTCGCCGAAGCCGATGAACGCCTTCGCGAAGTCGTCCGTCGCACAGGGACCGCCCGCGCCGATCGCCGCAGAGGGATCCGCGGCGCGGACTCCGGACGCCATGGCGCGGACGATCTCGAGGTAGTCCGCCGCCGAAACGCCGCGTTCCGCGGGAATCAGGAACTCACCAGCGCCACAGACGGTCGCCATCACCATGCCCAAAGCGAGAATCGAGGTCTTCACATCAGTCTCCTGCCTGAAGTGCGGGATTGACGTCGACCTTGAGCGCCGCGTCTCCCACGAGGTTCCGACGGTAGTAGGCGAGGCCGGCGATCATCGCCGCATTGTCGCCGCAGTACTTGGGCTTCGCCAGCAGCAACGGCACGTGGGCGTCGGCCGCGACCTCGGCCAGCTTCGCGCGGAGGCGTCCATTGAGGGAGACGCCACCACCCACGATCAGCGCCTTGTAGTCGCGGCGGCGCAGCGCGAGACGCGTGCGGTTCGCGAGCGTTCCGACGATCGCCTCCTGGTAGGCGGCGACCAGCGCGGCCTTCTCGCAGTCGTCCTTCGGCGGATTCTTCTTCACGTAGTAGAGCAGCGCGGTCTTGAGTCCGGAGAACGAGACGCACAGTTCGGCGTCGAGACCGGCGAGTGCGGCTGTGCCCGCGCGGGGCTGTCCCTTCGGGAATCGCGGCATGGGGTCGCGGACCTTGATGCCGTCCGGATATTTCAGCGCCTTGAGGGCCGCGGCGTCGGAGAAGTCCGTCATGCCGTTCCAGTACCCCTTCGCCCAACGGTCGATCACGGGTCCGCCCGGATAGCCGAGACCCAGCAGCTTGGCCGCCTTGTCGAAGGCCTCGCCGGCCGCGTCGTCCAGGGTCTGGCCGATGATCCGATATTCGCCGTAGCTCGGCATGTCCACCCAGGTGGTGTGTCCGCCGGAGACGGCAAGACCGAGGGCGGGGATCGACTGCTCGACCGCCTGCGGATTCGTCTCGCCCGCATCGAAGAGGAACGGCGTATGGAGATGGGCCTCGATGTGGTTGATGCCGATGAGCGGCACGCCAAGGGACATCGCGAGGCCCTTCGCCGCATTCAACCCAACCAGCAGCGAGCTCGCGAGGCCGGGTCCGTAGGTCACCGCGACGGCGTCGATGGGGACTCCGGCCTTCATCGCCTCCGCCACCACGCCATGGATCTTCTCGATGTGGGCACGGCTCGCCACCTCCGGCACCACGCCGCCATAGGGCTGATGCAGGGGGATCTGCGTGTAGACGACATTGCTCAGGACTTCGCGACCATCTTTCACGACCGCGCACGCGGTCTCGTCGCAGCTGCTCTCGATACCAAGAATATTCATAATCACCAGAACTTCCACCAGGCCTTCTTGACGGCCTCGACACCACCAGACTCGCGGTAGATCTCCTTGACGCGCTCCGCACCCGCTACCTCGGGGTCCATCATGACCTCGTGGGTATGGAACTCAAATGCGCTGGGCAGGCTCCAGAACTCGGTGCGGATGAAGGAATCCTGCGTTGCGCGATGCAGCGTGATCACCTCGCCCGTGGGCAGCACGGAGACCTTGGGACGCGTCACGCGCAGGAACGGGCCGAGATCCGCCGTCTCCCACCGGCGATGGGAATCGCCCACGTCGCGCGCCTTGAGGAACAGATGCATGATCCGATTGCGGCTCCAGTGGGCAAGCTCGAACTGACGCTTCAGTCCGTCATGCCCCTCGAACATCTGCAGCGCGCCACCGCACTTCATGCCGGGAACCACGTCAAAGGTCCGCAGCGGACTCTCGAAGCGCATGCCGCCGTGGATCAGCACGGCCCGCGTGAAGTAGCGCGTGGGCTTCTCGAAAGGGAAGTGATCGGCCAGAAACGCCTCGAGCTTCTGTCCCTCGCCGGAGAGCAGTGCGAACCCCGCCGTGAACGGCTTGTTGGACGTCTTGTCGAACTGGTACTTGTCGCTCGCCCGATAGAGCTCGAGGACGAGCGAGTCGGGGGACTTCTCGTTCCGGCAATCGACGACGTCCGGGGACGCGTTCGCGATGTCGACGACGACGCGCATGCGCTCGCCCTCCACATAGACGTCCTGCGAGGGCTTCACCGTCACGGTGATCTCGCTCGGCAGCGCGGCAAGGACCGTACCGCAGAACATGCCCGCCAGCCAAAGGAACATTCGCTTCGTCATGGTCATCTCCTCTCCTGAAATCGCATCCGGCGGACCATCCGTTCAGACCCGCACCTTGAGTCCGTCGTAGGTCAGCTTCACGCCGCGCGGCAGCAGCTTCGAGAACTCGGCATGCTTCACATCGTGGCTCATATGGATCAGATACCCCGTGCCCGGCTTCACGATCCGCATCGTCGCCAACGCCTTCTCGAGATTCATGTGGGTGGGGTGGGGACGCTCCCGCAGGCAGTCCAGCACCAGCATGTCGACGCCACGGATCTTCGACAGGGTCTTCTCCGGAATCGAGATGCAGTCGGAGATGTAGGCCGCGCGGCGTCCCTCCGCCTCGAGGAGGTAGCCGTTCGTGCGGGGGCCACCGTGCTCAACCGGTAGCGGCGTCACCTTCACGTCGCCGATCCGAAAGGCGCGCGTGACGGGTTTGAAGGCGATCATCGGACGGTACAGCCCCAGCGGATTCGCCTTCGTGGTGATGTACGGGAACATCCGGTGCAGCGCCTCGATCGTCTCCGGCGCGGCATAGCAGTTCATCACCTTCTTCCCGTTGAGGGTGTTGAACCGGCGCACATCGTCGAATCCCGCCACATGATCCATATGCGCATGCGTGATCACAATGGCGTCCACCTTGGTGATGCCCAGCTCCAGACAGGCGATCCGCATCTCCGGCGAGGTGTCCACCAGAAACGCCGTCTCGCCAGCCTGCACATAGAGACCCGACCGGCGCCGCTTGTCGCGCACGTCGGTCGAGGTGCAGGTCGGACACTGGCAGCCGATCTGGGGAATCCCCACGCTCGTGCCAGTGCCGAGGAACTGAAGCGTTAGACTCACTTCTCGTCGTTGTAGAGCTGGAAGGCGTCCTTCGGCGTGAGGCCATTGTGGACGACGCCGGCGATCGCCTTCATCATCGCGAGCGGCTTCGCGCTCTGGAACACGTTGCGGCCCATGTCGACACCCGCGGCGCCGGCCTGGATGGCCTTGTACGCGAGCTCGAGCGCCTGCTCCTCGGGGAGCTTCTTGCCGCCGGCGATCACGATCGGCACCGGGCACTGCGCCACGACCTTCTCAAAGCCCTCCTCCGTGTAGTACGTCTTCACGAACGAGGCGCCGTTCTCCGCGCAGACGCGCGTGGCGAGGCCGAAGTAGCGCGCGTCACGGGCCATGTCCTTGCCGACCGCCGTCACGCCGAGCACCGGGATGCCGAGCTTCTCGCCCATGTCCACCGTGTGCACGAGGTTCTGGGTGGTGATCATCTCGGAGGCCTTGTCGCCGCACGCGACCATGACGGCCATCGCGCTCGCGTTCACGCGCACCACATCCTCCACGTCGTAGACGCGGTTGAGGTTGAGGTCCGTGAGAATCGTCGTGCCGCCGTCGCTGCGCAGGCAGATGGGCTTGGACATCGTGGGCGGGATCACGCTGCGGAGAATGCCGCGCGTGCACATCAGGCAGTCGGCATATTCGATCAGCGGGTTGATCGTGAGGTCGACACGCTCGAGTCCGCTCGTCGGCCCCATGATGAAGCCATGGTCGCACGCGAGCATCACCGTGTGGCCGCTCTTCGGGTTGAAGATGCGCGCGAGGCGGTTCTTCACGCCCCAGCCGCGGTTCTCGTTGCCCTTGAGGAAGAAGGCCTCGTTCTTCTGCGGCTGATCGAAACCATACGCCGAAGCTTCCTTGAATCCATCCATGTCTGCCATTTTATCTCTCCATTGACTTTAATAAACCATAAACTTGATGAGTGGGTGGGAGGGTTGAGAGGGTG
>JAUNMP010000029.1:9112-34643 GCA_030537465.1 bacterium
ACCTTCTCAACATTCTCTACCTTCTCAACCTTCCGCGAAGCACGACCAGATGTCCGCATTGGACGCAGAGCCCGCGTCGATCGGACCGATGGAACGCTCGCCAAGGTTCTTCGCGCGGCCGTACTTGGCCTGCATCTGCGCAGTCGCCTCGCTGCCGGCCTTCGCGGCGGCGGCGGCGGCGGCGAACATCGCCTGCTCGCCCTCGGCGGCATGCGCCTTCAGCGCCTCGATGGCGGGGATGAGCGCGTCCATGAACGTCTTGTCGCCGACCTTCGCCTTCGTCGCGAAGCCGAGCTCCTCGAGTCCGGCCGCGAAAACCTCGGCAACCTCCTCGGCGGAGAGCTCGGTCTTGCCCGCGTCGACCGCGTCGGCCATGCCCTCGAACAGCGTACCGTAGAGCGAGCTCGTGGAGCCGGAGACGTCGCTCTCGAGATGGGAGACCATGTCCTCAAGCAGTGACTTGAAGTCGTCGCCCTGGGCCGCCGCAAGCGCCTTCGTCGCCGCGACGATCGCCTCGCCATGGTCGCCGTCGCCGCCGGCCGCGGCATCCAGCGCCGAGTAGTCCTTCTCACGGGCCTCGGTCTTCACCGCGGCCTTCGCCCACACCTGCTTGAACTGTTCGAGTGTCATTTCGACTCCTTGTTGAAAATGTAGGTTGAATTATATCATAAAACCGTTCAACTTGCGGTCCTCAAAGACCCATCCAGCGGCGGTAGTCGGCGAAGGGAATCTTCTTCTCGCCAACGAACTTCTGGGTGGGGCCGCCATAGAGATAATGGCTGGAATAGGCGCGATTATCGACCGTATAGTTGATTTTAACGACGCCCTGGCCGGAGAGCTGGACCGCGCCGACCTTGGAGACGGCGTTCTCACCGCAGGCGAAATCTCCGTCGAAGAGCGTCCGTCCCGTTTCGGCGTCCGTGAGCATCGCGTGTCCCTTGACGGGACGCAGGAGATCGTTGACGACGAGCACGTCGCCGTTCTCGTCGACCATCACCAGGACGTCCTGCTGGGCGCGCTTGATGTACTCGTAGGCGAGCTTGCGGCGGCCATAGTAGTCGACGACCGCGTCCGAGATGATCGGCCAGCCATCGCGCATGTTCCACCAGGTCATGCCCGTCTTCTTGTCGAACTTCCGCGACCGGCAGTGTTCGACGATGAACTTCATGCCCTCGGCCTGGGCGCACTGGCTCTGCAGGGCGAAGCCTTCAAGATCGGTTTCGATGTCGCCAAAGAGCATGTGCATCTGGAGAATCATGCGGTGATTGCGGCAGCCCACGAACTTGCTGCGCCCGAGGTTGTTCTCGAAGACGCACACGCCGCGCTTCACCCACTGGTCGTTGAAGTCGAAGGTTCCGACCGGCGGTTCGCCCGGGACGAGTTCGTTGGAGAGGTAGTCGCCCGGCGTGTAGGGCACGTAGCGGACGTTCCACATCCTGTTCTTCTCCTTCGGGCTCGTGAACGGCTCGTGGCACTCGGGCGAGAACATCTCGCGGATCGAATCCGCCGACGGGCACCCATGGCAGCCGAACTCGCTGTAGAACTTCTCGTGCGTCGCCGTGAACAGCTCGCCCTTCCACCAGCGGCGGTAGTAGTGCCCTTCCACGGAACGCGTCTTTCCCGCCACGACGTCCGAGTCGACATAGGGCGAGCTCGGCAGGTACGGATGCGTGGGATCGAACTCACGGAGCACCTCGGGCAGCAGCGTACGGGAGAAGACGTCCTTGTTGGGATCGGCATTGTAGGCCTTCCAGGGCCCCAGACGGAAGACCGCGTCGTTCTCGTTGTTGCCGCAGAAGAGCGCGAGGGAGGCATGGTTGCGCAGACGCTTCACGACCTGGACCGTCTCCTTGCGCATCAGCTCCTGAAGCGCGAGATTGTTCTGCGGATACTGCGTGCAGGCGAAGCAGAAGTCCTGCCACACCATGACGCCGTTCGCGTCGCACCAGTCCCAGAAGAGCTCCGGTTCGTACAGGCCGCCGCCCCACACGCGGATCATGTTGCAGTTCGCCTCGGCGATGAGCTCGAGCGTGGGGATGATCCGGTCCTTGTCGCGGCAGTGGAGCGCATCCACCGGCACCCAGCTCGTTCCGCGGATGAAGCATGGCTTCCCGTTGACGATGAACTTCATCTCGCCCGGCTTCTTCGTCTCGATGTCGTAGTCCGCCAGCTCGAATTCGACCTTCTTCACGCCGAGCTTGAAGGACTTCTCGGCCAACAGGTTCTTCGACGCCAGGTCCACCCACTCGATCTTCACGTCGTAGAGCGCGGGATCGCCGAAACCCTTCGGCCACCAGAGGTCGGCGTTGTCGATGCCGAACCAGAGGCGGGGCGACCAGTGCAGCACCTTCGTCCGCGGCTTCGAGACGACTTTCCCGTTCCGCGACACCGTCACCACGATCTCCGAATGGTCGAGCCGGCGGAAACTGCCCTCCAAGCGCATGTCCAGCAGGTAGCGGGCGGACCGCTTCTGGGGATCGAACTGCAGCAGGGCGCAGAACTGGTCGCGGATCCGTTCCGGCTTGCGGACCTCCAGCCGGACGTCGCGGAAGATGCCGGCCGAGATGAAGCGCGGCAGGATGTCCCAGCCGATCATATGCGCAGGCTTGCGGAAGGCCTCGAGTTCGGACGTCGATCCCGCATTGCCAATCGGCGCAATGTCGTTGTACTGCGATTCGACGACGGGCGAACGGAAGAGGACGGCAAGCTCGTTCTTCCCTTCTTTCACATGCTTCGTCACGTCGAACTCATGGGCAATGAACATGTCGGCGGCCTCGCCGATCCTGCGTCCGTTCAGAAAGATGTCGCAGAGCGTGTCAAGTCCGTCGAACGTCAACGTCGCCTTCTCGTCCTTCGCGACCGGCCCCAGATCGAACGTCTTCGAATAGAGCCACTGGTGGCCTTCATACGGACGCACCGCGTACTGGTTGTTCGCATAGAAGAGGTTGGGCAGCTTCCCCGCCGCGCAGAGGTCGAGCTCATAGCAGCCCGGGACCTTCGCGGGCACGGACATCGCCTCCGCAGGGATCTCCTCCAGAGTCCGCACGCTCCCCTGATCGGGGGTTGGCCATCCCTTCAGCTGCCAATCACCATTCAAAGACAGCAGCGACGTCGCCAGCAACATCAATGTGTTCATTCACAAACTCCTGATTAGAATTCCAATTTGACCGAAGAAAGCTCGAATCCGTGCGGTTTATCAAGCGAGTCCTGATACAACCAACGTCCATAGCCAAGCGAAACACCCTGGGCGGTCTGTGGGGCCGGTTTCGTGGTGCCGTCGCGCTTCGTGTTCCAATAGGGACGAAGATCATTCACCGGCACGCGGATGGTCCGCCATTCGGTCGTCAACGGAAGGTCCACGCCCCAGTTTCCACCATCGCGCTGCTTGAACACGAATTCGATCTTCTTCGTGAAGACGTCCGTGGCGCGGGCACGGAAGAGGACTGCCTTCGGCTCCCCCGCATTTCCGAAAAGCTGGCGAAACGCCGCCGCATCACAGCTCATATGCTGGCCCACATAGTCCTTCTCTCCCGCGAAAGCCCCCGCCTGGGCGGCGAACCCAAGACCACTGCTTCCCTCAGGATCGATGGTCTTGTACTTGTGCACCCCAGGAACACCCCAGAAGCCTCTCCGCAGCGCCGCGGCCACGTCGAAGAACTCCCACTCCGAGGGCGTGGTGCAGAGGTTGACGGAAAACGCCGGCGACACGCCAAAGCGCTCCAGCGAGTGGATCACGAGCTTCTGGGCCGGCATCTCCTTGGAGCGCCAGATCCAACCGCCTGTGAGGAAGGAGACCTCCACCACGTCATTCCACGGCCAGTCGCGTCCTCCCTTGTATCCCCAGAGCGGATTCAGCATGGACGGCTCAAGCGTGATTTCGTTCATTCCCGGGGCGAGGAACACCACGGCGCCGAAACCGCCATTGGCCTTCAAGCGGAATCCAATCTCCAGCGCCGCCTGAGTGGAGAGCCTGTTCTCAATGGAGAGGCGGATTCCAGCCTCGAGCGTGCCCGCAGGCGGAAGTCTCACGGGCAGCGAGAAGCCATCGCAGGGATTCGCGCCCGAGGCCGCCGCGGTTTCGAAGGCGAGCGCGGACTTCTCCCACTTCGCCTCGCAGGCGACGCCACGCATAAGCGACATTCTTGGCTGAGTGCCAGCGGGAGGCAGAAGCGACAGGGAGGTGCCGGGCATCTCCGCGCGTGCCCCGTCCGATGCGTGAAGCTCGGGGAAGTACATGGTCCGCCCCTGCTCGTCCTTCGCCGTGAACATCAGATAGGCCCGCACGTCCCTGGCACCACAGGTCCGCACGTCGAGCGGCAGCGGCACGGACGCATTCCACTGCGCCGGAGGATCGGCCGACACATGCGTCTCGTGCGAAGGTTCGCGCGTCACGTAGGCGGGCGTGTCGAGCGCGACGAGCGTCCCGCGCTCCTTCTCGCCGAAGGTGGGGAGATTCTCGACGATGTAGTCGCCGGGCGCAAGCAGCACATGTCCGCCATCCGCACGGGCGACCTCGCGTCCATCCGCCGCCGCACGGACGCGGAACGAGGAGCCGAGATCGGGCAGAGACAGTGTCACGGCACGCGGACCCGGCAACAGGATCTGCTTCACGGACTTCCCGCCCGAGTACTCGTCGCGCACATTGAAGACGTCCGGATACAGTTGCAGACGCCACACGCCATCACGGGCCTTGTCGAGAAAATAGGCGCCATTGCCGCTTGCCCCCGCGACGGAGGAGGTTCCCACGCCCCAGATGCGAGACAGCTTCTCGGGCGCAGGAGGCGGATCGATTGGATCGGCCGTGTAGAGATAGTCGGCCTCCGTCGTCATCTGCGAGAGGTTGCGTTCAGCATTCACCCGGAACGGGGGAAAGACGATCTCGTTCTGCGCGTTCGTATAGGCGCAGTTCCGAGGAAGCCGACGGAAAGCCTCCGCGGCGATGCCGAAGGCCAGCGCCTTCGCCGGCGTGTAGACGAGACTCAGGTGATGCGTCATCCAGCCGGCGTTGACATCCGCGATGCACAGGGGATCGTACTGGAACTGGTTCGCGATCTGGACGCCCTCGTGGCGGAAGAGCTTCGCCATCGCGGGGTACATGTAGGCACCGGGGGTGTCGGCGCAGTCGAACTCGTAGATCATCTTCGCCTTGCGGGCGATGTGCTCGTCCGGATGCAGGGAGGACGCCTCGATGCGGGCGAGCTGCGGTCCCCGGAGGGCGTGCCCCGCCACGAGTCCCGTGGGGTAGTAGCTGCCCGTCACGCCGTCGATCCTCGCCTTCCCCGCGGCGGCATTGCGCCGCTGCCACGAATTGTAGAAGATCGGCTTCTTCGTGCCGCTCGCGCGAAGACCGTCCGCCAGCGCGTCGATGTAGGCCGTCACCTCGGAATCGGGATGGCCTTTGGGATAGAGCGGCTCGTTGATGAGTTCGAAGCAGAGAATCGCGGGATCGTCCGCATAGCGCTTCCCGGTGAGGGGATTGACGTGTTCACCGAACTCCTTCAGGAAACGCGCCTGGATGGGCCAGCTCTTCCGGTTGGCGGTCATCTCCTTCATCGGCCAGTCGTTGGAGAATCCTTCCTTGTCCTCGGCATAGGAGCCTCCCCACCAGGCAATGGGCGTGAGGATGGTGTAGATGCCATTGCGGGCGCAGAGGTCGATCAGCTTGTCGAGCAGTTCGATGTGGTGGTTCGCGACAAAGGCCCCCTCGTGTGTCGAGAACTGGCGGTCGAAGCAGTGGATGCGAAGCGAGGTGAGACCAAGGCGGCGGAAATGCGCCACGTCTTCCCGCATCACCCGATCGAAGTCGAGCACCTTCTCCTTGATTGCCTTGTAGTCCACCGTGAACGGCGGATAGTAGTTGACGCCGAAGAGGGCCACTTCCGAGTTGTCGTCCGTCCAGCGCATCACGCCTTCGGCGTCCACCTGCGCCAATCGCCCCGCACGCGGTACGGGTGCCGCCATGAGGGAAGATGCAAGACCAAGCAGGGGAAACAGGAAAAGAGCTTTACGATTCATGCCCGTAGTATAGCAAAAACCCACGGGAGCCGAAAAAGCCCCCATGGGTTTTCACGTACAGAAGTCCGCAGTTTAGCGGGTCACCCAGTACGGCGCGTTCGCGGGCGCGGCGAGGTAGCCGGCGCACGTATCGCAGCACTTGCAGAGAATCATCTGGAAGCCGGCCATTTCCTGGACCGTGAGCAGCTCGTCGCACTTGCCGGGGAGGACGGTGACGCCCATCGCCTCGAGCATCTGCTTCGCCTTGCGGTAGCAGATGAGCATTTCCATCGTGGTGGTGGAGCCCGAGCCGTTGATGAGCAGGAGCGCCTTGTCGCCGGAGGCGATCTTCGTCGCCTTCACGAGCGAGGGGAGCATCTTCTCGACGGTCTCGTCGGCCGAGCACATCTTGGAGATGCCGCCACCGCCTTCGCCGTGCTGACCCATGCCGATTTCCATCTCGTCGTCCGCGAGGGCGCCGATCTCGCCGCCGTTCTGCGGGTGCGTGGCGATCTTGAGGGCCACGGAGAGGGTCGCGATGCCTTCGTTGAACTTGTTCGCAAGTTCGACGATTTCGTCGAGGCTCTTGCCCGCCTCGGCCGCGGCGCCGACGACCTTGATGAACGGAATCACGCCGCCAAGGCCACGCTTGTCCTCGATCGGGGTGTCGGGACCCTGGGCGATGTCGTCGTGGATCACGATCTCGACCACCTTGAGGCCGGCCTTCTGCGCCTTGCGCATGGCCTTGGATCCGCTCATGCGGTCGCCATTGTGGTTGAGCGTGATGAGCAGCGTGCCCGCGTCGCGCTTGACGTAGTCGAGCGCCTCGAACACCTTCTCGCCACCCGGCGCAGCGAAGATGTCGCCGGCGACGCACGCGTCGAGCATGCCCTCGCCCACGAAGCCGTGCATCGCGGGCTCGTGGCCGGAGCCACCGAACGCGACGAGCGCGACCTTGTCGGCGGCCTTCGGCGTCTTGCGCACCACGATCTTCTCATTGTAGAGATCGATGATGTCGGAATAGCACCCGACGAGACCCTCAAGGAGCTCCTTGGTGAGGTTCGCGGGATCGTTCATGAACTTCTTCATCGGCATGGGAATAGTCTCCAAATCCTTGTTGAAAGGGTGCGGGGAACCGAGGTTCCCCGTCCGGTGCGGTTAATCCTGGAAGAACTCGACCTGCGGACCGTTCGGATAGCCCACATAGGCGATCGCGCACGTGCCACCGAGGGAATACTTCGGCAGAAGCACGGCGGCGCCTTCCTTCACGGCCTCATCGACGGCGGCCTGCACGTCGGCAACCTTGTAGGCCACGTGGGGCTCGGCGACCATACGCCACGCGCACGGGGTGTTCTGCTCCCAGTAGAGGTACTCGATGCTGTAGTCCGCGTTGTTGCAGAGCCAGACCTTGAGGCCGGCCATGTAGGTCATGCCTTCCATCTTGGCGGGAACGGGAATGCCCGTGTGCATATAGGTCTTCGCAATCGTCATTGCATTCTTCCTTGTTTGAGGGTTACGATTTCAAATTGAACGAAACGAGTTTATCAGTTTCACCTAGGGGGTGCAAGGGCAAACTTTTCGCCTACCCGCGCTGACGCGCCAGGACCAGCGCCGTACGGGCTGGGAGATAGAGCCTGACGTAGTCGACGCGTTCATTGTCCTTCACCACGGGCTCCGGTGTGAAAACCTGTCGAGGCTTGATACGCCCCTGGCCGCCGAACCGGATCTCGTCCGTGTCGAGGACCAGACGGAACCGCTTCCCCGGCGGCACCATGATCCCGTAGTCCGTGAACGACTCGGTCGCGTTGAAGTTGAACACGTAGACCAGACCGTCCCGCCAGAACGCGAGGACCTTGTCGCCGTCGTTCGCGCAGAGCTGCACGGGCTCCCCTTCCGAACGGACGACGCCGAGCATCGCCTCGTCGAAGTCCCCCAGCGCCTTGAAGCGCAGCCCCGGATCGTCGCGCAGGCTCCACTGCCGCCGCGCGTGGTCGTAGTTCCATCCGTTCTCCGCGCGCGGGAAGTCGATCCACTCGGGGTGGCCGAACTCGTTGCCCATGAAGTTCAGATAGGCGTTCCGCGCCAGGGCCAGCGTCGCAAGGCGGGCCATCTTGTGGAGGGCGATGCCGCGCTCGATCTCGAGGCCGTGCTGGTCCACGCCCATGCCGTAGTAGACGGCGGAGTCCACCAGCTGGAAGAAGAACGTCTTGCCCCCCACGAGCGCCTGGTCGTGGCTCTCCACGTAGGAGACGACCTTCTCCTCCTCGCGCTTGTTGGTGAGCTCGTAGTAGAGCCCGTGCATGTTCCAGTCCTCGTCGCGGACCTTCTCCGCGAGCTTGAACCAGTAGTCGGGCACGCCCATCGCCATGCGGTAGTCGAAACCGAGCCCGCAGTCCTTCCGCGGCGAGGCGCATCCCGGCATGCCGCTCACGTCCTCGGCGATGGTGATCGCCCGCGGATTCACCTCGTGGATGACGCGATTGGCCAGCGACAGGTAGCACCAGGCGTCATCGTCGACCGAACCGTCGAAGTACATGCCGTAGTTCGTGAAGGAATCACCCAAACCGTGGTCCCAGTAGAGCATCGAGGTGACGCCGTCGAACCGGTAGCCGTCGAAATGGAACTCGTCCAGCCAGTACCGGCAGTTCGACAGCAGGAAGTGCAGCACATCCGTCTTCCCGTAGTCGAAGCAGCGGGAATCCCACGCCCTGTGCCAGCCCTTTGGACCGTCGTGGAAATACTGATAGGGCGTGCCGTCGAAGAGCGAGAGTCCATCCCGTTCGTTCTTGACCGCGTGCGAGTGGACCAGGTCCATGATCACGCGAAGACCCATGCCGTGCGCCGCGTCGACGAGGCTCTTCAGGTCCTCGGGCGTGCCGAAGCGCGAACTCGCCGCGAAGAAACTGGAGACATGGTACCCAAAACTGCCGTAGTAGGGATGCTCCATCACCGCCATCAGCTGGACGACGTTGTAGCCGGCCCGTTTGATGCGCGGCAGGATGTTGTCCCGGAATTCCGCGTACGTGGCGACTTTCCCCTCCTCGCTCGCCATGCCGACATGGGCCTCGTAGATCCGTGGCGACTGCCGCGTACGGGGCGCGGCGTGTTTCCAGAGATAGGGCTTCCGAGGCTGCCAGACCTGCGCGCAGAAGAGATTCGTCGAAGGATCCTGCACGACCCGGCGGGCGTAGGCGGGGATGCGTTCGCCTCGCCCTTCGCGCCAATGCACCTCCAGCCGATAGAACTGGAGATGGTTGATCGCCCGCGCGGGGAAGGACTGCTCCCACACATCCGTGCCGGGAATCCGGTGAAGCCGGAAACGCGGCAGCAGGCGCCATTCGGAGAAGTCTCCCACCAGCCACATCTCCGTCGCGTTCGGCGCCCATTCCCGGAACACCCACCCCGTCGCCGTGCGGTGCAGGCCATAGTATTCGTGCGCGCTCGCCCAGTCGGCGAGACGGCCCTTTCCTCCCGTCAGCTCAAGAGCCCGCGCGTCGGCATGCGCGGCACGGCCGCGAATCGCATCCGCATAGGGTGCAAGATACCGGTCGTCGAGAAGATGGGCGCACTGCCTCAAACTGCCTCTGGTCATTTCAATGGATCCTCCCGCCCGCCGACGGAATCGTCGATGCCGTCAGCCCAGCCTCCTGAGCCAGGACTCTCCGAGTTCCCGTTTCCGCTTCATGTGCTCGACCACCGCCCCGACGAACGGATTCGTCGTGAATTCGCCGCGGACGCTCTCGAAGTCCGCCTCCGTCGTCGCGCCCAGGCCATCGAACCCGAATCCGGTCTTCGCGGAGAGCGAGAACTCCTTTCGGGCGTCGTCGTAGAGCATCTGGTCGAGCTTGAGCACGGATTCCATCCACCGCTGGATGATCTTCACGAGATCCGCCTTCGTGATCGCCCCGTCCTTCAGTTCGAAGTACTGGAGCATGAGCTGATAGGCCCAGGCCCATTCGTAGTCGTAGTACTGGTCGTGCAGCTTCTCGAAACGGGCGTCCAGCTCGTCGCATGATCCGATGACGCCCTTCTCCACGTCGTTCAGGATGGCGCTCACGCCGAGATGGGGCGCGATCAGCCCCGAGATGTCGACCCAGTCCCCGAGACCGATGTCCGACGCGGGCTTCAGTTCCGTCAGATACGTCTCCTCGGTCAGTTTCTCCAACCGCGAGATGAGCGAGTTTCCAAGAAACTTCTCAATGGCCATGCGGTAGAAGCCGATGCCCTTCTCCAGCGCCGAATTCGTGATGCGGGCACTCTGGTAGGCATAGGTGTCGCTCGTCGCGCCGGAGAGCGACTTGAGCTGCTCCAGCACGTTGATTCCCCGCACCATCTTGTCGATGGTGTAGGGCGAGAGGAGGTTGAAGTTCACCTTGTCGAGACGCCGGGCGGCCACTCTGCGATCGCGTTTCGGCCACTTCTGGACGTCGCGGATCGTACCGACGCTGCGCAGGTTCACGCCGGGGATGAGATAGGTGACGCCCTTCGACTCGATCAAATAGGAGAACGGCAGGTCACGCGTGTCGGGATTGGTCGTGTGGCGTCCCATCACCAGCGAGAACGCGCCGATGCGGGCCGGCCAGAGGATGTACGAGTCGGACGAGGTCTTGGAGCCGCGCTCAAGCGCGCCCTGGTGGATCGGCCCCAGCTTGTACATGTGGTTCGACTGGTTCGATCCCGATCCGGCGTTCATGAAGCTGAACATCCCCGCGATCAGGAGCGTCGACTTGTGGTGGGTCACGGTGAAGGGTCCCGCGAAGACCGCGCACGCCTCGCCGTTTTCCTCCTGGCAGTTGCAGAAGAAGAGCGAGTCCGACGCCGAATATCCATGGCCCAGGGTACAGGCCTGCCCGACATAGCACCGGGTGATGTGCGTGCAGTCCTCGATGCTGGACCCGTCCTGGACGATGAAGTCGTCGGCGATGACGCCGCGCCCGATGAGCACGGGGGAATCCAGCCTGCTCATGAGCGAACCGTTCGAGAGCCTGGCCGCGCCGTCAACGACCGCGCCGTCGCCGACGTAGACGTTGCGCACGAGCCCCGTGTCGAAGATCGACGCGCCGCGCCCGATGACGCCCCGCGCGCTTCTTCTCTCCTCGACCCGCTTCGCGGCGAAGAGCTTCAGATTCCCGATGAGCCTGGGACGATGACGGTACATGGCCTCGAGGTAGGCCTCCTGCGCCGTCAGGCGATCGTGGATCGTCACCTCGCGGCCTCCGGTCTCGTTGAGCACGGACACCTCGACGCCGTTCCCGAACGACGTCGGTCCGTCGACGTAGATCTTGTCGACGTTCCCGATGTGCGCCCCCTCGCCGATGTCGTAGTTGGCGATGTAGCTGCGAATGTTGGAGAGGCGTGAATCATCGCCCACCGTGACGTTGTGGAGCGTCGCGCGGTAGATGCCGGAGGGTTTCCTCACGCCCCCCGGGAGATCAAAGGCCTTCTTGAACACGCCGATCCGGCAGATCCCCGAGAAATGCACGTCCCGAACGGTCGCCGGATCGAATCCGGACGCGAACGAAACGGATTCCCAGTCCTCGGCCGTACAGCCATTCGCCTCCAGGGCCTTGACGATGCTTGCATCCACCATTCGAACGACCTCCCTTACTCCACGGTGACCGACTTGGCCAGATTCCGGGGCTGGTCGATTTCACATCCGCGGATCCTGGCCAGATGATAGGCGAACAGCTGCAGCGCCACGGCCGTGACGATGGGCGCGCAGGCCGCGCTCGTGCGCGGCACGACGATGACGTCGTTGCAGTGACGGGCCGCATCGTCGTCGCCGGCCGTGACGACGCCCACGACGGGCGCCCGGCGGGCACGGCACTCCTGGACGTTCCCGATCGTCTTCTCCTTGCCGGGGATGTCGTTCAGCAGCGCGACGACGGGGGTGTGCTCCCCGAGCAGCGCGATGGGCCCGTGCTTCAGCTCCGCCGCCTGGTACCCCTCCGCGTGCACATACGAGATCTCCTTGACCTTCAGCGCCCCCTCGAGCGCGGTGGGGTAGAGGATGCCGCGGCCAAGGAAGAACATGTCTTCGGCCTCCGCATACTTCGCGGCAATGGCCGCGATGCGGTCATTCTCCTTCAGAACTTCGCCGACCTTGTCCGGAAGGCCTCCGATCTCCTCGCAGAGCCGCAGCCCCTCCTCCCGGGAGAGCCGGCGCGTGCGCCCCAGCTTCAGGGCCATCATCAGGAGAACGGTCACCTGGGACGTGAAGGCCTTGGTCGATGCCACCGAAATCTCGGGGCCGGCATGGAGGTAGACACCGCGTCCGGCCTCGCGGGCGATCGTGGACCCCACCACGTTGCAGATCGCCGAGACCAGCGCCCCCTTGCCGATCGACTCGCGCACGGCGGCAAGCGTGTCGGCCGTCTCGCCGGACTGGGAGACGGCCACGGCCCAGTCGGATGGGCCGATGATCGGATTGCAGTAGCGGAATTCGGCGGCCTGCTCGGGACTCGTCGGCAGGTCCGCCAGGGATTCGAAGAGATACTTGCCGACCATGGCCGCGTGCAGCGACGTTCCGCAGCCGATGATGACGGCCCGGCGAATCGAGGCCAGATCCCGTGGAGGAAGGTTGAGCCCGGCGAGAACCGAGGTCCCGTCCACGCGGTCGAGCCGCCCCCGGATCGTGTTGCGAAGGGTCTCGGGCTGCTCGAAGATCTCCTTGAGCATGAAATGCTCGAACCCTCCCTTCTCGGCGGCCCCGGCATCCCATTCGACCTCCTGCATCTCACGCGAGACCGGCACGTTGTCGAGCGTGAACACGTCGACGCCTTCCGGCAGCACGCGGGCGACGTCTCCGTCCTTGAGGTAGATGACCTGGCGCGTGTGGGACACGATGGCAGAGACGTCGCTGGCGACGATCGTCGCGTTCTCGCCGACGCCGATGACCAGCGGGGACCCCTTGCGGGCGACGACCATCTCCCCGGGGTGCCGTCTAGAGATCACGGCGATTCCGTAGGTGCCCTCCACCTGCTTGAGGGCCTGCGAGACCGCGGAAAGAAGATCGCCCCTGTCAAATGTGGCGACGAGCTGCGCCAGAACCTCGGTGTCCGTCTGCGAGACGAACACGCACCCACGCGCCTCGAGCTTCGCCCGCAGCGCGGCATAGTTCTCGATGATGCCATTGTGCACCAGGGCCAGGTTCCCGCCATCGGCGACATGGGGATGCGCGTTGACCTCGGTCGGCAGACCATGCGTCGCCCAACGCGTATGCGCAATGCCCAGCGTATAGGTCGAACGCTCGTTCTCGGGCAGCTCCGCGTTCAGCAGCCGGTCCAGTTCGGCGACTTTCCCCGTCCTCTTGAAGACGCGAATGTCCCTCTCGGACGCCAAGGCGACACCAGCCGAATCGTAGCCCCGATATTCAAGGCGCCGAAGGCCATTCACCAGAGGTCCACAGGCGCTGACACTACGACTCGAAAATCCAACGATGCCACACATGATGCAACATTTCCTTCACTTTCAGTAATTGGAACCCGATTTCCGCGGACCCTTCACGTCTCCGGCTCCACGGACATCCTCCAAACCGTCACGGTCAGTGTACCAGATTTCAGCCGCATCGGCAAAGCGGAATCCACGCGATTCCGCCAGAGAAATCAGCCGCATCGCCGTCGCCCCGATTCGCCAGTCCCGATTGAGATCGAGAAAGAGACGCCCATCCTGGCGGCGGAGATGCCGTTCATCCACCGATGTCTCCAGTCGCACCGCGGTCTCCGCATCGCCGCAGGCCCGTGCGGCCGCCGCCAAGAAGACCGCCGTGACCGCCGGCGAGACGGGCTGGGGGTCGCAGCAGTCTCCTCCCGGAACGACGTCCTCCGCCCGCGTCAGGGACTCCCAGTCAATCTTCTCCCGCGCCCTGCCCCACAGGATCCTCGGCCGTTCTGGATTGGACGCCCAGGCGGCATACCACAGCAACGACCAGCCGTCGAAGGCGTTCTGGCCGCGCGGATAGAAGAAGTTTCCCCGTACATGGTAGAGGAAATTGAGCGCCCCTCCGCCAAGTTTCGGCGACAGGTAATGATCCAGGGCCCATTTCTCCCAGCGGTCCGCGTCCTTCGACCAGTCCCCGTATCCCAGTTTCGAGAAGACCGCCAATGCGACATGCGGATGGTTGTTGCAGGCGAAGAACATGAGCCCCGGCTCGCACGTGATGCCGCCATTGGGGCCCTTCCGCATCTGCTCGACGGTGACGGCGATGAGCTTCTCGACGTCGTAGTGCACACGTCGCCCGTCCTTCCAGACGAAATCCCAGCCACCGCCGTCGCGATGGTAGCGCCTGTCGCCCGTCACCAGTTCGTAGTAGGCGAGCAGCTGCAGGAGATGCCCCGTGTACATCACGTTCTCACGATAGCAGGGATCAGGTGCCCAGGGTTTCCGTCCCCAGTAGTTCTTCGACTGCGAGTACCCCCAGACATCAGCCTTGATCATCCGCCGGATACAGTTCCCGAGGATGCGGCCCACACGCGCACGCGCCTCGCCGTCGCCACGCAGACCGAGCGCCACCGCCGCGTACCCGGCGAAGGCGAGGTTGTAGCGCTTCGCGAAGATGCCGTGCTGAGAGCCCCCGATGTTCCACAGGCCCCTCTCCCGCGCGGCGTCGTGCGGTCCCGTCACGTCCTCAAGCCAGAGAAGTCCTGCACGTTCGTCGTCCGACAGCGGCTTCACCCTTGCCGGCACACACACGCGCCCCCCCTCGGCCTGCGGCAGATCCAGACGGCGCTTCCCCCAATTTCCAAACAGCAAACACCCCAGCAGGACCGGCAGAAGAAACGCGAAACATGCGGACGCTCTCGCTCTCCAGGCACTGCGCCGCGTGGCCAGATGGAACAGCCACGCCGCATAGGATCCGATCACCAGCTTCTGGGCCGTCGGCACCCAGGGCGCAAAAGGGACAAGTCCACACGCGTGCGCCACAAGGCCGAGGCCAATCGCGGCCAGCGGCGCCACAAGGGCAACCGCCCAGACCCTCTTCTCGATCTGGGAGGTCTCTTCCAGCAACCACCCGAGCAGCATGACGCCGCCGCCAATCGCCGCCAGCCAACACCCGGCATTGTGCGCATGCTCGGAGACGTTCTCCGGAATCAGCGCGATGATTCCGAGCCCCGCCAGATTCAGAGCCGTGCCCCAGGGGGACAGTCCCAATCGTGGCGCCATCCGCGCGATGCCAAGAATGGACACGCACATTCCCAGAGAAAACAAGGAATGACACCAGGGATACTCCACCAGGCGCACCTCCGTGCGCCCCAGCGCGCTCAGCATCCGCATGCAGGGATTGTAGCCGCCGGGGAAACAGTGCGCGGCGAACACGAAGAGTCCTCCCGCCAGGGCAACCGCTCCCGCCCCGGTCCCCGCCGTCTCGCCGCCTCGTGTGCCGAATCGCCATTCCCGCCGCCAGAGACAGGAGACGAGCATCGCCAGTTCCGAGGCGATGTAGAGCGGCCCCACCAGCATCTCGGCGCCCGGAAGCCGCAGCCAGCGCATGCCGATCATCGCGTCGGACGCGACCAGCAGGCACGCCCCCAGCAGATACAGGCGACGGCGCGTCACATACGCCATCGCCACGTTGAACGGACCGATCAGCGCGTAGGCCGAGAGCGCCACGCACTCAGCGCCCGTGAGCACGGGCCACAGTCGCACGCCGACGAAGACCGACAGCGGGACCGCCAGCGCCGTGAACACGCGGGGGTTCGGCCGCGCCTCCTGTACGTGGGCCAGGGTCCAGATCAACTGTGCCAGCGAGAAGGCCGCCACCCCTCCCAGGAACCCCGGGGTTCCCTTCGGGCAGCCCTTCACGGCCAGAAGCCAATCGCCGATTGCCGCGGCGCAGAACCCGGCAACCATCACCCACGTTCGACGCGATCCGAGCACGCGAACTCACTTGCCCGTCGCTTCCCGGAGGAGGCGCATCGGGGAATCCGAGGTGTTCGTGTCGGCGCCAAGGCCGCGGGAGAGCTTGTACGTTTCCAGATCCTGCACCATCCAGAGCGAGACGCAGAGCCCCTTCTCGTGGGCGTAGTCGACCATCTCCTTCGTCGTCCCCTTGATCAGCGGCGCGATGCCGCAGCACTTGAGCGCGACGGCCTTGTCCACCTGCTCCTTCGTGCAGGGCTTGCCGCAGATCAATCCAATTGGGGCATCGGGGAAGAGCGTCTTCATCGTCGTGAGCGTCTCCACGCTGAAGCTGGTGAACACATACGAACCAGGTTCCATGGTCTTCACCGCCATGTCGTGCAGTTTACGGCAGTAGATCTCGCCCCGCTCCTTGCCGAGGGCCTTCGTGGACTCCTTCATCTCGAATTCGACGCGCAGGTCCTTGCGTCCCTTGAAGACGTCCATCACCCGCTGCACGCTCGGCACCTTGTATCCGGTCTTCTTGAGTTCAAGCGCGGTCACCTCCGCGAGAGTCATCGCATGGATGTCGCCCGTTCCCTTCGTCGTGCGCGCCACGTCCTTGTCATGCATGATCACAAGCTCATTGTCCTTCGTGAGACGCACGTCCGTCTCGAAGCCGCGCACACCGGCGGCCAGGCACTTCGCGAATCCCTCCGCCGCGTTGTCGTCCACTTCGGCGCGCGAACCGCGATGCGAGACGATCAACGGCTTCTCTGCGACCTTGAACGCCTCCTCACCAGGCGTCAGAGCCCACGCACTCACCGCCATTGAGGACAACACCAGAACCATCATCAGCTTCTTCATGAACGAGTACCTTTCCTTTGTGAAAATCTGACAATCTCGCCGCCTGCGAGGATCTCGTCGCCGTCCTTCGCGTAGAAGACCGCACTCTGGCCGGGCGCGACGCCGGAGATTCCATCGGGGAACGAGCACACGTTCCCCTTCAGCGTTGCGGGTACGAGCCGTCCCGCGCTGCGGACCTTGACGCGGCACGGAATCTCCGTCTCGCCGACATCCGGCGTCAATGCCATGTAGTGCAGATCCGCCACCTTCAGCGAGGTTTTCACCGCGTCCGTCGCGCGTCCCACCACTACCTGGTTGCGGCAGGCATTCAGTTCCACCACGTAGTAGGGCTCTCCCGCGCCACCGATGCCAAGCCCCTTGCGCTGCCCGATCGTATAGTGCCAGAACCCCATATGATGCCCCAGCACCTTGCCGTCCAGACCGACGATGTCGCCCGGACGATCGGGTGCGCCAATCAATTCATTCGGGTCACCGGAGTAGAAGTCCTGGCTGTCAGGCTTGTCCGCGGCTGAAAGGTTATGCGCGCGTGCCATCTCCCTGATTTCCTGCTTCGTGAGGTCTCCCAGCGGAAACATCTGCCGCGCCAACTGGTCCTGGGAAAGACGGTGGAGGAAATAGCTCTGGTCCTTGGACTCGTCCCGAGCCCGCAGCACGGCGAAGCGTCCATTCGACATCTGGGCGACACGCGCGTAGTGCCCCGTCGCGAATTTGTCGAAGACGCAGCCGGCCTCACGCGCAAGCTTCGGGAGAAGACCAAACTTCAGGATGGCATTGCACCGAACGCAGGGATTCGGCGTGCGACCGGCCAGATAGGTGTCGCGGAAGTAGGCCACCACCTCGCGGTTGTAGACGTCGAAGCAATCGTACACCTTGTAGTCGATGCCGATCTGCTCCGCGAGTTTCGTCGCGCGCGCGATGTCCTCTTCCTCATGCGCACCGAAGCAGGCATCACGGTCGCCACCCTTGTAGACGCCGGGACGCCAAAGCTTCATCGTAATGCCCACAACCTCGTGCCCCGCCTCCTTCAGCAGGAGCGCGGCCACGCTGGAGTCGACCCCTCCGCTCAGACCTACTACAATTCTCATTGTCCCACGTCCTTCAGCAACAGACCTGCTCGAGAATGTCGGCGACACGCGCAGCGGCGTCCGGGGTGGCGGCGGCCTTCATCGCCGCGGACTTCTTCTCGAGCAATTCCGGATGCTCGGCCTTGTTGAGAATGTAGTTCGCAATCGCACGGGGCGTGAGCGACTCCTGAATTCCCTCATCCGCAGCCCCCTTGTCCACGAGCGCCATCGCATTGAAATGCTGGTGGTTGCGCATCGCGCTCGGCAGCGGGATGAGAAACGCGGGCTTGCCGACGAGCGCAAGCTCGAAGATCGTCGAAGCCCCGGCACGGCACACCACCAGGTCCGCGGACGCGAACGCACGCCCCATCTCCCGTTCAAAGGCCTGCACGCGCGCGGGGATTCCAGCCTTGGCGTAGCATTCTTTCACGAAGGACTCATCGGCGGCACCCGTCTGGTGGATGACGAACAGCTTCTTCTTCACGCCACGGCTTTCAAGCTCGTCATTCACCAGGACGAGCGCGTTGCTCAACAGCTCGTTCACCCGGTGTGCGCCCTGGCTTCCACCCGTCACGAACACGCAGAACGCATCTGGCGGCACCTCGTCGAGGCGAGGTTGTCCAGAGATCTCCGTACGAACCGGAAGCCCCGTCAACACGGTCTTCCGCCCCGGCAAATGTCTGGCAGTCTCTTCAAATGAAATCGCGACCATCGAGGCATAGCGTGCCAGGAAGTCCACGGCCCGTCCAGGAATCGTATTCGCCTCATGCAGGACCAAAGGCACATTCCTCGCCTTCGCAGAAAGAACCGGCGGAAGGCTGGAATACGAACCCATCGCGAGCAGCGCATCCGGTTTCGCCCGTTTCATTTCCCGTCTGCACCGCAGAATCGACAAAAGATTGAAAAGCGCATTCCGCAGACTCAGGGGCTTGGCCCCCGTCGAGAACACGGCGCCATCCCAGGACTTCATCACAGAGCCCTCAATGGAACGACCAGATGCCCAGACAGTGACCTCGTGCCCGCGCGCCTTCAGTTCGCGCGCAACGGCAAGTCCGGGGAACGTGTGTCCGCCGGTGCCACCACAGGCGACAATGAATTTCTTTGCCATAAATGGAATTATGTTGTTGAATGATGGAAAATGTATGTGCCTCGGTTACCAGGCGACGGCCTCGACGGCATCGCGGAGAATGCGACCCGCCGCGGCCTCGCGCTCATGCCGTCCGGCACTGCCGAGGATGACGACAATCACGCGACGTCCATTCCGCGCGGCCGTGAGCGCGATGGACGAACCAGAAGCCATCGTATAGCCGGTCTTGAGTCCGTCGCATCCAGGGACAGGACAAGCAAGGCCATCTTTGTCACGACTGCCTGGAAGGAAATAGTTGTGCGTGGAAAGTCCCAGCGGCTGTCCATTCCCGGCGGTGACCGTGCGCGATGCCATGGAGGTGTAGCGTAGGGAACCTTCGATCTTGACGATCCGACGGCAGAGCTTCGCAAGATCCGAGGCCGTGGACGTATCGAAGCCCCGCGACTCCTTCAACCCCGGCGGAAGCCCGTTCGGCGACTCGTAGCGGGAGGATTTCATCCCCAGCTCCTGTGCGCGACGGTTCATCCGCGCGACGAACGCCTGCACGAGTTCGCGCGACTTGGCCTCAGGCGGCACGGGCCCCTTCCCGCCGGATGCGATCCAGGCAGAATGTTCGGCAAGCGCCACCGCTCCGTCGTTCGCGCTCTTGATCATCAGCGCGAAGAGGAGGTCCTCCACCGACATCGTCTGCCCGGGCTGCAGATCGACCTTGCTCGGCTCCATGCTGGCACAATAGGCGCTGCCCGCGACCCGATCCGTCAGCGCGTAGCGTTCTGCCTTCACGTCCTCCAGCACGAGCAGGAACGTCATCAGTTTCGTCACGCTTGCCGGGAACGCCGTGCGATCGGCATTGTCTGCGAAGAGGACCCGCCCCGTCTCCGCATCGACGGCGATTGCGCCGCGGTAGGGAGCGATCGGCCCGGCTCCGCGAGGAGCCGGCTTTCCCGTCTGCGGAGGCGGCCCCTTCCGCGCAGCCTTGACAGGAGCTGACTTCACACGTGGAGCTGTGGCCGTCTTCGTGGATCCACCAATGATGGGTCCACGTTTCACCGGCGGAGCGGCCAGAACGGTCGCCGCCAATACTGCCACAAGGGCCATCGTCATGTGCTTGAATCGAATCATGTCATCCTCAAACTCTCAACCTTCCCACCTTCTCTACCTTCTCCTCACGCATAACTGTGCATTCCCGTGAAGATCCGGGAAAGATTGATCCAGGTCAGCGTCAGCAGAATCATCACGGCGCCGGCCGCCAGGAAGACTTTCTCCGCCCGTGACGAAAGCCGCGGACGCAAATGGAAGTACGCCGCGTAGACAAGCCACGTCGCCAGCGACCACATTTCCTTGGGGTCGAACTGCCACCAGTGCCCCCAGCACACCTTTCCCCAGGCAGCACCCAACACGAGTCCCACGGTCAACAGGAAGAATCCAAGCCCCACCAGACGCCGCCCCGTTCCCAGAGCCGCGCGCACCAGCAGGATGTACCCAAGCACGTAGGAACCCACATGCGGCACGAAGAACGGACTCTGCAGCGCCGGCATGAGATGCTTCACGCGTCCATCCATCACAAACCCCACAGGAATCATCACGAGCGCCAGCAGCAGGGAATCGACCAGCAACGCGTGGCGTTCCCGCCGCGCGAAGAACGTCAGCGCGGGAATCAGCGCCGCCGCGCACATGAGGAACTCGTAGAGATTCTGCATCGGGGGATGCCCCGTCGCCAATCCACGGTGCACCAGCATCGCCACCGCACCAACGAAGGCAAACGAGTAGAGCCCCCAGACGAGCCTATCACGGAGTGACCGTCCCCCGAGTTCAACTTCACGGGAGGCATCCGTCTTCAGCCATTGGAACGCGTAGCCCAAGGCGCCGAGCAACAGCAGGACACCGCCAAACGCGACAAAAGGCAATCCCACATCCCTCACGCAAAGAAGAATCGTGAAGTAGAGCGGCCGCCCCGTGTGCGGATTCTCCAGCTCCTCGTAGGAGCTCTGATAGACCCACCATCCGCACTTCACCAGCGGATGGTTCACGGAAATCGTCACCGGTTCCCGCGGCGAGCCGTCAGGTTCGATCTCGGCGCTGCACGTGTACTGACGAACCGTGCCCGTATCCTCCCAGCGGTCGATGGTGAAGTCCCGCACGGAAAGATTGAATCCATCGGAGGTGGGACCCGACGCCACGCGTCCCGTCTGTCCCGCACGGAGACGCAGATAGCCATCCTCCTCCCCCGCAAGCTCGTTGAAGACCCAACCGCCCAGCACCAGCGCGAATCCAACGTGAAGACAGAGCACGAACCACCGTCGCCAGCTCTTCACGCAGGCGAGCGCGCCGAATGCGGCCACCCCGGCCACGGCGCCGATCGCCGCATAGTACTTCATGGCCTCGAGCGCGCCATCCGCGCCCGCGCAGGCCAGACCGACCGAGACGGCGGCGGCGACGAGCAGCACCACGGCCACCGTCATCCGCCCCATCACGATCTGCCAGACGCGTCTCACGAGGCCAAAGCCCCCGTGACGTCACGCGCGGCGGCGAAGCCCTGACGCTCGCAGTACGCGGCAATGCCGTCGCAGACGCGCGCCGCGGTCGAGGGATCAGTGAACGTCGCCGTGCCCACCGCGACCGCCGTCGCACCCGCGAGCAGGAACTCGATCGCATCCTTCGGCTCGTAGATGCCGCCCATCGCGAGAATCGGCAGCTTCGTGCACTTGTGCACGTCGTAGACAGCCTTCACCGCCGCCGGATGCACGCAACGTCCCGAGAGGCCACCCGTGCGGTTGCCGAGCACGGGTCTGCGCGTCTCGATGTCGATCACCATCGCCGGGATCGTGTTGATGAGGGCAAGCGCGTCCGCACCGCTCTCCTCGCACGCGGCGACATAGGGACGGAAGTCCGGCACGTTCGGGGCGAGCTTCACGATCAGCGGCAGCTTCGTCGCCGCGCGCGTCGCCGCCACAACCTTTGCGAGAACCACCGGATCCTGTCCGAAGGTGTGCCCGCCCGCCTTGACGTTCGGGCAGCTCACGTTCATCTCGATCGCCGCGACCGGCGCCCCTGCCTCGGAGAGCTTCGCGGCAACCGCCGCATACTCCTCGATGGAGCCGCCCCAGATGTTGACGATCATCGGCGGCACGTTCTCCGCGCCGACCTCCGCACCGACGGTCTTGACGTAGTGCGGCACGTAGTTCTCGATGAAGGGCTCGACACCGGGCCCCTGCAGGCCGATCGCGTTCACCATGCCGCCCAGCACCTCTGCGTGCCGCGGCATCGGATTGCCGGGCCAGGGGTCAAGACGGACGCCCTTCGCCGTCACCGCGCCGAGCTTCGTGTAGTCCAGCGAACCCACGTACTCCGAGCCGTACCCGAACGTGCCGCTCGCCGTCGTAACGGGCGTGCGCATCTTCAACCCACCGAGATCAACTGTCAGATCGATCATTCCGCACCTTCGACCTTCGTCTTTCAACCTTGAACATTAAACCTGCGACTCGTCACCAGACGATGTCCTCCGCCTTGAAGACGGGACCGTTCACGCAGCAACGCGCATTGTACTCCTCGCCATTCGGAAGTCTGATCTTCTGGATGCAGGCGAAGCACGCCCCCACGCCGCACACCATGTGCCGGTCCATCGAAATCCAGCCAGGCACGCCCGCGCCCGTCGCACGCATCGCGACGGCCTTGAGAAGTCCATCGGGACCACAGGTGAACAGCTCGAACGCCTCGCCCTTCTGGCGCAGTTCGATGAGCGCGTCGTCGAGCGGCTCCGTCACGAAGCCCTTCGCGCCGGCGCTGCCGTCGTTCGTCGCCGTCCGCACGTCCACCCCCATGGCCGCGAAGCGGTCGAGGGCCAGCAGATCGTCCTTGGTGCGTCCACCCACGAACAGAATCGGCTTCTTTCCGGCCGCGACCAGACGCCGCGCAAGGAAATGGAGCGGCGCCACGCCGTAACCACCACCGACGAGCAGCGGCACGCCGCCACACGTCTCGGGGAAGCCATGCCCCAGCGGACCCTCCACCATCACGGTCTCGCCGACCCGGGCCTTCGCCAGGGCCTCGGTCCCGCGTCCGACGATCTTGTACATCACCGTCACGCGGCCCTCGCAGGCGTCGAACACGCTGAACGGACGCCGCAGGGCGCTCGCCTCGAGGCCCGGCACCCGCACATGCACAAACTGTCCCGGCGTCAGCACGGACGCCAGCTTCGGCGCGTCGAGCACCAGGAACCGATACCCCGGTCCCGCATCCTCGTGCGACGCGATCTTCGTCTCTTCGTCGATTACCATTACTTCAATCCTGTCGCTAGATTTCCACGCAGGGCATTATACCACATAGCCCGATACGCAAACAGTCATTTGTGCGGGAGAAATCTTGCCAATCCCGCAATTTTCCAGATCCTGGAGGATAGATGGATTCAGACTTATCGGACGAGGAACATGTACACGGCCGTCGCAACACCGATCGAAAGCAGCGGATTCCGACGCCAGAGATGGAGTCCCACGGTGACCAGAGCCGCGATGATCTCGGCGCCGCCGTGCAGTCCCGATGCCAGACACCCATCCTTCACATATCCGACAAAGCAGTACACGACCAGCATGGCGATGATCGCGGGCGCCAGAACCCGACCGATGTATCCAATCACCGCCGGCGGTTTCCGCCCCGAGCCGAACAGCATGAACGGGAGCGCGCGCAGAAGATACGAAATCACGCCCCCCACCACCAGCAGCCCCAGCAGATACACCACCTTCTCGCTCATTTGGAGGCTCCCTCCCCCGCGGAACCGGCCTGCGATTCCGAGGGACGATCCAGCCACCGACGGCAGACCAGCAGTCCCCCGACGATCAGCATCATGGCGGGAATGAGCATCTTCGAGGATCCGAAGAGGAAATACATCCCAAGCGCGGCCACCGTCGCCGCCAGAAAGCCGATCAGCGCCGGGGCCCGGTTTGCCCGCTCCCTCACCTGGTCCACGAGAATGACGATGAACAGCGATGTCATTGCGAAGTCGATGCCCTTGGCCTCGAACGGCAGCGCCGAACCGATCGCCGCGCCCGCCACGACCCCGAGAATCCAGTAGGCATGGTCAAAGGCCCCCAGCAGCAGACAGTAGAGTGTTCCCTTTTGCCCCGGCGGATAGGGGCAGGACATCTGCAGCGCATAGGTCTCGTCCGTGACCACCCCGATCAGATAGAGCCGCACGGGAAGCGACGCCGCCTTGAACCGATCGAGCAGGGAGAGCCCGTAGAGCGAATAGCGAACGTTGAGGCAGATGATCAGAATCGCGACATCCACATACGCCGTCCCGTTCTTCACCCAGTCCACAAGCAGGAACTGGAGCGGTCCCGAAATGAACAGCGCACTCGTCAACCCGGCCCACAGGGCGGAAAACTCCACGCCTCCGTTCAGCGCCAGCAGAACGCCGCTGGCGAACCCCATCGTCGAATATCCGGTCAATACCGGCAACGAGGCGACGAAGGTCTGGGCGACCAGGCTCCGCTCACGAACCTCCGACGCCATCAGAGAAACAAACCTCCCAGCCAGCCAAAGACGACGCCGAACACGTAGACCGTCGCGAGAATGGCAAGATTCTGCAGGACGTGCCGATGCGTGCGGAAGAGAACGAGGAAGCCCATCCCGGCCCCCGTCAGGGACGACGCCATGAGTGCGCCGGCCGACATGCAGTCGCGGGAATAGAGCTCGGCGCACGCGACCGAGGCCGCGCAGTTGGGCACAAGGCCGATCAAACCACCCAGCACCTCGCCAATGAAGGTCTTGTTGAAGAGCCCGCTGTCGCCCTTCAGAATCTCCTCGCCTCCACAGAAATGGAGCGTCAACTCGACGAGCCCGGAAACGATGAGAATGAAGACGAAGATCTCGGCCGTGTGGATAAGCGCGGGCACCACGATGCCTTTCCGCTCCTCGCAGCTGCAGCGGCTGTGTTCGCAGAGTTCCGCCACGTGCGGCGAGGGACCGCGGCGCCCAATGCAGTAGAGAAACGCGTTCACGGCGAACCCAGCGAAAACCGCGAAGAGGATCTTGAGACCGACCACCTTGCAGAGAAAGGGAACCGGCACCTGCTTCGAGAGCAGGACGGGGATCAGCTCGTCGGAAGTCGAGAAGAACACGGCCACGAGGGTGCCCGCCGTGATCACGCCCCCCGCGTACAACGAGGCCGCCGCCGCCGAGAAGCCACACTGGGGCACGACACCCGCGGCGGCCCCGAAGAACGGCCCCCATTGACTAACGCGCCCGAGCTTTCGCTCGAGCGCATCGCCCGCGTGCGCCTCCACCCACTCGAGGACCAGATAGGCCGGGAAGAGGAATGGAAGCAGCAGCAGGTTTTCTAGAAGGAAGTCAATCACGCCGGGGCGATCGCTTCGTTCGGGCACGTCGCCGCGCAGGCGCCGCAGTCAACGCACTTGTCGGCGTCGATCGTGTAGGGGGTACCCTCGGCAATCGCCTCGGCCGGGCAGGCGTCCTTGCAGCAGCCGCAGCCAACGCACTTGTCAGCGTCAATCTTGTGAGCCATTTTAGTTTCTCCTTGTTTGGGTTAAACCGATGTGTGTATTATCTCACACGTCCGGCTTGTTAGACAACGGTAAGTTAAACCTCTTTGCGGCTCGGGGGTGTGAACTATTGGCTCTTCAGGCATAAGTGTGGGTCTATTCTGGTACTCGGAGCGCCCAATTTG
>JAUNMP010000257.1 GCA_030537465.1 bacterium
GAGTCGACCTGTTGGCCTTCAGTTGCCAAAGTACTCTGGATGATGAGTTAGAGTGCTCTAGCGGACGAGTTAGAGTACTCTAGTTAGTCTTCCAGAGTACTCTAACTCCACATCCAGAGTACTTTACCTCGGAGTCCGGTTCTGGTACAATCAGAAACCATCACCTATCAACCCGGGAGGCCTTTATGAAGATTCAGTCGCCAATCAAGTTCAATACCTATGCGAGTCGGACGAAACTGACGTCCAAAACGACTTATGTCGGGAAAATAGAGCATAATGCCAATCTTTCACTGGATCAGGTTGTTGAGCGGATGGCCGCGCGGCTACGGCGGAGTCCTGCGGAGGTGCGCTACTTCATCGACGCGCTTGGGGAGTGCGTCAAGGATGAGCTTGCGGAGGGGAACTCCATGAGCCTTGGATGGTGCCGAATCGGTCTTTCGATGACGGGCCCCCTCGCCGCGGCGAATTCCCCGTTCGGGGAACAGAATGGACTGAAAGTCACGATGCGCGCCGAGAAGCCGTTGGTCGAGGCACTCGGGCAGTTGAGACCCGTCAACGACTTCGGCGATGGCGGCCCGCGGATTCTCAGCGTCGCGCAGTGGTCGGCGGATCTGAATTCCGGGAAGGGTGGATACGTATTCGGACCCAAGGGGGAGTATCTTCTCACGCTGGATGGACCTCGCCGCGTCCTCGTCTGCGCGCTTGGCTGCAATGCCCGTCCGGACGTCGAGGATGAAGGCGTCTGGATCGAATCATTGGATGGGGAGATTCTGCTCCGCGGCACCATCGTGGAGTCGGCGATGGACATCTGCAACTTCGACTTGGATGGTCATCTTGCGCCCGGGGACTATCGTCTCGTCATTGCGGCGCGGGGCAAGAACCCGGAGGGTGGCGTCACCCGCGCCACGCGCGTGGTGACCGCCGTGTCGTGACTGATGGCGCAATGACGGTGTTTGTGCTAAAATGTGCGAGCTATGAAGAATATTCTCGTGTTTGCGCTTTCGGCAATTGCCCTTTCCGCGGTTGCCGCGCCGTTGCGTTTTCTGTCGTTCAACATCTGGGGGGACTACTTCAAGAATCCCGTCGAGGAGCGTCAGGCGGGCGTCGAGTCCGTGATTCTCGGACACAAGCCCGATCTCGTCTCGCTGCAGGAGGTCACGCCGAACTGGTGGGCGAGTCCGCTCTTCGCGAACATGAAGGCGGCGGGCATTGAGACGCTCCGCGGCGACGAAACGAACGCGCTTCTTCGCGCGGGCGCGCCGAAGGACTTCTCGAAATGGCCGAAGAGCTATGTCAACCATGAGCCTCTCTGCTACAACGCGAAGCGGTTGAAGGTGCTCGACCAGGGGCTCGATTTCTACCATCTTCATCTCCAGGCCGAGAAGAGCGTGACGTGGGCCGTCTTCGAAGATCTGACGGACGGTCGCCGTTTCATGGCGTTTGCGACCCACTTCTGGTGGATGGCACACGGCAAGGAAAGCGACATGCTGCGCGAGCTGAATGCACGCCACATTCTCCAGCGTGTCGAGGAGGTTCGCCGGAAATGGGGTGATCTTCCGGTCATTGGCGGCGGCGACCTCAATACCCGTCCGGGCTCGTGGGCCTATGAGGCGTTCAAGGACGCGGGCTGGCAGAATGCGCAGGCGTATGCCGACGTGAAGTCGCCCCTCCGCTCGCATCACGGCAATCCTGTGCGCGGGGCGGATGGCAAGTACCATGGCGCCGTCCGCACGGTGGACAACGAGGCGACGAATTCGATCGACCACGTCTTCTTCACGCCCCAGAGCATCCATGCGTTTCGCCACGACATCGACGTCTCCCAGACGGCGCTGGACGTCTCGGACCACTCGCCGGTCATCGTCGACTTCGAATTGAAGTGAATTCCTCTTTTGGAGACTGTGCCATGAAAAAACTCCTCCTCTCCGCGTCCCTGAGCCTGTTCGCCGCAGCCTGCGGTGCGGGCGATGCTTTCCAGTCGCCGGGTCTTTCGGCGGTTCGCCTGACGGGGCAGGCCGGCACCAGCGCCGACGCCTGCATCCGCACCCGCGCCTATTCGAATTGGGCCCGCGGCAAGATGTACGAGGAATGCGTGAATGCGTTCCGCACCCACTACGACGACCAGGGGGGCGCCAGCTGGTGGCAGAACGAGTACTGGGGCAAGACGATGCTCTGCTTCGCGGGCGCCGCGATGTACACGCAGGACGCTTCCCTGAAAACCTGGATCCGCGAGAAGACGCACGCCTTCCTGAAGGAGTTCCAGAAGCCGAACGGCTATCTCAGCACCTACGCGAAGGAGGACTTTCTCCGCAAGAACCCGGAGAACCCCGACGCGAAGACGCACTGGTGCTTCAACATCTGGGGACAGAAGTACACGCTCTGGGCGCTCGTGGACATCCACCGCGCGACGGGCGACAAAGAGGCGCTCGACGGCGCCGTCAAGTTGCTTGACCATCTGATCGCCCAGCTCAAGCGCCTCAATCTCACGATCGACAGGACGGGGTCGTGGAACGGCGTCTCGTCGATGAGCATTCTGCGGCCCGTGCTCGAGCTCCATCGCCTGACAGGCAAGGCCGAATATCGCGCCCTTGCGGATGAAATCGTCGCGGCGATGGACAGGGAACCCTACAATCCCGGCTCCCTCATCCACGACGCGTTCCGCAAGGAGATGATCCACACGTGGTATCCGGAGCCGGGCTTCTGGGCGAAGGCCTACGAGACGCAGAGCTGCCTCGAGGGCCTCGTCGACTACTACCGTCTCACGGGGCGGACGCGCGTGCTGGATGCCGTCCTCGCGTACTATGGACATCTCGAGCGCGAGGAGATGAATCCGATGAAGTCCGCCGGCCACTTCGACCACTTCTGGCACGCGGCCGACCAGCTCAACGGCATGACGGAACTCTGCGACGTGACGCACTGGATTCGCCTCAACCGCGAGCTTCTGCTCGTGACGGGCGACGCGAAGTATGCAGACCGCATCGACGAGGCGTTCCACAACGCGTTCCTCGCCGGCGTTACGCGCGATGGCAAGTGGGGCGCACATATCGTCCGCTCCCACGGCACGCGCCACTTCTGGGCGCCGCCGCAGACGGGGATGTTCCACCACCAGTGCTGCCCGGACAACATGATGCGCACCTACTTCGACTTCGCGGACTCCATCGGTGGTCTGACGGATGATGGGACGCTCTGGGTGGCGCTCTATTCGGACGCCGCCGCGAAGCTGCCGGGCGCCACGCTTTCGATCTCGGGCGGCTATCCCTATGCGGATACGCCGGTCGTCGTCTCCGTGACGCGCGAAAAGGCCGGGAAGGTCCGCTTCCGCGTGCCGACCTGGTCGAAGACGTTCACGGTCAACGGTCAGGCGAGGGCGGCCGAGAAGGGGTGGTGCACGGTCGATGCGCCCGCCGGCGCGAGCGCCTGGACGCTCGGCTTCGACATGTCCGCGCGCGTCGTGCCCTGGACGCGTACACACGGCAAACGTGTCCCGCCGTCCCCCGGTGCCCACAGCCTCACGGACGTCGGCGCCTACACGGTCCACTTCATGGAATGGTACTCGCCCGAAATGATGGGACTGTGCCGCAACTACCCGGGCGTGCAGGTGATGCGTGGGCCGCTCGTCCTCGCCAAGGGGCGCTTGGCGGGAACTGCGAAGGCGGACACGTTCTTCTCCTTTGCGACGGAGAACGGCATGAATGGCTGGACGGCCGAACTCAAGCCGCTGCCCGCGGGCACGGGTACGGCGGGGGTGCCGCGCGCCTGGTCGCTGACGATGAAGCGCGGCGTCGAGGAGCGGACCTTCCCCGTCTCCGATTACGCCTCGCTCTCCAACATCGACGATCCGACGAACTGGTTCTCGCTTTGGTTCTGATTTGTTTTACTCTAAAGAAAGGATTCAATCCATGAAAAGACTTTCTTTCTTGGCGTTGGCCGCAGTTGCGCAGTTTGCTCTGGCGGATGTCTTCTCGGATGCGAAGCACTACTTCGTATTCGAGGAGGATCTCAACGGCGACGGGCTCCTCCAGGCGGATGAGGTTCGCGACCTTCGCCATTGGGGAACCCGCGACAGCTATACCCACACGGCCCAGGCGTCCAACATCGTGGGGAACGACCTGCAGCCGAACGGGCCGACCTGGGTGGAGACAAAAGTCGCCCAGCCGGGCCGTGGTCTTGCCTACACGGGGACGGCGCTGCGCTTCACCGTCGACAACCGTGCCCAGACCGATCTCGACGATTCCGGCATGGTGAAGACGAACAGCTGCACGGCCGGCTTCCAGTTCGACAACGCGTCCATCACGGGCACCGTCACCGTGCTCATGCGTTGCCGAATGGACTCCTTCAACTCCTTCGACGCCTACAACGACCACGCCTGGCTCGTGAACAACGGCGAGAATTGGGCAACTGCAGCCGGCTCGAACTTCGGCTTCAAGCCGAACTCCCAGACGGGCGCCAACTCGACGAAAGGTTATCCGTCCGTCTACTTTGGACGTTCCGAGCTATGTAGTGATATCTCCGTGACGACGAATGTCTGGTACGACATTGGCATTGTACTGAAAGACACGGGGGATGGCGGCGCGGAGGCGTTCTACGCCGTGCACGACGAGGGACTGGATCAAGTCTACACGGCCGCACCTGCTGGTCTGCGCAAGCCGCAGAACTTCCGATTCTTCTCCAAGCGTCTCGAGGCCGGCCGTGGAGCATTTACCAATGAAACGAAGCATATTACAACGCTCACCATCGGCGCGGAAAAGATTGGCTACCGCGGCTATCGCGCGGCGAACAAGGGCTTTGCCGGCGACGTGCAGCGCATCGTGATGTGGGACCGTGCCCTGTCGTCGAACGAGCTCGTCGAGGCGATCTGCCAGCCGGCGCCATCGATTCGCCTTGGCATCGAGGACGGCTCCGCGGGCGAGTTTGGTGTCCGTTCCGACATCACGGAGACCTACACGGCGCAGGTGCCGGAACTCCCGCTGCATCGGATGCCGTCTTCTGTCGATGCGGCGAATCCCGACCTGGATCTCAATGTGAAGTTGAAGGGCGACCACTACAAACTGGGGCAGATCCTGCGCGTGAAAGCCGCGGCCGGGGCTTCCGGCACGACCTGGTTGCGACCGACGGTCAACGGACGGGCGCTTGAGGCGAAGGCGCTCCAGCCGGGTCGGGACGCGGAGTGGTTTGTGAAGAAGGACTTTCTGCAGTCTGGCGTGAACGCGCTGAAGCTGACGCGTCTATCCTCCAGCACGGCGTCGTCGCTTGCCTTCGACGTGATCGAACTGACGGGGTCCTGGGTGTTGGGGACGGACAACAGCAACAACGGGGAATTCTCTGTCGAGAACTGCACGGTGACACCTTGTGTCCATTATGTGGGCAACTGGAACTTCGCGAACATGCAGCGCGGTATTCCGTCATCCTACCCGAAGCTTACGTTGCGCTTCTTTGTGCCGGAGCGTTTCGCGCGGCGGCACAACTTTGTTTTCCGTGGTCGCGCCATTTCACAGGGCGCATCAGATGCCGACCGATGGGTGACTGACAAGGGGGTGAAGAAGAATCAGTATCCCTTTATGATACACGCCAATGGTGAGAAGATCTGGGAGACGTCGGGTATTCCCAATGGCACGTCCTACAGCGTGACGATTCCGGCCGGCACGTTTGTCCCCGGTTGGAATGAAATCGTCATCGAGAATCCGGCGAAGGGCTACACCTTCGTCGATGAGACGAGTGGTAAGTCGATCTGGAACGCCTGCTGGATCTGCTTCGACCACCATACGCTTGAGATCCAGCCGATTCCGAACGGAACGATGATTCTGATGAGGTAGCGGACGGGGCGAATGGCCCCCGTGAAGTTGAACATGTTTGATTTGTAAGGAGAGGTAATTGCAAAACCTCGGCGAAGTCGTGCCGGACGTCCGCCTGACGGCGT
>JAUNMP010000030.1 GCA_030537465.1 bacterium
CATAGAAGACCTTGAGGTGTGTCGTGTTGTCTTGAAGTGCGGGAACTCTTGCGCTCTTGCGATCGGTGAGTTGTGGAATTCAACTCACCGATATGCTATAATTTCCACATCAATTTCAACACAAAGGCCACACAAAGATGAAACCGATTCTGCTTTCGGGAACTGCCGCCTATTCGCAGTTCCGTCTTGACGCTCTCCGCGCCGCCATGGGCGCCCTCGTTCCCGCTCTTGCGAACGCCGAAATCAAGGCAACGTGGGTGTATGCCATCCAGCCCGAGGGCGAGGGACCGGACGCCGAGACGCTGGCTCAGGCCGGAACTCTTCTGAACGCCGTGGGTGCCGAGGCCGCCCTCGCCGACGGCGCGTTCTACGTGACCCCCCGCAAGGGCACGATCTCCCCGTGGAGCTCGAAGGCGACGGACATCTTCCGCAACTGCGGGCTCAAGGGCATTGCCCGCGTCGAGCGCGGCATCCGCTTTCAGATTGGGGCGGCTGAAGCCGCCCGCTTCGATCAGGCCGCGTACGCGGCCCTCTACGACAAGATGACCGAGGGCGTCTACGACACGCTTGACGATCTCTTCGACTGTCCGCCGCCGAAGCCCGGCCGCACGTTCGACGTGCTGGAGAAGGGCGTGGACGCCATTCGCGAGGCGAACGTCGAGCTCGGCCTTGCAATCAGCGAGCCCGAGATGCAGTATCTCGCGGACAGCTTCAAGGCCGCGGGGCGCAATCCCACCGACACCGAGCTCGTGATGTTCGGCCAGGTGAACTCCGAGCACTGCCGCCACAAGATCTTCGGTGCGAAGTTCATCATCGACGGCAAGGAGATGCCGAATTCGCTCTTCGGGATGATCAAGAACACCCACAAGAAGAACGGCAAGGGCACGCTCGTCGCCTACAAGGACAACTCCTCCGTGGTCGAGGGCTACGAGACCGAGATGTTCCTACCGCAGAAGGAGCACGCCTACGGCTTCAAGAAGGTTCAGCTCGACCAGCTGATGAAGGTCGAGACCCACAACCATCCCACGGCGATCTCCCCGTTCCCCGGCGCCGCGACGGGTGTGGGCGGCGAAATCCGCGACGAGGCGGCGACGGGCAGCGGCTCGCGCACGCACGCCGGCATCTGCGGCTTCATGGTGAGCGATCTGCGCATCCCCGGTTATCCGCAGCCCTGGGAGCGCGAATACGCCGAGTTCCCGAAGCGTCTCGCGACGCCGCTCGCGATCATGACCGAGGGGCCGCTCGGCGGTGCCGCGTTCGGCAACGAGTTCGGCCGTCCGCAGCTCACGGGCTTCTTCCGCACGTACGAGGGCGAGGCTGCCGGACTCTACCGCGGCTACCACAAGCCCATCATGCTCGCCGGCGGACAGGGTGTCATCGTGCGCGATCAGGTGGAGAAGAAGCCGGTTCCGACGGGCGCGTACATTGTCCAGATCGGTGGACCCGCGATGCGCATCGGCCTTGGCGGCGGCGCGGCTTCCTCCATGATGACCGGCACGAACGACGAGGCGCTCGACTTCAACAGCGTGCAGCGCGGCAACGCCGAGATGCAGCGTCGCTGCCAGGGCGTGATCAACGCCTGCGCGGCGATGGGCAAGAAGAACCCCGTTCTTTCGATTCACGACATCGGTGCCGGTGGCCTCTCCAACGGCTGCCCCGAGCTCGTCGAGGCGACGGGCGGCAAGTTCCAGCTGCGTCTCGTCCACAACGAGGAGTTCTCCATGAACCCGATGGAGATCTGGTGCTGCGAGGCCCAGGAGCGCTACGTGCTCGCCCTCCGTCGCGATGCGCGCGCCGCCTTCGAGGAGCTTTGCGCACGCGAGCGCTGCCCGGTGGCGTTCATCGGCGAGGCGACGGGCGACGGACGCCTCGTGCTCGAGGACGACTACTTCCACGACTCGCCGATCGACATGGACATCAAGGTGCTGCTTGGCAAGCCTCCGCGCATGGTTCGCGACGTCAAGCGTGTCGCCGTGAAGCACGAGAAGCTGGACCTCAAGGAGATCAAGCCGCAGGACGCATTCTTCCGCCTGCTTCACTTGCCGACGATCGCCGACAAGACGTTCCTCATCACGATTACGGACCGTTCCGTCACGGGGCTTGTCGCCCGCGATCAGATGGTCGGTCCCTATCAGCTCCCCGCGGCCGACTGCGCCGTCACCACGATGGGCTACAAGACGCTCCACGGCCAGGCCATGGCCACCGGCGAGCGCACTCCCGTCGCGCTGCTGAGCGGCCCCGCCTCCGCGCGCCTCGCGATCACCGAGGCCGTCACGAACCTCGCGGCGGCGAACTGCGGCACGATCAAGAACGTCCGCCTCTCCGCCAACTGGATGGCCCCGTGCGGCGATCCCGGCGAAGACGCCAACCTTTACGACACCGTCGAGGAGGCTGGTCTCAACTTCTGTCCCGCCCTCGGCATCTCGATTCCCGTGGGCAAGGACTCCTGCTCGATGCACACCACGTGGACCGACTCGAAGGGTGTCGACCACAAGCAGATCGCTCCGCTCTCCCTCGTCGTCTCGAGCTTCTCGCCGGTCGACGACGTCACGCTCACCGTGACGCCCGATCTCAAGCCGGGTGCCTCGAAGCTCGTCTATGTCGATCTTGGCCACGGCGCGAATCGCCTGGGTGCCTCGTGCCTTGCGCAGGTCTACAACCAGCTGGGCGACGAACATGCCGACGCCGATGCGAAGAGCGTGAAGGCGTTCTTCAACGCAATGCAGAAGATCGTCGCCGAGAAGCTCGCGCTCGCCTACCACGACCGCAGTGACGGCGGCGTCGCCGTCACGCTCGCCGAAATGGCGATCACGGGCGGACGCGGTCTTGCGGTCATGTTGCCCGAGGCCGATGCGCTTTCCGCGCTCTTCAGCGAAGAGCCAGGCGCGGTACTCCAGGTGGCGGACGAAAACCTCAAGGCCGTGCTCGCCATCTTCAAGAAGGCTGGTCTCGCCGATGACGTCCATGTAATCGGCGCGCCGACGGACGACCGCGTGTTCGAGATCTCCGTGGGCTGCCGCCGCGCGGTCTCCACCACCATCACGGCGGTTCGCCGCGCGTGGAGCGAGACGACCTACCGCATGCAGGCGCTCCGCGACAACCCCGTCACCGCCAAGGAGGAGTACGACAACGGCCTCGACGAGACCGATCCCGGCCTCTCCTTCCAGCTGACCTACGATCCGGACGGCAAGGTCAAGTCCGGCAAGGGTAAGCCGCGCATCGCGATTCTCCGCGAGCAGGGCGTCAACGGCCATGTCGAGATGGGTGCGGCCTTTGCGCTCGCCGGTTTCGAGAGCGTGGACGTGCACATGACGGACCTTCTCGCGGGTCGCGTCGACCTCGCCGACTTCAAGGGACTCGTCGCGTGCGGCGGCTTCAGCTACGGCGACGTGCTCGGCGCAGGTTCCGGCTGGGCCCGTTCGATTCTCTTCAACAAGAAGCTCAAGGCGATGTTCAAGAAGTTCTTCCACCGGAAGGACACCTTCTCGCTCGGCGTCTGCAACGGCTGCCAGATGCTTTCGCAGCTCAAGGACCTCATTCCCGGCGCCGAGGCGTGGCCGCAGTTCAAGCGCAACATCTCGGAGCAGTTCGAGGCGCGCTTCTGCACGCTCGAGGTTCTTGAGTCGCCCTCGATCTTCTTCAAGGGCATGGCGGGTAGCCGCATCCCGATCGCCGTCGCGCACGGCGAGGGCCGCGTGGAGTTCTCGGAGGGTGTCGACGGCGCGAAGGCGAAGGCCGCTCTCCGCTACGTGGACGGGCGTGGTGACGCCACAGAGCGCTATCCGTGGAACCCGAACGGATCTGCGGGCGGTCTCACCTCCTTTACGACGAAGGACGGCCGCGCCACGATCATGATGCCGCACCCGGAACGTGGTTTCCGCGCGAGCCAACTCTCCTACAAGGACGGGTTGTTCGGTGGCGAAGCCGGTCCGTGGATGCGCATGTTCCGCAACGCATACGCGTTCGCTACGCAGGCTTGAGCATCGGACAGACGGGAGATGACCGAATGAGTGACGAGAAGCCAACGTTTGAGGACTCGCTCGCGAAGCTGGAGAAGCTTGTGGGCGAGATGGAGAGCGGCGAACTACCGCTTGATGAGATGATGAAACGCTTCGAGGAGGGTCGGTGCCTTGTCGCATCCTGTACCTCCGAGCTCGAGTCCATCCGCCAGCGCATCGAGAAGGTCGTCTCCGCACCTAATGAACCGCCTAAAGTCGAACCCCTGGAGATTCTGTGACAAAGGACATCTACGTACAGGCTCGTGCCGACCATGTCGCCTCGCTTGCCAGCGCGGCGCCGCTCTCGGCCATCGAGGAACTCGTGTGGAACGCGCTCGATGCCGATGCGCGCGAGGTGAAGATCGACCTCGTCCAGAACGCGCTCGGCGGCATTGATGCGATTCGCGTCTCCGACGACGGCTGCGGCATCGACCTGCTCAAGGTCGAGGAGACGTTCGGGTCCCTCGGCGGCAGCTGGAAGATGCCCGACGGCACGACGACGCAGAACTTCCATCGTCGCCTGCACGGCCGCCACGGCCGCGGTCGCTTCAAGGCCTTCGCGCTTGGCACCCACGTCGAGTGGAGAACGACGATGAAGGCGGGAGATGACCTGATTTCCTACACGCTTGCCGGCGACGCGTCCGAGCCGGGCGTGTTCCACATCGAGCAGACGCAGCCCGGACCCGCCACCGGCACGGAGGTCTATATCACCGGCGTGCGGGCGACGGCCGATTCGCTGACCGTTCCCGGTCCTGCCGTGCAGGCGCTCGCCGCGAAATTTGCGCTCTACCTGAAGGCCTATCCGGGCGTGGGCGTCTGGTTCTGCGGCATCCCCGTCTCGCCGGTTGTCGTGCAGAAGGCGACCACGGACTATGTGGTGACGCTGGAGAGCGGAATCTCCGCCAAGCTCGAGGTGATCGAGTGGCGGAAGAAGTTCTCCGGCAAGGGTCGAATCGTCTTCTGCGGTGGCGACGGTTTCACGCTTCATGAGCGTCCGTCGGGTGTCCGTTCCGGTCAGCCCTTCAGCTACACCGCCTATCTCGTGGGCGGTCGTTTCGGCGAGCTCGCCGCCGAGAACGCGCTGGTGATGGACGAGCTTCACCCCGAGGTCCGCGCGTGGCTCGACGCCACGCGCAAGATTCTCAAGGAGCATTTCCGCCAGCGCGCGGCTTCTGCCGCGGCTGAACGCCTGGCGAAGTGGATTGCCGAGAAGAGCTATCCGTTCGCGGCGGACGACGATTCGCCGGCGCGTGCGAAGTTCGACGCGGGCGTTGCCGACATGCGTGCGAATCTCGAGGGCTTCGACGCGCTGCCGACAGCCGAGCGTGCCTATCTCTTCCAGTTGCTTCTCCGCGCGGTTGGAGGGGATTCGCAGACCACGTCCGTCCCTGCCGACTGACCGCCGTCTGCAATCTCGATTCTTAGACTTTGAACTTGAAACCAGGAACTTGAAACTTTGAACACGACGTTCACATTTTTCGCGTTGACAAGTACCACCTGGGATGGCCTTTCCGACGGCGTCGCGATTCTCATCATCGCGGTGCTCCTGTTGTTGGGGTTGTTCCTCGGTTATGCGCTGCGTGGACTTGTGGGGCGTTGGCAGGCGGAGTCCATCGAGAAGCGGATGCGTCTGCGCGAGGAGGAGGCCGAGGCCGAGATCAAGGCTCGCCTCAAGGAGGCGGATATCTCCGCCCGCGCAGCCGTCGTGAAGGCAAAGGAGGAGTTCGAGGCCTCCACCAAGAAACGGCGTGCCGAACTTCAGGCGGCCGATGACCGTCAGACACAGCGTGAGGCGAATCTTGACCGAAAGGCCGCGTCGCTGGATGCGCGCGAGATTGCGGTGAACGCGAAGGCCGAGGCCGCCGAGGCCGCGGCGAAGGTGGCCCGTGAGAAGAGCGCAGACGCGGAGCGGAAGCTGCAGGAGCTCTCCAAGATGACGCATGCCGAGGCTCGTAAGGAGATCCTCACGCGTGCCAATGCGGAGCTTCGTGCGGACGCGGCGATACTCAGCCGGCGCATTCAGGACGCGGCGCGCGAGCAGGGAGATGCGATAGCCGCGCGGATCATCGCCGATGCCGTGCAGCGTTGCGCGGTCTCCCATGTGGAGGAGCTGACGACAACCGCGGTCTCGCTTCCGAACGCGGAGATGAAGGGCCGCATCGTCGGCCGCGACGGCCGCAACGTCCGCTCCTTCGAGTCCGAAACGGGCGTTCAGCTTCTGCTGGACGACGCGCCGGACACGGTTGTGCTCTCCACGTTTGATCCGCTTCGTCGCGAGGTCGCTCGTCGTGCTCTTGAGGCCCTCATCACCGACGGGCGCATCCATCCCGCGTCAATTGAATCCGCCGTCGCCGAGGCGCGGAAGTCCATTGAAAAGACTTGCGAGGAGAAGGGCACAGAGGCCGCCGCCGAGGCCGGCGTCTCCGGCATCCCCGTGGAAACGCTTCGTCTTCTGGGTGCTCTGCATTTCAGGTTGTCCTTCTCCCAGAATGTACTGCGGCATTCCGTTGAGGTGGCGATCCTCTCCGGCGCGATGGCCGCGGAGATGAAGCTCGATGCCGCGCTGGCGCGTCGCGTGGGATTCCTGCATGACATCGGCAAGGCGATTACCGCCGAGAAGCGCGGCGCCCATGCCGCGCTGGGCGCCGAGTTCCTTCTCGCTCACGGTGAAGATCCGAAGGTCTGTGCGGCCGTGGCGGCGCACCATGCCGAGGCTGGTACGGACGGTGGCGTCTATGGCGTTCTCTGTGCAGCGGCGGATGCAATCTCATCCGCACGTCCGGGCGCTCGACAGGAAAATGTCGGCGACTACATCCAGCGTCTCGAGAATCTCGAGAAGATTGCGAAGTCGCATGCGGGTGTGTCGCAGGTCTATGCCGTGCAGGCGGGGCGCGATCTGCGCATCGTCGTTGATCCTTCGGTTGTCGGTGACCAGGCGGCGGCGGAGCTCGCGGGGGAGGTCTGCCGTGACATCTCCGCGCAGCTGAAGTTCCCGGGCATGATCCGCGTGACGGTTGTGCGGGAACTGCGCTGCATCGAGTATGCGAAGTAGCGGTTGGTCCCCAGGCTCCCCTGCCCCGTGTCATTTGATTTGTCAATAAAAGGAGAGAGGTATGAAGAGATTGATGCTGATGTCGACGGTGGCGATGTTCTGTGCGGCCGTTGGTTTTGCAGCTGCTCCGCAGATGGAGCTGGCCGTCACCGCGGAGCTTGCCTCGTTTGGTGAGATTTCGAAAAAGGTCACCGCGTTTGGGTCGATGATCAACAACCCGATCGTCCCGGCGCTTGTGCTGGGGGCGGGGCAGCAGCAGCTGGTTCAGGCATACGGGGCCTTCCGCAGCGGGTCGCCGATCTTCTGCCATGTCTATGTCCAGTCGACGGCGCTTGAAGAGGCCGCGAAGAAGGGCGCACTCGACAAGGTCGATGGCATGTTTGACGTTGCCCTTCTGTATCCAAGCGTCGATGGTATGGCGAAGATGGCGTTGAACCATCCCGGTTCCACGAAGGAGGCCGACGGCACATTGCATCTCCTGGCCAGCCAGGATTCGCCTGAAGAGCGCTGGGTGAAGTTCACGGATGACGGCCGCTACTGCGCCTTTGCCAGTTCCGCGGAGCTGGCGATCAAGGCGGCAGCGGATTTCTCGCAAGGCCGTCTCTCTGCGAAGAAGGGCGGAGACGAGTCGGCTCTTCTTCGTGTGGAGGTGAATGAGTGCGGACTGAAAACGCTGCTCCTTTTCCAGGATCTGATTGAATCCGAGGCGAAGGATCTGCAGAAGGCCGACAAGCCCGCCAAGATGGAGTCTCGTCTGATGGACCGCGTTCTGGGTTTTCAGGCAAGGCAGTCTGCGCGGCAGCAGATGCTCCTCGGCAGCTATGCGAAACTGATTGCAACGGTTGATCTGAACGACTCCGGATTCACGGTGGATGCCCGCGCGCTTCCAAAACCAGGTGCGAAGACGCTGCCTGCCGCTGGTTTCCGTCTGCCGAAGGGGGCTGTGGATGGCGTGCCCGCGGGAGCACCGCTCTTCACGGTCCTGAATACGTCGCTTTCGGGTGGATATTTTACGGAAGCCGAGTTCCGCGAGGACTGCAAGGAGCTTGTGAAGGTTGTCCGCGAGGATGTGATTGCCGAAGTCAAGAAGAACGAGGAGGTCAAGAAATACGGCGCATTGCTCGACGAACTTGGTGCGGCGACCGAAGCCTACCTGCTCACGGTTCCGTATCCGGCGCCAGGCGACTGGAGCTCCTTCGCGCTCTGCTTCGATGACCAGTGCCATCCCTATGCCGTCTCTAGAGGTGACATCACGGGCATTTCCGCGGGCCAGACCGCGGTACGTGCGTTTGCGGACCGTGCGTTTGCGGCGTTTGACCGCCAATGGCCGGGCCGCGCCATCGCCACACGCAGCGCCGACGACGTCTACACGTTCGACTGGGGTGCACTGATCGACGTTGCCGCGACGGAGGCCAAGATCGACACTACGCTCGCCAAGGAGATCGCCAACGCGAAGAAGACCCTTGGGGCGGTTCTTGGTGGTACGAAGACGGTTTGCTCGTCGAAGGTGGATGGCACAAAGTATTCGATGCTGGCCGCACGCCCGGGGTTCACACCGCCTGCGTCTAAATCCACGGGCGAGGCGGCCATTGCCAAAGCCCTGCCCGAGACGGTGAAGGATCGTCCGGCCGGAGTGTTCTACCTTGCGCCCTACGCCCTGGCGCGTGATGTCATTCTGCCGATCGTCGCGAAGCTCTCCGACAAGAACACCGCCGCACAGTACCAGGTGATGCTGTCGGGCATGGCTCCGGCTGCGCCGAACAGTGCCGTAGCCGCCGCCGGGTGGGTCAATGCCGACGGGGCGATGCGCGGACTCCTCCGCATCACGGCTGGCGAAATCAAGAATCTCGGTGCCGCCTTCAATGCATTCACGGCTGCGTCGATGTCATCGACGACCGAGGATGACGACGACAAGTAAATCCTCGTTCTGGCATGGATATTCGCAGAACATATGTCTGTGGACACCGCAACCCCGACTGCGACTCGGTGATGAGCGCCTATGCGCTCGCCGATCTGCGTCGGCGAACGGGACTCGCGGACGTTGAGCCTCTCTGCCCGGGGCGTCTCCCTGCCCGCGCGAAGTGGGTGTTCGACCGTTTTGGCCTTCAGCCCCCGGTATCCCGCGGTGACATCTACGTGCGCGTCCGCGACTTGATTGCACCGGACGTACCGATGATTGCGGCCAATGCACCGCTCATCGACGCGCTGAAGACGCTGGAGGCGTCCGGAGAATCCTCCCTTCCCGTCGCCGGCGCCGACGGACGCTTCCTCGGCATGCTTTCGCCGGCGAAGCTATTGTCGCTCTTCATCGCAAAGGACGACCTCTCTCGTCCCACGGGCTCGGCCCCGCTCCATGCCTGTTCGCAGGTGCTTGTCGCCTCGGACCGCGTGCACGACGTCAAGGCGGCCTGCATCCGCAACGCCCACAACCACTTTCCCGTGGTGGACGAGGACGGTCGCCTGCTTGGCACCGTGCTGAAGCGCGCGTTCGCGGAGATTCCGCCGTTCCGGATGATCCTCGTGGACCACAACGAGACGGAGCAGGGCATCCCCGGCCTCGAGGAGCTTCCCGTCATCGAGGTCGTCGACCACCATCGCATTTCGTTCACGTCCACTCCCGAACCGATCAAGTACACGGCGGACACGGTGGGCTCGACGTGCACGATCGTGGCGCGGATGTTCCGGGGCGCGGGACTTCGTCCGTCAAAGGAGATCGCGGGTGTGCTGCTTGCGGGAATCGTCGCGGACACGCTTCTCTTCCAGTCTCCCACGACCACGGATGCGGACCACACGTTCGCGAACTGGCTCGAGAAGATGTGCGGCGCGACGGCACAGGAGATGATGGACGGCATGATGTCCGTAGCTTCCGCTCTCAGCGCGCTGACGCCCGCGAAGGCTGTGGATTCCGACCGCAAGGCCTATGCGGAAGGCGGGTGGAAGTTTTCGCTCGCGCAGCTCGAGGAGTCCAACCTCGCGCTCTTCCACAACCAGCTGGATGTGCTGGGCGCGGAACTCGACCGTGTGCTCGGCCAGGAGAAGCTCGATTTCGTGGCGTTGCTCGTCACGGACCCCGTGCGTGGAAATTCGGAGCTGCTCTACCGGGGCGCGGAAGGCGTCCGCCGCGCGCTCCCCTGGCGGACGCACGAACGCGGGACGTTCCTGCTGCCCGGCGTGCTCTCGCGCAAGAAGCAGCTTCTCCCCGAAGTCATGTCGACCCTCGCGGGCCTTGCCCGTTAATTGAAGGAGAATTATGAACGCGAAGATGCTCTTGGCGATTGCGGGTTTGGCCGCGATGGCGCAGGCTGGGACGCCCTGGCGCGATGACCTGTGGTTGGGCCGTGGTTCCTTCTGGACCTCGCGCGTGGGTGTGACGGTCGAGAATCCGACCGATGTGGCATGGGAGGGGAAGACCGTGACGATCCCCGTCGCGCAGTTGCCGTTCCGTTCGGCGCGCGTGGAGGAGCTTCGCCTCGTCGACGCGCAGGGGACCGAACTCGAGTACGGCGTGTGGACCAAAGGCGCCACGCGCCTGGTGAAGGAAGGTTCACTGCCTGCGGATGGCGTCTTCGCGATTCCAGTCTGCTGCGAGGCCAAGGGCCAGGTGGTCTACGAGATCTACTACGGGAACAAGGCTGCATGGGGTCTCGCCGATTTCTGGCCGGAGCGTCCGGGTGGATTCGTCAACGGAGGCTTCGAGGAGGTCGACGCGAAGGAGCCGATTGGCTGGAGCGCCTCCGGAGTCGACGCGTTGCATCGTGTCGCCGTTGTCGAAGAGGGAGCGCCCGAGGGGCGGCGCTGCGTCAAGGCCGAGGCGGACGAGGCAGCCGAACCAACCTGGTTCAGCTACACGCAGAGCGGCATTCCCGTCCATCCTGGAGAGAAGATCCGTCTGCGCGTGAAGCTGCGCGGCGAGAACGTGAAGAAGGGATACACGGGCTGGTATGTCCACGCGGGCAACTCGAAGAAGGGCGATATCCTGAACAAGGTCTTCACGCACAAGGGCGGCACGTTTGGCTGGGAGACGCTCGAGATGAACGTGGTCATCCCGCCGAACTGCGAGAGGATGACCGTTGGCAGCGTGCTGCGTGGCACGGGGCGGGCCTGGTTCGACGATCTGCGGATCGAGCGGGACGAGACGGAAGCGGTTCAACCCTGCGTCAAGGTGGGCGCGACCGAACAGCTGGAGCTGCGTGAGGTCGGGACCGGAGCCGCCTGGCTGGATGCGAAGTGGCAGTACCGCGTGCCGATTCGGGTCGCGAATTTTTCGGACGTGGAGCGTCCGAACGTGCTGGCCTCCTTCGCGCTGCCCGAAGCACTGCATGCGACGCGGAATCCCGTCTATGCGCTGACACTGGATGGACGGGAGATCCGTTCCTGCTCGCTGGGCAGCCGCCTGCTCTTCACGGTCTCGCTTCCCGCGCGGAGCGTGACGACCTGCTACCTCTACGTGCGCTCGGATGGGAAGACCGCGCCGGTTGTGGAGCAGGAAGAGCTGAAGAGTGCGCTCGGCAGCGTGATTCCGAGCGACCAGGTGCTCGTGAAGCAGGTGACCGTTGGGGACGACGAGGCCTTTGCGGCGTTGCTTGACGGCGCGAACAACCTTGTGAAGAACGGCAGCTTTGAGGAAGGTGCGAAGGGGTGGGACCACAGCGCCACGAAGAGTATCGCATTCGAGATCGCGGAGGGGGGGCGTTTCGGTGGAAAATTCGCGAAGATGGCGATTCCCGTGGGCGTGCGCGCGAACTGGTCCGGCTGGCGGCAGACAGTGCCCGTGACGCCGGGACGCACCTATTTCTACGGTGCGTTTCTCAGCGGCGACAATCTGGAGGCCGGCGCGACGGTCCACGCCCATCTGCTCAACGCCAAGGGGCGTCATGTGCCCAGTGGCATGACGAGCGCGGGCCGGGGTGTGAGCGGCACGGCGCCCTGGACGCCCGTGTTTGGAACGTTCTCCGCCTCGGCAGATACGGTCAAGGTGAGCCTGCAGCTGACGATGAACGGTTCCGGCGCGGTTGCGCATGATGGCGTGCTGCTGACCGAGTACACGGCGGCGAAGTCCGGCGATCCCGAGTTCGCGCCGGATTCCGGTTCCGCCGGTTTGAAGGTGGCGCAGATCGATTCCGTGGTGAAGGTCTTCCGCGAGACCGTCGTGGACGAGACTCCGGGGAAGGCGCTTGGTATTGCCCTGGCGAAGAATGAGGCGGAGGCGCTTCAGCTCGCGGTGAGGTCCGCGAAGAGTGGGCATCTGTCCCTGTCTGTGGAGAGCGTGATTCCCGTCGAGGTCGGCCGTGTGGACTACGTGCCGGTCGACTGGCCGACGGCGTATTATTCCTGCACGACGCCGGAGTGGGTCCTGCGACACCCGCGCAATGGTGGACAGTCTGATGGCTGGAGCGGATGGTGGCCCGATCCGATCGTGCCCACGAACGGCGTTGATTTGGCGGCGAACACGACGCAGGCGTTCTGGCTCAACTTCAAGACGGATGCGGCGACGCGCCCGGGGAACTACGCGGGTAGGCTTGTCTGGACGCTGGACGGTGCCGTCGTGCGCACGGATGCCTTCAACGTGAAGGTGTGGAATTTCGAGATTCCGTCGCGTCCGAAGTTCGCGGCGGTCTACGACCTTCGCATTGGAGGGCAGTGGAAGGGACTCGGCGCGACGCACGAGGAGCGTCGCGAGAAGCTCTGGGCCTTCATGGCCGAGAAGAAGGCGTGTCCGGACTCGCTAGGCGGGGACGTGAAGTTCACAAGGGACAAGGATGGGAACGTGACGGCTGACTTCACGGAATACGACAGGCTCGCCACGCGGTTCTTCGACCACTACAAGTTCCCGTCCTCCTATATGCCGCATGTGTTCTACTGCTTCGGCTGGGGGATGCCGCCCAAGAAGTTCCTCGGCGAGGACCCCTACGAGGGGAAGTGGCCGTATGAGGGCTCGGACTGGACGAAGCTGCGCCCCGCGTACAAGACGGTCTACCAGCAGGCCCTCAGGCTCTACTGGAACCACGTGAAGGCGAAGGGCTGGGCTGACAAGCTCACGCTCTACATCTCCGATGAGCCCCACTTCCACCAGAAGAATGTCGTTCAGCAGATGATTGCCTGCTGCAGGATGATTCATGAGATCGATCCCGCAATCCGCATCTATTCAAGCACGTGGCGCCATTGCCCCGAGTGGAACAACGCGCTCGACGTCTGGGGCGTGGGGCACTACGGCTGCTTCCCCGTGGACGAGATGAAGGCGCGGAAGGCCGCGGGCGGCAGCATCTGGTGGACGACCGATGGGCAGATGTGCACGGATACTCCGTACTGCGCGGTGGAGCGCCTGCTTCCGCACTATGCGCACAAGTACGGGGCCGACCTCTACGAGTTCTGGGGTTCGACCTGGCTCACCTATGACCCGTGGAAGTTCGGCTGGCATGCGTATATCCGCCAGTCCGATACGCCTGGCAAGACATACTGGGTGAGGTATCCCGCGGGAGACGGCTATCTGATCTATCCGCCGAAGGAGGGGATGGCGGCGAATCCCGTCACGTCCATCCGCATGGAGGCGGCGCGTGACGGCGTGGAGGACCACGACTACCTCAAACTGCTCGCGGAGCGGGCGAAGTCCGATCCTCGGGCATCGGCTCTGCTGGCGGAGTGCCATGCGCTGGTGACGATCCCCAATGCCGGTGGGCGCTATTCTTCGCGGATTCTGCCTGAACCGGAGAAGATCGGCGAGCTACGGCAGCGGGCGGGCGAGTTGCTCTCGCGGTAAATCCCGCTTCCCTTTTCGCCGCAATAAGATTATAATTTCCGCTCATATTTCAAACCAATAGGAGATGACCATGAAGAAACTGTTGACAGCTCTGATGATTCTCGCGGCTGCGATGTCGCTCAAGGCCAGCACGGATGGCTATGTGATGCTCGCGGTGTTCTCCCCCGGGCAGATTCCGATTGCGACGACCTCCCTTGACGGCGTTCGTCTCAGCCTCATCTACGGGGAATGCCAGAACCTCAATGGTGTCGATGTCGGTCTCGTCGGCCGCGTCCGCGAGAACATGAATGGTCTCCAGGTCGCCGGCGCGAGCGTTGTCGGCACGGACGTCGCCGGTGCGCAGCTCGGTCTTCTGAACTTCGTCGAGGCGGACTTCTCCGGCTTCCAGCTTGGTCTGTGGAACGACGTTGGCAGCTCGGTTGCCGGCTTCCAGCTCGGCCTCGTCAACTTCGCCGGACAGCTCAAGGGCCTCCAGATCGGTTTGCTCAACTTCATCGAGGAGCCGCATCCGACCTGCAAGTGCCTGCCGATCGTGAACTTCGGCTGGTAATCGGTTCGGACCGGGATTGGTTTCATTTATCATGATTCAGGGGCCCGGGATTTCCCGTGCCCCTGATTGCAGATTGTGGGTTTCAAGATGGAAGACGTCAAAGAATCGGATACGAGTCGCCACTTTCTTCGTCAGTGGATCGAGGAGGATCATGTCGCTGGACGCACGGGTGGTCAGGTTGTGACCCGTTTCCCGCCAGAGCCGAATGGCTACATCCACATTGGCCATGCCAAGGCCGTCTGCGTTGATTTCGGCATGGCGAAGCTGTTCGGGGGTGAATGCCATCTGCGTCTCGATGACACGAATCCGACCAAGGAGTCGGACGAATACGCCGAGAACATCAAGAACGACATCCGCTGGCTCGGTTTCCAGTGGTCCGGCGCAGGCGATGCGGGCGAGGCTGGCTTCTACAACGCGTCGAACATGTTCGACACGATGTTCCAGATCGCCGAGGAGCTCATCCGCCGCGGCCAGGCCTATTGCTGCAATCTCACGCAGGACGAGTGGAAGGAATACCGCGGCGTTCCGGAGAAGCCCGGCCGTCCTTCGCCTTCCCGCGACACCGATCCCGAACGCAACCTGCGCATCTTCCACGAGATGCGCGATGGCAAGTACGCGGACGGCGAGTGGTGCCTGCGGGCGAAGATCGACATGGCGTCGCCCAACATCCACTTCCGCGACCCCGTGCTCTACCGCATCCGCCACGTCTCCCATTATCATCTGGGCGACAAGTGGTGCGTGTATCCGATGTACGACTTCGCGCATCCGATCGAGGACGCTCTCGAGGGTGTGACGCACTCGATGTGCACGCTTGAATTCGAGGTGCACCGTCCGCTCTATGACTGGGTCGTCGACCGCATGGACGAGCAGGGCCTGCTCGTGGTGCGCAATGGCGTCAAGATTCGTCCGCATCAGCGCGAGTTCGCGCGCCTGAACATCACGTGGACCGTGATGTCGAAGCGCCTGCTGCTGCAGCTCGTCACCGAAAAGCACGTTGCCGGCTGGGACGATCCCCGCATGCCGACGGTGTGCGGTATGCGTCGTCGGGGCTTCCCGCCTGCTGCAATCCGCGAGTTCTGCGAGCGCGTGGGCGTGACGAAGGTCGAATCCGAGTCCGATCCTGCGCTCCTCGAATGGTGCGTGCGCGAGGAACTCAACCAGACGGCGACGCGCCGCATGGCGATCCTCGACCCCGTGAAGCTCGTGATCGAGAACTTCGAGGGCACGCGGACGGTGACGAAGGCGAACAATCCGCTGAACGAGGCCGCGGGTTCCCGCGAGATCCCGTTCTCCCGCGAGATCTGGATCGACCGCGCCGACTTCCAGGAGAACCCCGAGAAGAAGTTCTTCCGTCTGGGACCGGACCGCGAGGTTCGCCTCGCCGGCGCCTGCATCATCAAGTGCATTGGCTTCGAGAAGGACGCGGATGGCAAAATCACGCTGATCCGCTGTACTTGGGACGAGGGCAGCTGGGGCGGCAATCCGTCCGATGGACGCAAGGTGAAGGGCACGATCCACTGGGTCGACGCCGCGACGGCCGTCAAGGCCGAGGTTCGCCTCTATGACCGTCTCTTCACGGTGCCGGATCCGCTTCAGGAGGGTTCCGCGAACTTCCTCAAGTTCATGAACCACGACTCCCTGAAGACGCTCACGGCCTATGTCGAGCCCGCGCTCGCGCAGGCCGCGCCCGGCGAACACTTCCAGTTCGAGCGGACCGGCTACTTCGTGGCTGACTCGAAGGACTCGAAGCCTGATGCTCCCGTCTTCAACCGCACGGTCACGCTGAAGGATTCGTACAAACCGGCGTGAGGGAAAACAAGAACCGATGCCCTTGTTGAGCATCGGTCTCGAAATCGGGGCGTCTCGCCCCGGTTTTCTTTTCAGGCGGTTCAGCCGATTGAAGGCTTCCGCCCCTCAAGGGCGGGATTGTGGTGGGCCCAGAGGGCCTGACGGGCGACGCCGAGCATGATCGCGGCGTCGTCCTTCGTCTGAACGCCGCGCGAGAAGATGCGGTGCACGCCCTGCATCATGTGCTCGGTCTGCTTCTCGTCCATGAAGCCGATGTCCTGGAGCATCGTCTGCCAGTTCTTCATCAGCTGCATCTTCTGGGCCTGCGGGGCGGGCGGGGCCTTCTCGTGCGGCGGCACGTAGGTGCCGGTCGCGGTGAAGAACTCGTAGCAGGTGATGAGCACGGCCTGGGACAGGTTGATGGAGGTATAGCCTTCGTCGACCGGGATGCGGATGAGGTGGGTGCACTGGGCGACTTCCTCGTTGAGGAGGCCCTTGTCCTCGCGGCCGAACACAATCGCGACGGGACCCGTCTCGGCAAGGGAGAGAATGTCGGGCGCGCAGTCGCGCGGCGCCTTCACGTGCTGGCGGTAGAGCCCTCCGCGCGCCGTCGTGCCCACGACGGCGACGCAGTCGGCGACGGCCTCCTCGAAGGTGTCGAACTCCTTGCGGTTCTGAAGGATGTCCGTCGCGTGCACGGCCATGCGCTCGCCCTCGCTCCAGTCGTTCTGGAGGTTGGGTGCGGCGAGGACGAGATTGTGGAAGCCCATGTTCGCCATGGCGCGGCAGGCGCTGCCGACGTTGCCGGTGTAGAGGGTTCCAACGAGGACGATCTTGATGTTGTCGAGAACGGACATAGGAGAGTTCAAAGTTTAAGGTTGAGGGCGGGTGTCGTCGGAACAGTGGAGGCAGGAAGGATGTCGCCTATTTCTTCTGCTCGACGGTGCGGGGGCCGGAGGATTCGCGGCCGAATCCCTGCGGCGTGGAAGGTGCGCTGCGGATGGACTGCCGTTTTTCTTCAAGGGGATTGCGGACACTGGCGCAGAGCGTGCCCTGATAGCGGATGAGGAAGCCCTTGCCGTCGGGTGCCTTGTGGGCGACGAGGCATCCCGTTCCCTGTTCGAAGTACTCCCAGTTCTCCTTTTCGTCCATATAGAGGTTCCCCGTCGTGGACATGCGCTGATAGGCGATGAAGTCGTCGCCGTCGGGCATCGTCACGCGGACCTTCAGCTTGGACTTGAAGGGAAGCTTGACTCCATTGGAGAGCACAAAGGTTGACATGCGGGGTTCTTTCTCCATCCCGTAGTCGACATGCACGAACTGCCCGGATTCATCCACGAACTTCTGGGAACGCGTCGGTTCGAAGGACGCACACCCTGCCAGTAGCGCCAGTGCAAGCCCTGCAAAGATGTATTTAATCTGCATGCGGATATTATAGCATTTGTTTGGTGATATGTGCCCATAATCATGGGATTTGATATACTGTCCGTCATGAAGAAGTCTACTTTCACGAATATGGTGATCGCCCAGTCGGGTGGTCCTTCGATGGTCATCAACCAGTCCCTCGTGGGTGCCGTCCTCGCCGCCCGCGCGAAGGGCGTCGGCACGAAGATCGGCAAGATCCTCGGCGCCCGCCATGGAATCGCCGGTATCCTCGGCCGTGACTACGTCGACCTGCGCAAGGTGGACGAGAAGAAGCTCCTCGCAATCGCGGAGACGCCGAGTTCCGCGCTCGGTTCTTGCCGCCTCAAGCCGACGGCGGACGACTGCCGCAAGATCTTCGAGGAGTTCAAGCGCCTGAAGGTCGGCTATTTCTTCTACATCGGCGGCAACGATTCGGCCGATGCGGCCCGTATCGTCGCGGAGGAGGCCGAGAAGGACGGCTATCCGCTCGTCTGCTACCACATCCCGAAGACGATCGACAACGACCTCCGCAGCTGCGACCACACGCCAGGCTTCGGCTCCGCCGCCCGCTTCGTCGCGAGCGCGATCAAGGGCGATGATCTCGACAACCGCGCGCTTGGCGGCGTGAAGATCGACATCATCATGGGCCGCGACGCCGGCTTCCTCACGGCCGCCTCGGCGCTCGCCCGCACGAACAAGGACGACGGACCCCATCTCATCTACCTGCCCGAGCGTCCGTTCTCTCTTGACGGCTTCGTCGTGGACGTCCAGGCCGCCATGAAGAAGTTCGGCCGCTGCGTCGTCGCCGTCTCCGAAGGCATCCGCGACGAGAAGGGCGAGTCCATCGGCGCGAAGTTCGCCGGTGGCGAGAAGGACAGCCACGGCAATGTGCAGATGAGCGGCACGGGCGCCCTCGGCGACTATCTCGCGAAGCACCTGAAGCAGAACGCCGGCGTCAAGCGCGTCCGTGCGGACACCTTTGGCTACCTGCAGCGCTCCTTCCCCGGCATCGCCTCCAAGATCGACCAGAAGGAAGGCCGCGCCGCCGGCGCCGCCGCCGTCAAGGCTGCCCTCGCCGGCAAGCTCACCAAGGGCACGATCGCCATTGTCCGCAAGCCCGGCAAGAAGTACGCCGTCGCGTTCGAGCCCCAGCCGATCGCGAACGCCGCGAAGTACACGCGCAGCGTGCCGGACACCTTCATCGCCGCGAACGGCCACGACGTCACGAAGGCCTTCCTCGACTACGCGCGTCCGATCGTCGGCGAACTGCCGAAGTGCGAAGTCCTGTAATGGTTCGGGAGGCCCACGCCAAGATCAACCTCACGCTCGAGATTCTCGGCGTGAGGCCCGATGGGTACCATGACCTGCGAAGCGTCGTGGTGCCCATTCCTCTTCATGACGATGTGGCGCTGGAACCCGCCGACGCGATCAGCGTCGAGATGCCTGGAGAAGTGCCCCAGGAGAGGAATCTCGCCTGGAGGGCCGCGCAGGCGCTTCGTCAGGCGACGGGATGTACAAAGGGGGTCCGGATCGTCCTCGAGAAGCGTATCCCGCAGGGCGCCGGACTGGGCGGTGGCTCGGCGGACGCCGCCGCCGTTCTCAATGGACTCAACGAGCTCTGGGGACTCGGCCTCCCGAAGGCGCGGCTCTGCGGAATCGCCGCCGCGGTCGGCAGCGATGTCCCCGCACTCACGCTCGGTGGTCCCGTGCTGATGGAGGGACGCGGTGAGCGGGTGACGCCGCTTGCGGAGTCCCCTCTTGCGGATTTCCCCCTGCCGGACCTCTCGCGGCTGGCCCTGCGGACGCCGCCGGTCTTCGTTTCGACGCCGTCGGTCTTCCGCGAGTTCCGCGAGTCGGACCGAGGTCTCGGCGCCAATGACCTCCAGCCCGCCGCCTGCCGTCTTCATCCCGAGATCTCCGCTGCCCTTGCCGAACTCAAGGCGGAGGGCTGCGAAGGCGTGATGATGTCCGGTTCCGGATCTTCCGTCTTCGGCTGGCGCCCTGTTGCGTCCTCGTCGCGGAATTGATATAATTCGTCTCTCGCGAACTTGTCCCGTGGTGTAGTGGCCGCACAGGGGTTTTTGATACCCTTAGTCCTGGTTCGAACCCAGGCGGGACAACCAATTTCCGTGGAGACCGAGCCGTGACCGAGGAAGAGCAGAAGGCCGCGCGACTTGCCGGCGTGAGGAAGATCATCGTGCACGGCGGCCTCGCGCATATGGACGACATCATGTCCTGCGCGATGGCGTACGCGTTTGGCGTGCCGCACGACGCCGTCATTGAGCGCCGCAACCCCAAACCCGACGATCTGGACGACCTGTCGACGCTTGTCCTCGACGTCGGCGGACGGCTGGATCCCGGCCACCTGGATTTCGACCATCACCAGCGCGCACGCGAGGAGGAGCCGAAGTGCGCGTTCCGCCTCTTTGCGGAATGGCTGGGCGTCGACGAGGAGATGCGGACGCTCTATCCCTGGTACACGGCCTGGAATCTGATGGACGTCTGCGGTCCGTTCAACACGGCGAAGGCGATGGGAACGACGGCGGACGCGCTCGCGGGCTTCATCGACAATCCGCTCGCCGACTGGGTGATCCGCCGCTTCGCCGACGATCCGACGCTCCGCCAGAAGCTGACCGTGACCTTCGCGAACGAGATGGTCCTCACCCGCAGGTGCTGGCGTGAGATGGGTCCGAAGATCACGCTGCGCGAATACTCCGGACTCCCCGTCGCCGACCTGACGCAGTGCCTGACGGAGGAGATATCCCGTTGCTCGAACGCCTGGGTCGCCCGGAACCGTCCCGCCTGCCTGCTGATGCGCGACGGCCGTGGCGAGGGGTATTCGCTTCTCCGCTGCAACGACGACCCACGCATTGATTTCTCCCGCTGTGTCGGGAAACCCTATACGCTCTTCGCGCATCCAGGTGGGTTCATCCTCAAGACCAGGTCCAAGACCGACGACCTCGAACTGATTTTCTCGGAGGCACGTACATCATGATCACGAAACTGCAGGCCAATCGTGTCCGCCGCACCTATCTCGGCGGTGAACGCATCGACGCATTCACTGGCTTCACGCCAGACGGCTCGGACGGGGTGCCGCGCCCGGAGGACTGGATGGCCTCCACGACGACGGCGTTCAACGGGACGCTCGAGATCGAGGGCGAAGGACTCGGCTCCCTTGTCGACGGACGTCTGGTGAAGGACGTCGTCGGCACGCTGCCGATCCTCGTCAAGCTGCTTGATTCGGACGAGCGCCTCGTCGTGCAGGCCCATCCAACGGTCCCCTACGCCCGCGCGAAGTTCAATTCCCCTGTCGGCAAGACGGAATGCTGGTACTTCCTCGACGGCACGGCCCCCGACGCCTGCGTCTACCTCGGCTTCAAGCCCGGGGTCACGAAGGAGCAGTGGAAGCAGGCGTTCGAGACACAGCAGGGCATCATCGACATGCTGCACCGCGTGCCCGTCAAGGCGGGGGACTTCGTCTTCGTCGACGGCGGCGTGCCGCACGCGATCGGCGGCGGCTGCTTCATGATCGAGCTGCAGGAACCGAGCGACCTCATGGTCGTCGCCGAGCGGTTCACGCCGTCCGGACGCGAGATCCCCGAGCGGAAGCTCCACTGCGGGCTTGGCTTCGAGGAGATGCACAACGTCTACGAGTATGTGAACCTGACGTATGACGAACTGTGCGCCAAGTACGTGAAACGCGGGGACGCGGGGACTTCCGGCACGGGCGTTGAACAGATCCTCGGCCCGGAATTGACGGACAAGTTCGCGATGTTCCGCGTGACGGATGGCGGCCGTCTGGCGTTGACCCGCCCCGCCTGCGTGGCGGTGGTGACGGGCGGCGCGGGCATGGTGAACGGACTCTCCGTCGCCAAGGGCGACCGTCTGGTGGTCGCCGAGGAATCCGAACTGACGGTCGCGGGATCGGCCGAAGTCGTTGTGTGCATTTAACGTTCAACCATAACCAACAAGAAGGCAAAAAATGAAGAAGCTGACGATTGCGGGCGCGCTGCTCGGTCTGTTGCTGGGAACCGCGGGATGCGTCACCCAGACGGGAATCCACCCTGACACCTCCGCGAAGGGGTGGCGGAATCTGCTGGGCGACGGCCCGCTTGAGCAGATCGCGGACTTCAAGGCGGGGACCTGGCAGCGCGACGGCAAGGACGGCATCACGTCCACGGTCGACAGCGCCCTCTGGTTCAAGGGCCAGTACGAGAACTTCGTGCTCGACTTCGAGTACAAGCTCGACCCCGAGGCGAACTCCGGCGTGATCATCTACTGCTCCAATCTCGACAAGTGGATTCCGAACTCGGTCGAGGTCCAGCTGCTCGACGATTTCGGCAACAAGTGGAAGAACGATCCGCCGCGCCTGAAGAACGGCGGCCTCTACGGTCACATCGGCCCGGCCAAGAGCGCGGTGAAGCCCGCGGGCGAGTGGAACCACATGACCGTGTGGGCGATGGGCAAGAACGTGAAGGTCGCCGTGAACGGCGAGCTCTCCGTCGACGTCGACCTCTCGAAGTACACGAGCGCGAAGGTGAATCCGGACGGCACGCCCATCCAGCCCTGGCTCTCGAAGCCGATGGCCGAACTGCCCACAAAGGGCGCGATCGGTCTGCAGGGCAAGCACGGTGGCGCCTGCCCCTACTTCCGCAACGTGCGGATCCTCGAGCTGGGCAAGTAAGCGCGGGAAAGGACGACAGGGATGAAGAGCGTGTTTGCGTTTGCGGGCACGGCGCTGGCCGCGTGCGCGGCCTTCGCCGCCGAGATGGAGAAGTCGACGCCCGAGGCGGAGGGAATCTCCTCCGCCGCCATCGGCGCGTGGATCGACGCATGCGAGCGCGAGCTCGACGCGATGCACGGCTTCGTGGTCGTGCGCCACGGCAAGACCATCGCCGAGGGCTGGTGGAGCCCGTTCTCCGCCGACCGCACGCACATGCTCTACTCCCACTCGAAGAGCTTCACGTCGACGGCGGTTGGCTTCCTCGCCGACGACGGGAAGCTCAACCTCGACGAGCGCATCGTCGACGTCTTCCCCGAGAAGGCCCCGACGAACCGTCCCGACGCCGATCTCTCCGTCCGCGCCCTGCGCGTGCGGGATCTCCTCACGATGACGACGGGCATGGCGTACACGGACGCCGAGCGCAAGGAGCCGGCCGGGGACTGGGTCAAGCTCTTCCTCGAGAACGAGGTGACCGATCTTCCCGGCGTCAAGTACCGCTACGACTCCTGCGCCACGCATGTGCTCGCCGCGATCGTCGAGCGCAAGAGCGGGAAGAAGCTGATGGACTTCCTCGACGAGCGCCTCTTCCGGGAAATCGGCATCACGCGCGCCTGGACGACGACGAGCCCGCAGGGAATCGCCTGCGGCGGCTGGGGCATGAACATGACCACGCGCGAACTCGCCCGGTTCGGCCAGCTCTGTCTTCAACAGGGCCGATGGGGCGACCGCCAGCTGATCTCCACCAACTGGGTCCGCCTGGCGACGGGGTACCAGACTTCGACGGGGCGCCCGGGCGACGGCGACTGGAGCCAGGGCTACGGTTTCCAGTTCTGGCGCTGCCGGCACAACTGCTATCGCGCCGATGGCGCGCACGGCCAGTACACGGTCGTGATGCCGGACCAGGACGCGGTCGTCTCCATCCATGCGGGCCTGGGCCCCATGCACAAGGAGCTTGACCTAGTCTGGCAGTACCTGCTGCCCGCGATGCAGGCGAAGGCGCTGCCCGAGGACCCCGCCGCCCAGAAGGCGCTTGCGGACCGCTGCGCGGCGCTCGCGCTCAAGACCGTGAAGGGCGAACGGGTGGGACGCGTGGCGCTTGGTCGCACCTACCGCCTCTCCGGCACGCAGAAACGTTTCAATTTCAGGAGCGTCCGTCTCGCCGAAGCCGAGGGCGGCTGGAAGATCGTGCTGGATTCCCCGGCCGGTGAACAAGGCATTCCCGTGGGCTACGGCGCGTGGCGCGAAGGATCCGCGCGGTTCGAGGAGGAGCTCTTCGAGAAGCTTGGCGGCCTCGTGGGCAACCAGCCCACCGCGGGATCCGGCGCATGGACGGCGCCGAACGTCTTCCGCGCGCGCGTCTACCTCCACAACGGCACGTTCCGCTTCGACTACACGTTCACCTTCAAGGACGACGGCACGCTGGAGTTCAACACGGATCTCTTCGGCATGGGCGGCGGCAAGTGGACGCTGAAGGGCGAATGAGTTCGCCCACTGGACGAGAGGGGTTTAGCAATGACGATTGGCAGACTGTGTGCGGTGGGCGTGCTGGCGTTCTCGATGGCGCTGCAGGCCGAGGAGTTCACGCTGGGGTTCGACAAGGCCCGTCCGTATGAAGCCGGCTTCACGCGTGATGGCGACGAGATCGTGGTCGACAACGGCGACGATGCGTCGCGGCGTGCGGGCGCGAGCTGGAGTCTTGTGCTCACGCAGAAGGAGGCCCTCCCGTTCACGGTGCAGACCGAGGCGCGCTGCGAGAGGGGTCCTGCCGGAGGACGTACGCGGTCCTTCTCCCTCTATCTCGACATCGCCTACATGGACGGCGGCCACCAGTGGGGACAGGTGGCGGAATTCTCGCCGGATCCCAAGCGGGGATGGCGGAAGGGCTCTGTGACAATCATCCCCGAGAAGCCTGTCCGCAGTGCAAGCGTCTACTGCCTCTATCGCGGTCTCCCCGGACGCGTCCGTTTCCGTCTGCCGACGGTGAAGCTGCGCGAGACGTCCGACCTGGTGGCGTTCGACGGGCAGAGCCTCCCGCAGGCGAACCTGCCGAAGAGCGAGCCGGGCTTCCTTCTCCGCGACGTCGCCGTCGAGGAGGACGCCTACGCCCCGATTTCCCCTGCGGCGTCGGCCAAGGGCGTGAAGCTCGTCGTCGACGAACGGAAGGCGGGCGACGACTCGCACGTCACGGTGAAGGTCGAGGATACGACTGGACGCGACCGCGCGCTCACGCTTGTCTACGCCGTCCCGCTGCCGGCGGGCGAGATCGTCTTCGAACAGGATCCCCGCACGTCCGTCGCGCTTGCCGAGACTGGTCCCCAGCGCAGCGACGTGAACGCCATGGGCTGCGGCGCAGGGGGACTGAACCGCTGGCCGTTTGGCGCGGTGACGGTTGGCGGCAGGGGACTTGGCCTCGGCATCGACACGGCCCATCCCGCCTACTTCCGCACGGTCGTGCACCCCCGCACACGCCTGCTCTTCATCGCGTTCGACCTCGGTCTGACGCCCGAGAAGCCCACGGCCGAATTCGCGTTCCGCCGCTTTGGGTTCAAGGGCGGATTCCGCGGCGCGCTTGCGAAGTACGCGGCCCTGGAGAAGAGCGCGTTTGCCACGCGCGTCCCCGAGCAGGGGATCTGGATGCCGTTCAAGCCCATCAGGAACGTGGAGAACTGGCAGGACTTCGGCTTCAAGTTCAAGGAGGGGAACGGCGAGACGGCCTGGGACGACGCGCACGGCATCATCACGTTCCGCTACACTGAGCCGAGCACCTGGTGGCTTTCGATGGACAGGGCGCATGGCACGAACACGTTCACGATCGCCGACTGCGTCGCGAAGGCCGAGGCGCTGGCCCGGAAGGGCGATCCACGGGCAGTCGCCTGGCGCGAGACGGTGATGCGCGACGAGGACGGCGAGCGTGTCGGAAGCGTCAAGGACACGCCGTGGTGCCGTGGCGCCATCTGGCTGCTCTCTCCGCTCCCCGGCATCCCCGGGATGTGCGAATACCAGGTGAAGAACTCCGAGAGGGATTTCGAGCGGTACTATGCGAAACCCGCCCCCGAGGGGCAGGACGGCGAGTACATCGACTCCGCGGAAGGCTATCTCACGCCTGCGCTCGACTTCAACCGCCGCGTCTTCGCGGCCAGCGAGACGCCGCTGGTCTTCTCCTCGGGCGAGGACCACACACCCGCGGTCTTCAAGGGACTCTCGATGTACGAGTACGTCCGCCGCACGGCGAACCGTGTGTGGCCACGCGGACGCTTCATGATGGCGAATGGCGTGCCCGGACGCTGGCCGTGGCTGCCCGCGTACGTCGACGTGGGCGGCACGGAGACGGCGTGGATCGACAAGGACGGCAACTGGCGCCCCGAGTCGCACGCGTCGCTGATCTACAAGCGCGCGATGTCCATGGGCAAGCCCTATTGCTACCTGCAGAACGTGAACTTCGAGAAGTTCAAGTACGAGGACATGGAGAACTTCATGCGCCACTGCGTGGCCTATGGGCTCTTTCCGGGCTGCTTCTCGCACAATGCGTCCGAGGGGCACTACTTCACGCGCCCCGACATCTACAATCGGGACCGTCCGCTCTTCAGGAAGTACGTGCCGCTCTGCAGGAAGCTGTCCGAGGCGGGGTGGCGTCCGCAGAACGTCCTTGTTTCCTCCGCCGACGCGAAGGTGTTCGCGGAGCAGTTCGGCGATCGCTATGTGACGGTGTTCAACTCCAATGGAAAGGCCGTGAGGGCACGGCTCTCCGCCAGGGGAGGAGCTCGGGCGGCCGAACTCGTTGATGGTGGCGCGGTCGTCTTCGGCGCGGATGGCTCGGCCGAGGTGGAGCTGGCGCCGGACGCCGTCCGCGTGCTGGATTTCGGGGAGGCCCGCTGAGGCGCGATGGCCGACCTGCGGCGCAAGATCGTCGGCGTGCTTCTGGCCGCCATCAGCGTGACGGCCTTTGCCGCCACGTTCGTGGTCGGCGCCGAGCTGACGAAGGACTGCGGCATCTCGCCCGCAGTCCTTTCCCTTCTGCGCTTCGTCGTCGCGGGCGGCGTGATGCTCGCGTGGGAGGCGCGCACGGCCGCGGGGCGCCGGCGCCTCTTCGTGGAGCCGACGCGGCGGGACTGGTGGCTCTTCGCCGTTCTGGGTCCGGTGGGGACGAGCGTGATGGCCTGGTGCGTGTTCATGGGGTGCGCCCGCGTGAGCGCGGCCAATGCGTCCATGGCGGACGCCCTCGCCCCGCTGATGATCTTTGCGCTGGCGGCGATCCACGCGCGGCGCGTGACGGCGCTGCAGACGCTGGGCGTGCTCTTCGGCTTCGCGGGCGCACTGCTTGTGATCGGCATCGTCAATCGGGATGGTCTTGCCCTCTCCGCCTACTCGATGGGCGACGTCTATGTCTTCCTCGCCGCTGCGACCTGGGCGCTCTATTCGGTCTACGGCCGTGAGAACATCAACCGTCTGGGGGCGGGTCCGTACACGACGTGGACGATGATCATCGGCGCCGGGACGATTGGCCTCGCGATGCTCGTCTGCCACTTCGTCGCGCCGTCGGGCCATGGCGCCTTCGTCTGGCCGGCCACCCCGCGCGCCTGGTGGCTCGTCGTCGTGCTGGGCGTCGTCTGCACGCTCACGCCGTTCTGGGCCTGGAACGCCGCGCAGAGGTATCTGCCCGTTTCGACGCTGGGCGTGAGCGCCTATTTCACGCCCGTGGTCGCGGTCGTGCTGGCCGGCATCTTCCTCGGGGAGCACGCCACGGCGCTGCAGTGGCTGGGTGCTCTGCTGGTCTGTGCCTCGGCGCTGGTGGAGAGCAAGTCATGACGTTCCGCATCCACCATAGGGCCGTGACCGAGTCCACGAACCTCGACGCACGCGAAGGCGTGCACGGGGACGTCTTCACGGCGGACGAGCAGACCGCGGGACGTGGCCGTCTCGACCATCACTGGCTTTCGCCGCCGGGCGCGAACCTGATGCTGAGCGCCGTGCTGGACGTCGCGGACCTCCCCCCGGAGCAGGTCGTGACGCTGCCCCTCGCCGTGGGGCTTGCGGTCCACGCCTGCATCGCGCGATTCCTCCCCGATCGCCCCATTGCGCTCAAATGGCCGAACGACGTCTACGTCTCGGGTCTGAAGATCGCCGGCATCCTCTGCGAGCGGCATGGGGATTTCGTCGTCGCGGGCATCGGCGTGAACGTGAACCAGACGGTGTTCGCGCCGGAGATCGCGGCCCGCGCGACTTCCCTGGTGGCGGCAGGAGGCCCCTCCGCGCCGATCGAGGTCGGGCGCGTCCGCGACGTCCTGCTGGAGGAGCTCGGCTCCGTGTACGACATGTGGCGCGTGGCGGGTTTCGCGGCGCTTCATCCGCGCTACGCCGCGGTGGACTGGCTGAAGGGACGGTTCATCGCCGTCAGGCAGACGGACGATGACGCGGCGCCGCTCGAGGGCGTCTGCGCGGGCGTGCAGAGCGACGGGACGCTTCTTGTCGGAGGCGTTCCCGTCTACGCGGGAGAGGCGCACGTGGCGCGCGTGGGGAGCCGGGAGAGCTGAAGGCTGAACGTTCAAGTGTTGAGGTTGAAGAGTAAAGGGCAAAGGAGAATGAAATGAGGAAACTGCTGCTGACGATGGGATTGACCGTGGTGTCGTTCGCAATGGCCGAAACGTGTGCGACGGGTGGAGTATGCTGTGCGCCGGGGGCGACGCCGCAGGACTCGTTCCTGCCGTCCGGACGGATGGCGCTCGGCGCGAACTACTGGGCGAGCCATGCCGCGACGGAGATGTGGCGGAAGTGGGATGCGAAGGCTGTCGATGAAGACCTGCGCGTCCTCGCCGCGAACGGGTTCAAGATTCTGCGCGTCTTCCCGAACTGGGCGGATTTCCAGCCCATCCACGCCTGCTATCTTTCGGGCGGAAACTTCGACAAGGTGAACGAGACGCGGATGTTCGACTCCGAGGAGCCGCTCCCCGATACGCCGTGCGGACGCGCCGGCGTGGACGAGCGGATGGTCGAGCATTTCGAGGAATTCTGCGACATCGCCGAGAAGTACAGCATCCGTCTCATCGTGCCGCTTCTGACGGGGCAGATGACGTTCCGCAACTACATCCCGCCGGCGCTCGCGAACCGCAATCCGTTCAGCGATCCCTACGCGCTCATGTGGGAGGGCCGCTACCTCACGTGCATGGTCTCCCGTCTCAAGGCGAAGAAGGCGATCGTCGCCTGGGAGTCGGGCAACGAGTCACGCATTCTCGGGAAAAGCGAGAACAGCTTCCACTCCGAGGCGTGGCTGCGGTACGTGCACCAGGCGATCCGCTGCGCGGATCCGTCGCGTCCGGTCATCGGCGTGGACGGACTCTGCATCTCGCGCGAGAATGCCTGGCCGAGCGCGATGAACGCGTCCCTCTCCGACTACGTGACGACGCATCCCTATGGCTTCTGGGGCGCGGTCTACAACGACGACTTCACGTCCGTGCGCTCGACGACCTTCGCCCCCGCCGAGACCTACGTGCTCGGGCAGGTCACGGGCATGCCCGCGTTCATCGAGGAACACGGCGCGCGCCGGCAGGAGCAGGCCTCCCAGGGGAATGTCGCCGAATACATGCGCGCGATGCTGTGGAACGCCTGGTCGGCCGACTGTCGGGCGATGCTCTGGTGGTGTGCCTATGACCAGACGAAGATGACGAACGCGCCGTACAACTGGCGTCAGCCGTGCGTCGAACTGGGCATCTTCAAGCGCGACCGCACGCCGTATCCGGCCGTGGACGTGGTGAAGAAGTTCGCGGCGATGCAGGACGCGCTTCCCGTCGCGGCGCTCCCGAAGGCGAGGACCGAGGCCGTCGTGCTCACGACGGAGTCCGACGTGGCGCATTCGAGCTACATTCTGGCGCGTCAGGCTGGGATCATGCCGGCGTTCGCGAGTCCGGAGGAGAAGCTCCCCGACGCGAAGTGCTACTTCCTGCCGAACGCCCTCGGCCGCGCCTATCTCACGATCGAGCGCTGGGAGGAGCTGAAGGCGAAGGTTCGCGACGGTGCCACGCTCTACCTCTCCTGGAACGACACCTTCCTCGATTCGATGGAGGAGGTCGGTGGCATCGAGATCGCCTCCCGTCAGAAGGTGGGCGGGCTGGATACCTGCGACTTCGGCGACTTCAAGATGGCCTTCGGCTACTCGGTGAAGCGGCGCTTCAACGCGCTGACGGCGGAGGTGATCGCGAAGAACCAGGACGGCGAGGGCGTCTTCTTCAGGAACAAGTACGGCAAGGGCACGGTGTACGTGTTCGCGCACAACTTCGAAAAGACCTACTACGGCGCGAGCGGCAAGTACGAAGGCGACGCCTGGAAGGTCTGGGCGAAGGTCCGCCCGGTGAACCGCCTCCTCAAGACCGGAAACAAGAACATCTTCGTCTCCGAGCACTGCTTTGGCGGCGGACGCTGCGGCGTGCTGGTGGTGAACAACAGCGGCAGGCCGTATGAGGGACGGCCCGAGATCTGGAAGAACTGGAGCGTACGGAAGGTCGTGGTCGACGATCCCGCCAAGGGCTCGTTTGCGGACGGGACGCTGAAGCTGGCGCCCTGCTCGGGCATTCTTCTGCTCACGGCGAAGGAAGGATCCGCTGGTTGGTGATTGGAGAGGGAGGGACGATGGACGATCTCAAGCTTGACCTCTCGGTGCTGAAGCCCGGGCTTCTGGACGCCGTACGCACGATCGCCGGCCTCGTGAAGGAGGCCGGTGGCCGCGCGCTGATGGTGGGCGGTTCCGTCCGGGACCTCCTCTCGGGCGCAACGGACGTGAAGGACGTCGACCTCGAGGTCTTCGGCCTCGAGCCGAAGCGTCTGCAGGACGTCATCGGGCGGCGGTTCGAGTTCGACGCCTGCGGACTCTCCTTCGGCGTGCTGAAGATCAAGCACGTCGACATCGACGTCTCCCTGCCGCGGCGCGAGTCCAAGCGCGGGGTCGGGCACAAGGGCTTCCTGATCGACTCCGATCCGTTCCTCTCGATCCCCGAGGCGGCGAGCCGACGCGACTTCACCGTCAACGCGATGTACTACGACCCGCTCGCCGAGGTCTTCGAGGACCCCTACGGCGGCGTGGCGGACCTGAAGGACCGCGTGCTGCGCCACGTTTCGCCGAAGTTCGTCGAGGACCCCCTGCGCGTGCTGCGCGGCATGCAGTTCATCGCCCGCTTCGATCTGCGTCCGGCGCCGGAGACGGTCGAGATCTGCCGGCAGGTGACAATCGAGGACCTTCCCCCGGAACGGCTCTTCGAGGAGTGGGCGAAGCTGCTCACGAAGGGCGTGAAGATCGGCCAGGGCCTTGCGTTTCTGCGCGAGACGGGCTGGGTGCGCTACTTCCCCGAGCTCGAGCGCATCATCGGCTGCGAGCAGGATCCGAAGTGGCATCCCGAAGGCGACGTCTGGAACCACACGTGCCTCTGCCTGGACGCCTTCGCACGGAGAAGGGTTGAGAGGTTGAGGAGTTGCGAAGTTGAGAAGGAGGATTCGTCGGAGGACCTGATCGTCGGTCTCGCGGTTCTCTGCCACGACTTCGGCAAGCCCGCCACGACGGCCTATGACCCGAAGACGGGGCACATCCGCTCGCTTGGGCACGACGTCGCCGGCGTCGAACCCACGCGCGCCTTCCTGCGCCGCCTCACCAACGAGGAGCGGATCCTGCGGGAGGTGCCGCCGCTCGTGGCGCACCATATGCAGCCGTTTGCGCTGTGGAAGGCCCATGCTGGCGACGCCGCCATTCGCCGTCTGGCGCTGAAGGTCGGCCGCGTCGACCGGCTGATCCGCGTGGCGCATGCGGACGACGAGGGGCGTCCGCCGGAATGCCGCGGGGGCACGAGCGCGGGCGAGGACCTCAAGTGGCTCGAGGCGACGGCCGAGCGTCTGCGCATCGCCGCGTCGGTCCCGAAGCCCCTGCTCATGGGCCGCGACCTGATCGCGATGGGGCATCGTCCGTCCAGCAAGTTCGGGAACTGGCTGACCGCGTCCTTCGAGGCGCAGCTCGACGGGCTCTTCACGGACCATGCGGGTGCGGTCGAGCATTTCAAGGAGAAGATCCTCAAGTCGGATCGGTGAGGAGGCGATGACGATGGAAACTACGAGAAGGTCCGTGCTCGCCGGCGTGGCCGCGACGGCGCTGATTGCGTTGGGAGCACCTGGTTCGACGAAGGATCCGCGGATCTTCCGCGGGGATGGGCGCAACGCCTTCCGCGACCCCGCGGCGGTATGGCACGCGGGCGTCTTCCACCTGTTCTTCACCTGGGTGGAAGTCGAGTCGGACGGGAAGGTGTTCAGCTACTGCGCGACGTCCAGAAGCGCGGACCTCGTCACCTGGACGCCGCCGCGCAAGCTGACGCCGCGCGACAACTCGAAGGACTTCGGGAGCCCGGGCGACGTCGTCCGCGACGGCGACGAATGGGTGCTCTGCCTTCAGACCTACCCGCGCCCCGGGAACGTGTTCGACGGCAGGCCGCACTATGGAAACGCGAACGCCCGCCTCTGGACGATGCGCTCGAAGGACCTTGAGGCCTGGAGCGCGCCCGAGCTGCTGCGCGTGAAGGGTCCCGACGTGTCGGTGGAGAAGATGGGACGGATGATCGACCCCTATCTCCAGCGCGACGACGCGGGAACCTGGTGGTGCTACTACAAGCAGAACGGCGCGAGCATCTCGAAGTCGGCCGACCTGCGCGTCTGGACGCCCGTTGGACGGACCGAGGCGGGCGAGAACGTCTGCGTGCTGCGCGACGGGACTCGCTGGCTGATGTACCATTCGCCGGCGAACGGCATCGGCGTGAAGACGTCCACGGACCTGATCCACTGGTCGGATCTGCCTGGCCGGATCACGCTGGACCAGAAGGTCTGGCCCTGGGCGAAGGGACGCCTCACGGCGGGATTCGTGCTCGACGCGCGGAAGATTCCGGGCGTGGGGGAATGGTTGATGTTCTTCCACGGTTCGGGTCCCCGCACGGAACGCGAGGGCGACTTCGACTGCAATGCGTCGATTGGCGTGGTGCGGTCGGCGGACCCGCTGTTCCGCGTCTACGAGTGATGAATTCGGGAATGTGGCGGGTCTATCGGTGATTTGATATACTAGGTTGGTTTTTTGAAGGACTGAGGAGTGATTTGATGAAGACGATGCGTTATCTTCTGATTGCCTGCGTGGCGTTCACGGGTGTTGCCCAGGCGGCGACGCCGGCGCGGAACGTCGCGGGCGCGTCGACGGGCGGCAATTCGCCGTACGCGACGGACGCGTATCCGGGCTTTGACGGGCTGGACGACATCAAGAAGCCGGAGCGCCGCGAGAAGAGCTGGTGGTTCGGCGTCAAGCGCGAGACCGCGGCGGAGCAGTTCGCCTATGCCCAGGAACTCGAGGCCGAAGGCGACTACAAGGGCGCCGCGAAGGCGTGCGACGCGCTCGTGCGCGAGTGGCCGTCCTCCAAGGAGGCTCCGCAGGCCCAGCTGCGCTTCATGCAGCTGCTGGCGGTCCAGCTCGAGGACTACGAGGAGGCTTTCGAGCAGCTCGAGTATCTGCTGGACTTCTATTCGCGCGACTGCAAGTATCTGGAGCTGGTCGAATACGGCTACAAGCTGGTGAACACGATGGTCGACAAGAAGAAGTCCTGGTTCGGCTTCTCCTTCCTGTCGAACCGCATGGTCCGCCAGCACTACGAGTCGATCGTCCGCCGCGCGCCCGGCGCCGCCTACGTGCCCGAGGCGATGCTGAAGATCGCCGACCTCCGCGAGCAGGATAGCCAGTACGAGGAGTCCGTGAAGGTCTACGCGACGCTGCAGAGCAAGTATCCCGTCACGAACGAGGCGCGCCAGGCGGCCTACCTCGAGGCCAAGGCCCGCATGTGGCTGTGCCGTCGGCTCGCGTACAACATTCCGCGCTGCCGCGACACCGAGGGCTACCTGAAGATGACGATGGGCCGTCTCCCCGATCTCGAGCAGGTCGGCGAGCTGAAGGAATGGCTGGAGGAGCTGAAGACCTATATGGCGGAGGATGCCTACCGCAGCGCGAAGTTCTACGATTCCAAGCAGCGGACGCGCCATGCGGCGCGCACCTCCTGGGAGCGCTACCTCGCCGAATACCCTGATTCCGTGCACGCGGAGGAGATCCGGGCGCGCATCGCCGAGCTCTCCGATCCCGCCCCCGCCCCCGCGGCCCCTGCTGAAGAGAACAAGTGAAAGGATTCCCGACCATGAAGCTTCGTGCGTTTCTTCTTCTCGTTCCCGCTCTGATCCTCTGCGGGTGCAGCCTTCCGGACTATCGCTGGACGTCTCGCGTCCCTGACGAGATCCGCACGGTCGCGGTGCCCGTCTTCATGAACCGCACGCAGTCCGCCGAACTGGGTCCGATCGTGACGCAGTTCACGCTGCGCGAGTTCCAGAAGGAGGGGACCTTTTCCATCCGCCGCACCGGGGATTCCTCCATCGAGGTCCAGGGTTCCATCGTCAAGGCCGAGCGGCGCCCCGTCTCCTTCGACCGCGGTCACGGCATGCGCGCGGGCGAATACCGCTACTATGTGACGGCCGAGGTCTCGATCGTCAATAAGGATAGCGGCAAGGTCCTGCAGGATGCCCGCAAGTACGTGGCGGAGACGACGTTCATGGTGCAGGGTGATCTGCTGACGGGCCAGCGCGACGCCGCGCAGCGCATTGCGGCGGACCTCGCCCGCCAGATCGTCGACGACGTCGTGAGCTATCCGTACAACAAGCGGTAGTCGATCTTAACCGCCGACCGCATGGTGAGTGACGAGGAAATGGTGGTCGCGCTGCAGCGGGGAATTCCGCTGTGCGCGCGTCCGTTCGAGGCGCTTTCACGGGAGCTGGGCTGTACGGAGGACGATCTCCTGTCCTGTCTGGCTCGGCTGCGCGAGGGGAACACCGTACGCCGGTTCGGGGCCGTGTTCGATACGCGGCGCCTGGGCTATCGGTCCGCGCTCTGCGCGGTTGCGGTCCCCAGGGACGAGCTTGACGAAATGGCGGCGCGCCTGACGCCGCTCACCGGCGTGACGCATTGCTATGTCCGCGAACCCTCCCATCCCTCTCAACCTCCCCACCCCACTCACCCCCCGCCCCCGGGCCCCCCCCCACCAAACCCCCCCCCCCCCCCCAACAACGCCTGGGTGGACCCCCCCGCGCCCCCCGGCG
>JAUNMP010000258.1 GCA_030537465.1 bacterium
TCGTCTACACGGTGGCGGGCAAGACGGTCGCCGTGACGGAAAGCGACGTCAACGACTACCCGATCTGGAACCTCACGCGCGGCGAGCAGGCGACGGATCTCACGCTGGGCTCGAAGTTCGCCAACTGGCCGAAGAAGACGGAGCGCGTCGGCGGCTGGGGCAAGGACCGCAATCTCAAGGAAGGCGGCCGCTGGGTGCGCATCAACGAGCACGACGACTTCATTGTCGAGACGGCGGGCACGCGCACGTTCCCGTGGCGCACGTTCATTCTCGCGGATAAGCCGTCCAAGCTCTGCGAGGCCGACATTGTGTACGCACTGGCGCGTCCGGCCTGCCCGAAGAAGGATTTCTCCTGGGTCAAGCCCGGAAAGGTCGCGTGGGACTGGTGGAACGACTGGAACCTCGACGGCGCGAAGATCGACTTCAAGGCCGGCTGCAACACCAAGACCTATGAGCACTACATCGACTTCGCCTCGAAGACGGGCGTCGAGTACGTGATCTTCGACGAGGGCTGGAGCGAACAGCTCAACATCTGGAAGGACAGCAAGGAGGTTGACGTCGACCACCTCATCAAGTACGCCAACGAGCGCAACGTGGGCATCATCCTCTGGATGGCCTGGGCGCAGGTGTACGGCAACGAGGCGAAGGTCGCCGAGTACTTCGCCAAGAAGGGCGCGAAGGGCTTCAAGGTCGACTTCATGGACCGTGGCGACGCGGACGTGGAGCGCTTCCTGTGGAAGTTTGCCGACGAGTGCGCGAAGAACAAGATGCTCGTGGACTACCACGGCATGCACCGTCCGACCGGCATGCAGCGCGCCTACCCGAATGTCATCAACTACGAAGGCATCCACGGACTCGAGCAGATGAAGTGGTTCAAGAACAAGTACGACATGATGGCGAGCGACGTGAAGAGCTTCTTCGTGCGCCTCACGGCGGGTCCGATGGACTACACGCCGGGCGCCATGCTCAACTTCCCGATCGGCAAGTACACGGGCAACAACCACAATCCGGGCTCCGTCGGCACGCGCTGCCGCCAGATGGCGATGATGGCGATGTACGAAGCGCCGCTGCAGATGCTCTGCGATTCCCCGGCGAAGTACGAGGCCAACATGGAGTGCTTCAAGTTCATGGCCGCGACGCCGGTTGTGTGGGACGACACCGTCGGCCTGGGCGGTTGCCCCGACACGATGGCCGCCGTCGCCCGCAAGGCGAAGTGCGGCGCGTGGTACGCGGCGGGCATGACGAACGCCGAGGCGCGCGACTTCGACGTGTGCACGAAGTTCCTCGGTGCGGGCGAATGGACGGCGGAGATCTTCCGCGACGCGCCGAACGCCGACGTCGAGCCCGCGAAGTACGTCCACGAGACGAAGGTCGTCAAGGCCGGCGACAAGTTCGCCGTCCACATGGCCCCCGGCGGCGGTTTCGTGGTCAAGTTCACGAAGAAGTGAGCGTTTAGCCTGAGCCATCATCATGAAGACAATTCTGATGTGCGCGTGTGGCGCCCTTGCCGTTTCGGCGGGGGCGTTCACTCTTGTTTCACCCGGGCACAAGGCCCGTATCGTCGTGGCGCCCCAGGAGGAGGAATGCGTTCTTCTGGCGGCGAAGGACCTCGCCGCGGATGTGAAGAAGATCGCTGACGTCGATCTCGAGGTCGTGTCGGGCGGTGTGCCGCAGGCGGGCGATCTTTCGATTCAGACAACGGGCGGAGACTGGGAATCGTACACGGTCGAGGAAAAGGACGGCGTGCTGGCGTTCCGTGGCGCCGATCCACGGGGGACGATGTTCGCAGTCTACGATTTCATCGAGCGCTACCTCGGCGTCGATCCGATGCAGTTCTGGAGCGGAGTGCCCTATCCCCGCAAGGCGGAGCTCGTGTGGGAGAAGGTGGAGATCCGGCAGGTGTCGCCGACGGTGAAGTTCCGGGGCTGGTTCATCAACGACGAGGACCTGCTCACCAAGTGGCGCGAACGGTCCGGCACGCGCGACTATCTGGTCTATCCCTACTATCACGACGTGATGAATCTCTCCATCGCCGAGGCGGTCGCAGAATCGCTCGTGCGCTGCCGGTTCAACATGATCATCCCCGACAGCTTCCTCAACATCTCGAATCCGCCCGAGGCGGCGATTCTGGAGGCCTGCGCGCGGCGTGGCGTCTTCCTGACGATGCACCACATCGAGCCGATGGGAACGAGTGGGTTCGTCTTCACCGACTACTGGAAGAAGAGGGGACGCGATCTGAAGTACTCCTACTTCTCGAATCCGGCCGAGGTGGAGGAGGTCTGGCGCCACCAGGCGAAACAGTGGGCGAAGTTTCCGAACGTCGTGTGGCAGATCGGCCTGCGCGGCTCGCAGGACCGTCCGATGTGGAACGAGGACAAGTCCATCCCCACCGACGATGCCGGACGCGCCCGCATCATTTCGGCGGCGATGGCGAAGCAGATTGCGATTCTTGACGAGCTCGGAATTCCCAAGGACCGCCGCTTCACCTCGACGACGCTCTGGGCGGAAGGGGCCTACTTCTTCGCGAAGGGACTCCTGAAGGTTCCCGAGGGGACGACGATTGTCTTCGCGGACAACAATGGCGGCTGGCGCTGGCAGGACGACTTCCGCGAGGTGCCGCGCGACACGACGAAGCACACCTACGGAGTCTACTACCATCATCAGCTGATTGGGCCGGGGCCGCATGTGGCGTCCTTCGTGCCGGCGGCGCGGACGTTCAAAATGATGAAGGAGGCGCAGGCGAAGCAGTCCGCCACCTATGCGATCTTCAACGTGAGCAATCTGCGCGAGTTCATCTACGGAATCGATGCGACGGCGAAGATGACGTGGAATCTGGAGACGTATGATCCCGAGGCATGGACGAAGACCTGGCTGGCGGCGCGTCTGCCGACGCGGGCGGCGGACTGGCAGAGCGTCCTGAACGTTCACTACAACGCGATGCAGATCCATCCCACACTCAATGTGCCGATGTACATGGACGGCCAGACGACCTGGGTGACGAAGGGCGCCATCAAGCGGATGATGTCCGTGCTGGCGGGCAAGAAGAAGGCGAAGATGGCGGTCGAGCCGTTCGTCAAGGTCTGCACGGCGAAGGAGCATCCGGACCCATTCCACAAGGCGCTGCAGGACACATATCCGCGGGCGGCGAGTCCGCGGGACGACGCCCAGCGTCTGGCGGCCCAGCGCGAGGGCTACGACGAGGCGCTGCGGATGTCGCGGTATCTGCTCGCGCAGTCCCCTGAGGCGGAGAAGACCTTCGCCTACGACCACGTGCTGTATCCCGCGCTCGTGATGCGGGAACTGGCGGACAGCGCGATCTGCGTGCTGCGGGCGGAGGAGGCGTTGAACTGCGGCGACCGTGCGACGGCACTTGCGGAGGCGAAGGCGGCGCTGGCCGCCCAGGAGCGGATCAACGCCGCGGGGAAGGTCTACTGCCACGGCAAGTGGAGCGACTGGTATCGCGGCTGCGAGAAGATCAACTTCTCGAAGATCACGGAGATGCTCCAGGAACTCGTGCAGAAGCTGGGCGCTTGAAGCTATTAGCTTAGAGCTTGGAGCTTGGAGCTTGGAGCGCGGCCCCCCCGTATCTGACGGAGGATTTGCCCTGGGAGGGGCGCTCCTGCGCGTCCGGGGAAAGGCCGTTTCTGGGGTTAACCCGACTTCCAGATAATTTGTAAACTAGAAAGGGTGCGGCGCTCAATTTTAAATTCGCAGATGGATCCCTGAAAAGCCCATTGCCCGCCGTGCGCTGACTGTGGTAGAATGATGTCATTTTTCAGGGGGAGTCCGTGCGTAATCCCCCACAATCCGCCCCGTGCGGATTTGATTTTTGACTTCGGTTTACGGTACAGGCGTCAACCACCGTCCTCCGTATCCGGGGCGTCTCGCCCCGGAACGAGGAAGAACCTCACCGGAATCGAGGCGTCTCGCCCCGGCGAACTGTAGAAACTGAAAACTTAAAGAAAGGAGTGGAGATGGCTGTAGAGAGAAAATTGAGAGTCTACTGTGAGACGTCGTTCTGGAGTTTTCTGAACGGCCGTCCCACGCCGTTGCAGCATATTGCGATCAAGCAGGCGGCGACGCTTCAGTGGTGGCAGGAGATCGCACCGCGATGCGAGATTTATATTTCTCCTTATGTGGATGATGAGGTAGAGGATGGAAACCCTGAACGAGCAGCGCTTCGTCAGAAGAGTCTTGCTGGGATGGTGTCTCTTGATTCGTCGTTGGCAGAGGTCGAGGAAGTGGCCGAAGCACTGACATCAGGTCATGCCGTTCCTCAGAGCGAAGCGACGGATGCATCGCACATTGCCATAGCCGCCGTTTACGGGATGGATGTCTTGCTGACTTGGAATTGCCGCCATATGGCCAATCCTGTGACTTTGCCCAAGACAGCTTCGATAATTGATCGTCTTGGTTTTAAGTGCCCTGTGATTATCACGCCGGCGGAATTTCTTGAACGGAAGGAGGAGTTTGATTATGATTGATGCGTTCAACACAGATGACCCCATGGATGAAATCTACGCCATCCGCCGGAAAATCTCGGCGAAATATGGGCATGATGTACATCGATTGGCTGCTGCGGCACGTGAACGGATGAAACGAGATATTGCAAACGGAACGCGTACATATGTCCGTTTGCCCATTGTCCGCCGCACGCCGAGTGTGGTAGAATAATACCGTTTTTGGGGGAGGCTGTGCACAAGCCCCCACTTCCGCACGCAGCGGATCGATCTTTGACTTCGGTTGACGGCACAGGCGTCAACCACCGGCCCAACTCGTGGACGCGACGGCTCGTCGTGTCACCCGAGACGGGAAGAACCTCACCGTAACCGGGGCGTCTCGCCCCGGCGAACTGAGGAGTCTGGGAATCCCGAAAGGACCCAGGCACGTACGCAACTTGCGTACTGAGCTTTACGAGAAAATCGCCAATCTTCACGTAGCAAAGCGAGGTATGTGAGTGCGTCACGTGGTATCCACGTGGCGTGCTTTCTATTCGTGTTTTGTTACAGGCGTTTGGCGATGCCTCTCGTAAGACATGAACTTGAAGGCACGCCACTCTTTTTTTCAAGATGTGTCGATAGGGGTATCTTGACCATGGCAGGTGTGGCGTGGACTAGAGGTGATGGATCATTTGATTTTCGGTCTCGCCATTTTCAAGGTCTCTGAATGGCGGGGCTGTTCTAAGTGAGAGACCAAGGTTGGTAGGTACAAAAGAAAGGTGATTGGTATGGATGTTCAAAATGCCAAGGAAAAGGTGTCCAAGGCGCTGACCGACATCAAGGCAAATTTCAAGCCTGATGATGGCGCCGTGGGGGCCAAGAAAATCCAGAGTATGTTTGTGAACCTCTGGAAGAGCGGGACGACAGGCAAGGGGGTCCTGGTCGCAGCAGCCGTTGTGGTTCTGCTTCTGCTGTCTTCGATTTTCGGAGGGGGAGAAAGAGGAAAGAACGTAACTTCGACGCCGCAAGCCGCGGCCATTGCTGGTGACGAAGTGTCTGGTGCCAGCGATACTAAAGCCCAGGAAAATCAGGCGGATGAGATTCTGAAAGCCCAAGGAAATAAAGTGGCTGAGATGCTGAAAGCCCAGGAAGAGCGAGCTGCACAAGCTGAGCGTGATCGGAAGAAGCAGCTCGCGGAACTTGCTGCTAGCTCTAAAGAAGAGTCTGAAAAGGAAGCCCAGAAGTTGAATCTGAAGTTCGCCATGATGGGTATAAATGATTTGGCTAGTGCCAAGAGCGCTCTGGAGGCCGCCAAAGCCGCAGGTGACGAAGATGCCATCACGAAAGCAAGCGAGAAACTTGCTGAGTATGAGCGGGAGGCCGAAGAAAAAGAGAAAATTTCCAAGGCGATAGCTGAAGTAAAGTCGGCAGAGGTAATTGCAAAACCTCGGCGTTGACGGC
>JAUNMP010000259.1 GCA_030537465.1 bacterium
CGCCGTCAGGCGGACGTCCGGCACGACTTCGCCGAGGTTTTGCAATTACCTCTATGTGGAGAATTTCCGTCCAGCGGTGGGCGAGGAGGTCGCGGCCGACGCGATCCGGTCCTGGCATGCGCTGCGGCTGAGATGGCTTTGAGTCAAGTCCGAAAGGAGATTATGGAGAAGGAACTACTGTTGTTTCAGCTTGGTCCCGTGCAGGAGTTCATTGCACAGGCCGAGACGATTGGCGATCTGCGCGTCGGGTCGGAGCTGCTCTCCGAACTGACGGCCGCCGCATTGGAGACCGTGCCAGCCTACGAGATGACGTGCGTCTTCCCCGCCGTGGAGAAAGGCCATCTCGAGGGAATTCCGAACCGATTCCTCGCGTGTGTGCCGAAAGGGGAGGGCGAGGCGCTTGCGAAACGTGCCGCGGACGCGGCGCAGGCCAAGCTGATGGCTATTGCAGAAGGATGCTGGCCGAAGCTGAAGGGTGTTCCGCAGACGCGGCATGAAGCCTACCTTGCGCAGGTCAAGGCTTTTCTCCAGACGACCTGGGCGGTCCTCAAGACGCCGAGCGGCGATATGGGTGCCGACTACAGGACCATCGGGAAGCTGATGGCCCTGCGGCGCAACACCCGTGCGTTCGATGCCTGGCATGAAGAAGTCTCGGCCGCCGTCAAGGACTTCCTCTCCGGCAAGGAGGCGGCGTTGGATGTCGCCGACAACAGGTCCTCCAACAGGAACAGCGGTCGTGGTGCGATGAATCTCATCAAGAAGGCGCGCACGACGGATGACGACAAGGTTGTTACGAAGAATCTTGGCAAATATATTGCCGTGATTGCCATGGACGGCGACCACATGGGGGGAAAGCTTTCGGGGTTCAGGAACACGGACGAGCATCGGGCCTTCAGCAGGAAGCTGGCGGATTTCGCCCGGCAGGTGAAGATCGACGCCGAGGATGGTCTTCTGATCTACGCGGGCGGGGACGACGTCCTGGCCGTGGTGAAGGCCACCCGGGCTTTTGAGATCGCCCAGAAGCTGGCGACGCAGTTCAATGAAACGATAAACGAGGAGGGCGTCACGGCCTCCGCCGGAATCGCGATCGGTTCGGCGAAGGCGCCTCTGCAGGATCTCATCCACGAGGCGCATGCTGCCGAAGGCCGCGCCAAACACGGGTACGGACGCAACGCGTTGGCCGTGAGCGTCCTGAAACGGTCTGGCGAAATCCTGAAGTGGGGCTGCAAATGGAATAACACCTCTGCGTTCGACATCTACCGTCGACTCACCGAGAAGAGCGGCAAGCTTTCGCGCTTCGCCTACAAGCTTGCGGGCTTTCTTGAACCGTACGCGCTGAAGAAGGGCGATCTGAACGACACGAGCACCATGCGCCAGGTCGTGCTCGAGGAGACAATGCACACGCTGGAGCAGACAGAGGGGGCGCGTGATGTCTTGACCAGGGAATGCCTGGAGTCGTACTTGAAGGAGGATAGCGTCAAGAATCACCCCGAGGATTTCCTTGGGCTCTTCATGTGCGAGGCCTTCATCAACCGTCCGCGGGATTAACGGGAGAAACGACAATGTCAAGGAAATCGTATGAACTGACGCCGCGTGACGTGCTGTTTTTCCGCGATGCGCGCCCGATGGACGTGAACAAGGACCGTACCGACGACATCTTCAACATCGGGCACGGGGCCTACTGGCCGCGTCCCGACCAGCTGTTCAGCGCGGTCATCCATGAGCTGATCCGCGATCCCTCCGTGTCGGAGAGAGACTGGTATGGATCCGTCTCGGATCTGCGCGTCACGGGACCGTTCCCGTTGAAGGGGGAGGTTCTCTATCTCCCCATGCCGCTCGACTGGGATATGGATCTGGTCGCATTCGACTCCGCGATTGGATCGACGGACATCCCCGCGCCTCTTTCGGCAGGGTTTGCCGACCGAGTGGTGGAGAAGAAGGTCTATCCGAGGTGGATTTCCCGATTGGACTACCAGCGTTACCTTGAGGGGCGCGTTGGCGCACGGAATGGGAAAGGACAGAAGGAGGTGGATGTCCCGGAAAACGAGGATGTCAGTCTCTATGGAACCGAACCTCGTGTGGGCACCACGCTGGATGCCGCCACAGGCGCCTCGAGGCGTGTCGCCGGGAAATATGAGAGCGGTCAGCACGAGGCGGAGTATCTGCGTCTGGGCAAGAACGTGAAGATGCTCTGCGAAGTGGAGACGGAGAAGGCCGATGAGCTTGGCGGGCACGATGTCCGCTTTGGCGGACAGGGCGGCATGGTGCGTTTTGAGGTCTCAAAGCGTGGTCTGATTTCGGAATTGGAGAGTCTGCCCAAGGGGGAAACGACCCGGTTCGTCCGCTGGACGCTGCTCACGCCGGCCTTGTTCGCCAAGGGCTGGTATCCCAACTGGCTGGAGGAGACGGAAGGCGGGGCGCGGACGGGAAAGGTCATGCTCCCCACCGAGAAGGTGCTTCGCCGTCCTGGGGAATCGCGTGCGGCGTATCGCGCCCGAATGAAGGTCGAATGCCATCCGTTCGAGACGGCCAGATTGATTGCGGCCTGCATAGGCAAGGCGGTGGCGTTCTCCGGCTACGACTCCAAGGATATGGAGAAGCCGACGGAACTGGCCGTTCCGGCGGGTTCGTCCTACGTCTTTGAATGTGCGACCGAGACCGAGGCGGAGAATCTCGTCAAGGTCCTCAACTTGAAGCCGCTCTCCGATTTGGGAGAGAAGGGGCTAGGCTTGGGCGTCTGTTCGTATGTCGCCGAACCCAAGGCGTTTGCAATCGAATCCACCCACTGAATTTAATCATCAAAGAGGAAGCACTGCAATGAAGACCAAGATCATGTCCATTTTCACCCGTACACCGCTCCATGTGGGCTGTGGATCCTCCGTCGGCGCCGTCGACCAGCCGGTCGCCCGCGAGCGTCATACGGGGTACCCCGTCATCCCCGGCAGCTCCATCAAGGGCGTGCTGGCGGATCTGTGGACGGTGACGAACGAGAGGGGCGAATTTGTCCGCGAGGAGAAGGACGGCATTCGACTCTTCGGAAACGATCCCGCCGACAAGAAGGCCGATGCCCAGGCGGGCTCGCTACTCGTTGGAGAGGGACGCCTCCTCGCGTTTCCTGTGCGGAGTGCAAAGGGATGTTGGGCCTGGTTGACCTGCCCGCTGATCATTGACCGTTTTGTCCGTGATTCGGGTGCGAAGGTCAATAAGGTCGAGGACGGCAAGGCTCTTGCGCCCGTGAAGCTCCAGATCGATGGCAAGGTCGTGTTCGAGGAATATCCCCTCCCGGTCGCGACGGGCGTGCCCGAAGACGTGGTCAATGCGTTCAAGGCAATTTCGTCCGATCCCGTGTGGCAGGACAATCTCGCCGATCATCTGGCGATTATCTCGGATGATCTCTTCGCCTACTTTGCCAAGAACGCCTGCGAAATAGCCAACCACAACCGGATCAACGACAAGACCGGCGTGGTCGAGGATGGCGCATTGTTCAGCCAGGAGAATGTCCCGAGCGAGACGATGTTCTATGGTGTCTTCTCGAGTCGCAATGAAGAAGACTTCGCCAAGCTGGATGCGAAGCTCCAGGTCGAGGACGGCAAGCTCCAGATCGGCGCGGATGCGACGACGGGGCTTGGATGGTGCAGTGTCGAGTTGATGAAGTAATCGGAAAGGAGTGCAGGAATGGGAATCTCGATTTCGGTTTCAAAACCCATCGTGGCTTCGCTCGGCAGTCAGAATCTTGAGCAGATTCGCGCAAAGAATGCACTGGACGCGGCGCCGAAGATTGGTCTTGGCAAGGAGGGGGGGCGGTCCGTCGCCAAGAAGGTACCGGCCCAGATCGTGCAGAACGGTTTCCTCGGGGCGCTCGCATTCGCCATCGAGAACGCCGGTGCGGAGACTCCAGATGCGGAAGGGTATGTCAAGAACGGATACGCCAACACGTTCATCGCCATCAAGAGGCATCTCGTGGCGGTCAAGAGGGATCTCGGGGTCTGCTCCGGAGATTTGAGGGCTTTTCTGGATGGGTTGTGCGGGAAGTCGTCCGATGAGCTTCGCATGGTGACGGAGGAAGCGCTCTGCTACCTCAACTACCTGAGGCGGTTCGCCAAGCCGAAGAAGGACGAGGAAGGAGACGCCTGATGTATTCATCCACTTTGACAGAAGTGGAGAACATTCTCTCAGATGGAAGGTCGAAAGATTCATTCGCCAGATGCGAATCGGCTTCACTCCGTCTAGAGAAGTTCGTCCACATCGGCGACAATTCAAAGAAAGACGAGATTGCCGCCGTGGTCTCGCGACCTTCTCAGAAAATCCCTGAATTTCTCCCTCCGAAAGCACTCCGATTCCGTGCGCGCCTCGGTGGTCGATTGATTGTCAACCAGGCTGGTGGGGTTCTTGAGAATGCAGGTCTCTGCCTGCACCCGCATTTCAATGCGCCCTACATCCCCGGAAGTGCGCTCAAGGGCGCCGCCCGGCATGCGGCCTGGTGTGCTTGGAATGACGAAAAGGATGACTCCAGGAAGCTTATGCTCTCGAGGGAGATCGCCGAAATCTTCGGCTATCCCACGGGGGACAAATCTCTTGATACCTATCTGGAATCTCGCGGGTGCGGAGAGAAGCGGTCAGGCTCGGTCTGCTTTATGCCAGCCTATCCCGAATCGACAGCGCGATTGGTGTCCGACATCGTCAATTGCCACCATCCCAAGTACTATTCCGGGGACGAGGACTTCGGAGATGCCGCCGACATTGAATCGCCAATCCCCAATTTCTTCCCGGCTGTTGAAGCCGGAAGCCACTTCGTGTTTGCCTTGGTGCCTGTGCGAGGCGGAAACGTTGAACGCGCAAAGGCCTGGCTGGTCGAGGCGCTGACGTGTGCTGGCGTTGGTGCCAAGACGGCGGCAGGCTACGGCTGGTTCGAATACGATCCTGTCGCGGAAGAGGCTGCCGAAAAGAAGCGCAGAGACGAGATTGCCAAACGCCTTGCCGAAAAGCTCGCAGAGAAGATCCGTGCCGAGCAGAGGGCTGCAGCGGATGCACGGCGTGCCGCGCGAGCTGCAATGACATTGGAAGAACGTTGGCTGGAACAGAATGTCAAGTCGATCTGTAAGGGCCCCGACATTTTGGGATTTACCAAGATGACGGATGAAAGGAAGCGCGAGATGGTTGCTCTGTTCCAGAATGCCGATATGTCGTCGATTGGTGCTCAAGTTTGGAAAGCGCTGCGGCTTGACAAGAAGCTGCGCAACCAACCAGTAGTTGATGCTGTCTTCAAATTTGCAAAGGACAACAAACTGGGGAGAATGCCACAATGAATGTTTTGTACAGGGGGAAACTGACGTTCCACACTCCGTGTCTTTTGACTGGTGCGGATCAGAACATGCCGGAGATCCGTGTGCCTTCCATTCGTGGCGAGCTGCGCTGGTGGTTTCGGGCTGTCGGTGGAACACTGGAGGATGAGGTAGGGGTCTTCGGAGGCGTACATGGTGGTGCGGCGGCAAGTTCGATATTGCTTCGCGTTCGGGAGATGTCCATTGTCAAGGGGGAGTCGCTCGAATTCAAACCGATGTCGGATATGGGTTACCTCTACTATTTCGCGAAGGTTTCCGGAAACGACTCTGGCGTTCATCGCACAGCGGCTGGGGCCTACGTCGGTGTGGGAAGTTCCTTTGTCCTCGAGGTCTTGGAGCGTAGAGTGCTGACGGAGAACCAACGAGGACTGCTGAAGGATGCGTTGGCCTACTTCTTGCGCTATGGTGCCTTGGGGCTTCGTTCAACGCGCGGGTGCGGGGCCTTCGTGGCGGATCCTGTTCCCGAGCTTCCGGAGCGGGAAGACATCTGTGTGGGATGTGTCTCGAAAGAGACATTCTCCACCGGCCTGAAGTG
>JAUNMP010000260.1 GCA_030537465.1 bacterium
ACTGTGGCGCAGAGCGCGGCCGCGGCGGCAATCATAAGTTTCTTCATTTTCATTTTCACTTTCTCCAGGACCCAGCCTGGTTGATCTCGCTTCGAATAATCCGCTCCAGAGTACGATTCCCAGACCGCATCATCTTCGGCTAACCATTTTCAGCGTCCCGTAGATTCAGCCTTTCGGTTTTCTCTTCGGGGTCACTCCCAAATCAAGCCCGCCGGATACACTCCGACTACAAAGCCTAATCTGGTCATGACAACGCGGAGTATACACGATGTTGCGGAAACGCGCAAGGGGTTGGGGATTTTATTTTCAAATATTTTTCGCGGCTGCCGAATTCTGATTTCGCCGGGCGACTTTCAGTGTCGCCCTTTATTTATTGGGCTTTCGGGGTGTTCATGTTCTCGCGGGATGGGGTAGATCGTTGATTGTGGCGAATTTTGAGAACAAAAATTTTTCGCTCTTCTCGCGCCGCAGCGTGGCCGGCTCGCCTTGGGAATGCCTCGCGCGACGAGGGGAAGTGGTCGGGCGGGGCGTGGGGCGAGGAGACGAATCGACAGGAGTCGAGTTTGCGCGACGAATTGCCCTGGGGACGAATCGGCTCTGGTATGGCGCGGATGAAACACGACGAAGAACTTAATCCCCTCCGCTGGATTCAAGCCCCAAGCACGCCCGAATATTTTTCAAATCCGAGTCGGTCTCCCACCGACCACTCTTTATGAGTTCTGTCCATCTGATAGGAATCTCTATCGCAGTCGTTCACACAGAGAGCTGCCGGACGAATTCCACAATCGCCGCCGCCGCTTCTTGAGATGGAACATCGAGCCATGCAAAATTGGGATTGGCGAGTCCCTTCGCGAAACGCCGATCAGCGAAGATCCTCTTCAACCGTTCGGCGATTTGCAGTACATTGGTCTCGCGCAGGGACTCATCTTTGAACACGTGCGAATCGAGAAGTTTCTGAAGGACAGGCCTGCGGACGCGCTCCTTGAGATAGTAGAGATCATAGACATCTTTATAGCGCGTCGAGACGGGCCCGATGCGCAGAAGGCTTTTCAGCTTCTCGACGAAGATCTGCTCCTTGGGGTTCACGAGAAGAGAGATCGCATCAGTGTCCGTCACGACCTTGAAGCGAAGATCGGCCTGCTGAACATCCGCCCAGGTATGGACGCCGATGTCGAGTTTCGTCCGAACCGAGACACCTTTCCCGTCCGTGATCTTCAAGTGCAACCGTTTACCTCGGTAATCCAGGTGTCTGAGATCGGCAATTTCACCGACGACTTGAATTCTGCACGAAGAGGCTCGGTTGAGAACCGCGACAAAATGACGAACCGAGACCTTTGAAATGGAGTAGTGTACGAAATCCACATCCATGTCCATCGTCGCGCGGCGGACCATGTCGGTCAATTCACTCATCACGACCCCGCCCTTCACGGTCAGATTATCGCGAAAACCGGCGGCCTCCACAGCAGCCAGGACAACATCGTGCGCAATCTTCGCGTCCGCCGTATCGCCCGTGTACCCTTGAGCAACCAACTGGTCGTGCAGCAATTGGAAGTCCATCAGAACACCTCACTTCTGACCACCCGGTCGATCACATCTCTCTTGGGAAATGATTCGAGATAATCGTACATTTTCGCGGGGTACAGCTCATCGACGATCCTGCGGAAACCACCAATGACTTCTCGGTAGAGATCGTAGGGCAGTTTCGTCCGCATGCGGATCGTCTCGATGAGCAGCCGCTCGCGATCGTAAATCCGCAGGCACATGCCGTGCACGTCCCTCGTCTCCGCCCCGAGATCAAGCGTTCCGGCCGGTACCGCATGCTGCACAACATCATCCGACCTGATTCTCGACCCTCCCCGTTCCAATGCCAGATGGAACTTGTCCGGGATGCTGTCCGTCAAGTCATAGTAGTAATATGCACTCTGGAGCGTGACCACGGATCGGGGATACCGAGCCTGAATCACCTCAAGTTCCCTGGGCCTGCGACGGGTTTCCGAATAGATGCCCGGCTCGATCTTGAACAATTCGCCACGCGCCACCATCGAGGCAATTCGATGATGGTTCCCATATCGTCTGATGCACTCTGAAAACGGGATCAACATATTCCACACGGATCATCAATTCTTGTGTTTTGTAGACTTTTGGGGAATCTTATCATTTTAGGTTCCACGAGTCAATCGGCTTGAAAAACAAAGGCGCTCGTCTCGCGCCGCAGAGTGGCCGGCTCGCCTTGGGAATGCCTCGCGCGACGAGGGGAAGTGGTCGGGCAGCGCGAGGGGGCCGGCTCGGCACGCCCCCATTCACTTCCAAGCCTCTGGACGGCGAATGACGTTGCCGCGCGTACCGACGGGGAGCTCCTCGGGAAGCTGACAACGCGCAGGGAGATCGCGAGGTATCTGCTTGTAGTATGAGGACACCTTCTTGAGACTCTCGCTAAACGCCACATGCGGATTGAAGACTAATGCCTTCTTGCCGTAAGTGTAGCGTACAGCCTCAATCGCCCCGATCTGGTCGGAATCCCCCGTAATCACAGCCACGCAATCGACCTCTGGTCTTGCCGCATCGACAACCATTGCAACAGCCATGTTGACATCCGTACGCTTCTCCTCCAACACGACGGCACGGACGAAACCTCCTTCAGCGCTCGAACAACTTTTGCACGACTCCTCGACCGCCGGCAAAAGCTTTTTGCGCTTGGAATAGAACCCGAGCGTCGTCTCCACAGCTTCCGCGCCACCAATTGCCTGAAGGTAAAGATTCTGGCGCTCGACCGCCGCATGATCATAGGGATGTGGCTTCACCCAGGAGGTGAAATACTTCACCGCAAGTACATTATGGTCCTCTCCGACCAATTCCTTTGCAAACCGAGCAAGGTCGAGCCACTTGTAGGAAGTGCCCTTCAGCAGCCCGTAGTAGAGATTATATCCGTCAATGTAGACAATCGTATTTTTCATCAGACCCCCTAGAAAAATGCGAGGGCCCCAACCTTTCGGTTGAGACCCTGCTCCGCTTCGGCTGAACCTGGCGGGTTGATGTCTGGATTATACCATCACAGACCATCCCCCGTCTAGTGCAAATCGGAGACTCGTCAACATATATGCTCAACGTCTTTCTAGCCAACATCTCTCATGTCTCAGAAAAAGCAAAAGCGATGAGATCGCTCTTCTCGCGCCGCAGAGTGGCCGGCTCGCATTGGGGATGCCTCGCGCGACGAAGGGAAGTGGTCGGGCGGGGCGATGGGCGAGGGAAGCCGTGACGCGACGAGCCGTCGCGTCTACGAGCGGAGACGGGAGGGGACGAATCGGCGGGAGTCGGCAGGATTCGCAGATTTCTCTGGTTGTCAAAAGAAACCATCTAGGCTCGGATCCAGCAAAAACGACAAGATTCCAACGTGCGAAATACCGTCATCATCCACCCACCGCTTCTGGTTCCCGTTCGTAACGACGAGCTTCCGGAACGAATCGCCTGTCCTCAGCAGCGGCAACGTCTCGCGAGCGCGTTGCACAGGATCATTCATGCCAAAGGCACTCTGTATGTAGATCTTCTCCTTCCCCGTGTTGACAACGAAATCGATCTCATGTTGACGAGACTCGAATTTCGCCTCCTTATGCGAACGAATCTCAACGACCCCTACGTCCACCTTGTACCCACGCCAGATGAGTTCGTTGTAGATGACGTTCTCCATAAGATGCGTTTCCTCCTGTTCCCGAAACCCAAGCCGCGCATTGCGCAGTCCGACATCTTCCATGTAGTATTTTGCCGGATAGTCGAGATATCGACGACCCCGCACATCATACCGCTCGGCTTTGCGAAACAGATACGAGGCAGTCAAGTAATCAAGAAACTTTCGGAACGTAGGAATCGACGGAGAGGACTTGTCCTGACTCTTCAACGTATTGACCAATTTGGTTGGATTCGTCAATGATCCGACACAAGACGCCAGCACATTGACGACATTATCCAACAACCCGACATCCACAATGTGATGACGGTCGACAACATCTTTCAGATAGGTCTTCGTCAGGAGTTCGTCCAACACCGCCATCTTCGCACGGTCATTCGGTGCCAGCACCACCTGTGGGAGCCCGCCGAAAGTCATATACTCATTCCACGCATCAAGCTTATCCTGTGGACGGGCCTTGAAATATTCCGCGAATGACAGCGGATGCATGGCGATCTCCGTTCGCCGTCCACGAAAGTTGGTTGCAATATCCTCACTCAGCATCTTTGAATTTGAACCCGTAACGTAAACATCAACATTGGGACGGGCATTCAACGAATTGAGCACATCGTAAAAGGTAAGATAAAGCGATTCACGATCTTCAGGGGCGACTTGAGATTCCTCAACCTCGGAAATCTTTACCCGAAAAGCCATCTGAATTTCGTCTATGAAGATGTAATGGAGGTCCTGGTCTATGATCTTCGACTCCACATATCGCTGAAGCTTTCGTGGGTCGCGCAACTCCGCAAATTCCGTGAGATCAAGTGCCACCTGTATGACATGGGAATCGGGCACACCGCACCCGCGCAAATAATCCCGATAAAGGACATTCAAGAGATAGCTCTTCCCCGAACGACGAATCCCCGTCACCACTTTTACTGTTTGATTCCCTTGTGCGGCAATCAACTGTTCAAGATAGGCCTGCCTCTCCATGAGTTTCTTCTTTCTGTAAATGTGCGACAAGTAGAAAACGATATGAATATACCATTTATCCGACTGGAGCACAATAGCAACTGCTGGGCGTTGGCCGAGCCAGTCACCCGTCGCCCCCATTCACTTCCAGACCTCTGGGCGGCGGATATGGCTCCACTCGCCGGGCCGCCTCAGAGCAGAATCGACGGGAGTCGACGGGAATCGAATTTGCCCGTGCGGTGCGAAGCACGTGAGGACAGCGGCCCAAAGGCGTGACGCGAGGGGACACGAGTGGGTGGGCGGGGCTGGGACGGCCCTACGGCGGCTCGGGAGCAACTCGATTCCTGTCGAGACTTTGGACCTGGCGTTAAAGTTCCTTCGACTTGATCTTGCGCAGTACATTCCGTTCGAAGGCACGAGGGCTTCCAAAGAACTTGAACTCGGAATGCGTCATCGGCTCGCCATTCCTGATCTTCAATTCGATGAGACGCAGGGTGCAAATCAAATCGGCGAGCTGAAACAGCTTATAGTTCTCAGGCCTCACTCCCGGCGCGAATTCAACGGGACACGAAAGCTCGGACGCAAAAGTCTGGTGAAGCAGATTCGTTATGGGCGTCTGTCCACAATCGTAATACACTTTCACCTTGCCCAAAGACATCAGCTCTTCACGATGAAGAGCAAGGAACTCGACCAAATCCTTCTTCAGCTTCGTCGCAATCTGAAGAACCGACGTGATATACCTCTTGTCCACGTCTAGGCAATGATAGCGGAAGTCAACCTTTCGAGCAAATGTCAGCATTCGATCGAAAATCTTGCCTCGGAAATGGCGGTTCATGATCGCGTAGCTTTTCTCCTGACGAATCAGGGGACCTGCGTGGAACGTGAACACGTCCGAGTCGAGGCCAAGCCGAGATGCGTTCTGATCAAGCTGCCGAACCAGGGGCGAGATGTCAATGCGCTGATCGTGAAAAACCATGCCAACAATATAAAAACGCGAATCGGCGTCCGGATGTTGAAATATCCCCGATTCGTCGACAAACACGCTCAATATGTCTTCGGACTTCATCTCGCCGTCCTCTCAAAAAGAAAGCGGCGAGACTTGCGCCTCGCCACTCACACGAGGACAATACCCCCGCATCAAGGTGATCCCTCCATAATGGGGAGACCGCTGTGAATTCTATCAAAGTATTTTCTCCCCCGCAAGAGGCCTGAGAAGGCTGGACATCATTTTT
>JAUNMP010000261.1 GCA_030537465.1 bacterium
TCCGCTAGAATGTGCGTCGGAGGAGCCCATCGAAAAAATGGGGTAATTCCAAAACAAAATGTTCTTCTTGTGGACAGGAGGCTGGTTGTGACGTTGAAATCCTTTGTTGGGGCTGCCGCAGTGGCGCTGGCGGCGAGTTCGTTGTTCGGTGCGACGAGCTATGTGATTCCGTGGTATGTGAACCCGGGCACGAAGGTGAAGCTGTACACCGGGTCCGACGCCGCCTTCGACACGGTCGACCTGCGGTTCGGCGAGAAGGGCGATCGGCTCTTCGCGCTGATGAACACGGCGGATGGCGCCCGGGCGATCGCCTACGACATGGACAAGCTCGGCACGCTCACGGGCATTCAGACGAACTGGCACAACGGCGTGGCGTCATACCAGACGGCCTTCCCCGCGTCCGAACGCGTGGTGGTCTCCTCCGCCCGCAACGCCTATGTGGCGGTGAACCCGTCCGACGGCACGGGCTTCGAGGCACCGGCCGGTCATTCCCAGTGGATCGGCCGCTTCGCGCCGACGACGCTTTCGTTTGGCTCGGGCGCCGTCGCCGCGACGTCCTTCGCCTTCGATGCGACAGGCGATGTCCTCTGGTCCAACTCGACGGCTGACGGCGAGACGGGCAGGCTCGTGAAGTGGACGTGCTCGAACGGCGCGTTCTCGTCCACGGTGTCGCATGCGACCGGACTGGACACGGTCGAGGCCGTGGCCGTCTACACGGTCGATGGCGTTGAATACGTGGTTGCGGCCGCGCAGGGAGCGGTCAAGTTCATCAACGCCGCGTCCGGCGCGGTGAAGTTCACGGTGAGCGACGCGGACCATCTCGGCGCGGCCGTCAAGGCCGTCCGCATGAGCCACTGCGACTACTTCCGTCCGCGCCTCTACGTGCTGCTCGCGAACGGCGACGTCGCGGCCTACTACCTCAACCGCGAACTCACGAAGGCGACCTGGTCGAAGACGAACTCGAATGCGAAACTGCTCGCCGCGGCGGGCGCGCCATACGGGGCGGACGACGCGACCATTGTCGCCTTCGACGTCACGCCTGACGGAGGCACGGCGGCGGTTGGCTACGCGAAGAACGCCGGCAGCGAGGCGCCGGCGGCGGGCCCGATGTACGTGACGCTCCTCAAGCATGAACCGCGCAAGTGGATCCTGTACGAGACGAACGACGACCGCAATCCGTTCAAGGGCCAGTTCGCCGTGATGTCGGACGGCGAGTGGTATCTGAGGTTCCACTGGAGTGGAAATGGCGAGGTCTGGGTCGGTGCGTCCGGCTCTGGTTGGGCCCAGCGTGCGTGGACGGGGAACGAGTTCCCCGAGTATCTGGATTTCTCGCATGGCTACTCCTACAAGGCGGCGGACAACGAGCGCCACACCATCAACGGAAACGACCAGTACGGGTTTGCGACGAATTCGGTTGTGGGCAAGGGCCCGCGCGTCCTTGTGCATTCGCCGACGATGTCGTTCTTCAACGACAAGTGCAAGGGCTGGTCGGGCGCCGGCAACTACGAGGAAGTCGTCATCGACTGCCCGAACCTCACCTGGGGATCCAGCTGGTCGGGGCCGGACAAGCAGTCCCAGCGCATCGTCTACAACTTCGCGTCGATGACGACCGGCTACAGGTTCATGATCTATCCGAACAACGGCAACTACTACGGTGGCGAAAGCGACTGGAGCGAGGTGACGCTCACGAAGATGACAAAGGTTCTCGAAGGTTGCTTCAGTCACTTCGACGCAAAGGGAACGCTCGTCCTGCCGGCGGTGCAGGTCGTCTCCAACACGGCGTTCTCGTCCTGCCGCTATATGGAAGAGGCGAAGCTCGGCGAGACGTCGAAGTCGCTGCAGCAGCTCTGGAACAGCGCGTTCAGCGGCTGCTCCCGTCTGAAGCGGGTGACGCTCGGCGGCGCGGCTGGCTTCACGTTCAAGGCCTCGAACGTGTTCGCGTCGTGTCCGCTGGAGGAGGTGACGTTCACGGGCGCGGTGCCGGCGTTTGAATCCGGCATCACCGTGGCCTGGCCCGATACGGCGGAGAAGACGATGACGTTCGCCGTGCCGCGCGGGAACGCCGCGTGGAAGGCGATTCTCGACGATCCGTCCAAGGTGAAGAGCCACCTGTCGCTCGCCGAACAGCAGGCGTACCGTCTCGCCCATCCCGGCCAGTACGTGCCCGTCGGCATCCTCGACAAGTCGGTTCTGAAGACGAAGTGCGACCAGTACATCGCCTACAACGACATGAAGGGCGGCGTGGCGCTCACGATCGAGCGGGACACCTTCTTCGACGACGAAGTCGAAATCACGAGCGACTGGGCGCCGGCCCCGGACGGCACGTATCTGCCCGGCACGACGGTCACGCTCACGGCGAAGCCGAACGCGACGGGCACGTTTGTGCAGTGGTATGGCGACGTGAGCCGCGCGGACGAGAAGAATCGCCAGATCACGGTGAAACTTGACGGCGATACGTGGCTCTACTGCCGCATCGTCCACCCCTGGACGCTCTCCTCGACCAAGAACAGGCTCACGAACGGGAACTTCACGCTCATCTGCAGCGTCAAGAATTCCACCAGCCGGACGCTGCAGATCGCCACGGGGAGCAAGTACGGCCTCTTTGCCGACGAGGATGTCGGTCAGGGCGTCGTCGACCTGGGCGGACCGATCACGCTGGCGAACGAGACGGCGCAGTGGGCGATTGTCGGCCTCGCCGGTGGCTCCCCGATGATCGGCAAGCGCGGCGGCAAGGGCAGCGGTGTGACGACGCTCGTCTTCCCGGGCACGCTTGAGAATGCGCCCGGTGGCCAGTGGATGCATGCGACGACGAGTGATCCGTATGGCATTTCGTACAAGACGCTCATCATGGACGAGCCAAACATCACGGGCAATCCGTTCCCCAGCTGGTCGACGTGCGGCCACTACGACCTCGCGCATCTCATCCTCCGCATCCCCAAGGCGACGGCGCTGAGCAGCGATCCCTGTTTCTGGAACATCTCCGCGGAGAAGTCGAAGTTCGACTGGTGGGACGTCTCCTCGCTCAACAACATCGCCTACCGCGCGTTCTGCGGCTACAACTGGGACAACCGCCTGCTCTGCTCCGGCAAGTTGACGCTGCCGAGCTATTGCACCATCGTCAAGAATTCGCTCAGCGTGCTCAAGAACGTCGAGGAGATTTCGCTCGGCGGACGCGACAAGACGACGACGGTCAAGAGCATCGATGTCAGCGCGTTTGCCGGTGATTCGGCCCTGCGCAAGCTGACGATGCACAATGACGCGAGCCTGACGGTGGCGAACGCCAACGTGTTCTCCGCGGGCAAGGTGCCGGGCGAGATCGTGCTGACGGGAAAGGTGCCGACGAACGACATCTTCGCGAACCTGCTGGGCAATGCGACGGCTGCGGCGACGAAGCCGGTCAATGTCTACGTCTCGTCGGGCATGGGCTGGGCCAACCGTCCGAGCTACATTGACGCGCCGACCGAGGCCGAGCGGGCCGAGGCCCCGGGCGAATTCGTGCTCGGCGTCTATCGCGGCGGCGCCGAGGCTCCGAACGGCAAGGCGCTGATCATCCACCGCGCTGGGCCCTTCGATCCGCGCGGCACGTACCTGTTCGTCCGCTGATCCTCGCGTCCTTGTCCCTCCGAAAAGGGGAAGCGGTCTCCTGACCGCTTCATGTCCGTGCGGCGACGCGTTCGTGGGCGAAGCGGTCGGGAGACCGCTTCCCCGTTTGACGAGCACGCTCGTGGCCCTATCTACCGATCCGGTAGGGCGGCGAGACTCTCGCCGCCGCCCCGTCAACCTCGTTTCGCCCCGAAGACTTTTTCGTCGGTCCACCCGACTTTTTCATTTGCCCACCCGACTTTTTGGTTTGCCCCTAGCGACTTTTTCGCTGGCACCACCCGACTTTTGGGTTTGACCCCACTGCTACGAGCGGTGCATCAATGCCTGACCACGGAAATCGCCGAAACGCCCATTCGGGCGGCGCGGAAGGAGGCCTGCGAAAGAATCCGCTTCGCGCAGGCCGGCCACAACTTTTTACCATCATCTTTCCGCACGCCTGCTCGGATCGGGTTGCAGATGGATGGATTTAGATAATTATACTCAACGTTTCAATTGAAAATGACGAGATACTCTTCTAAATGTGGATTGAGATTTGACATTTAGAAAAGTATTTTGCTATAATTCCAGCTGTTCTAGGAGGTCTGTTGGATATGATTATTGGTAGAACGAAAGAAATCAAGCGCCTTCAGCGGACGTTATCTGCAGAATATTCCGAATTTGTCGCCGTTTACGGTCGTCGAAGAGTTGGAAAGACGTTTCTGATCAAGGAGGCGTTCGATTATAAGTTTGCATTCCAGCATTCCGGAATCGCGCATGGTAACAAGCGAATGCAGTTGGAGGAGTTTACGAATTCGCTTGAACGACAGGGAATGAAGAGTCGCCGAAAAATCAAAAGCTGGTCGGATGCATTCTTCTCCTTGGAGGTTGGACTGGAACGTTTGCCGGAAGGGAAAAAGGTTGTTTTCCTTGACGAACTGCCGTGGATGGATACCGCCAAGTCGAATTTCGTGTCGGCTCTAGATCATTTCTGGAATGGATGGTGTTCGTTTCGGAAGGATATCGTTCTTGTTGTCTGCGGAAGTGCGACGTCGTGGATCGTGGGCAAGATTCTGAAAAATCGCGGAGGACTTCACAATCGTTTGACGGACCAAATGCATCTACAGCCCTTTACGCTTGCGGAGTGTGAGCAAATGGTGCATGCCAAGGGGTTGCCGTTGTCGCGCCAACAGGTTCTGGAGGGCTACATGGTTCTCGGCGGAGTTCCTTTTTATTGGGAGAAACTTGAGAAGTCTCAGAGTCTGGATCAGAACATCGATCGGTTGTTTTTCGGTCTGGATGCTCCACTCTTCGATGAATTCGACCAGCTTTACGCCTCTCTTTTTAAGAACCCGACAATGCACACGTCCATTGTCACCGCACTTGGGGAGAAAAAGATTGGCATGACACGCGAGGAGATTGTTTCTGAAACCGGGCTTGAAAACTGCGGGGCATTGTCTTTGGCATTGGATGAGCTTGAGACCTGCGGCTTTATTCGTTCCTATACGGTACCTGGGAGAAGGGTGAAGGGATCGGTCTATCAGTTGATCGATAATTTCTCACTTTTCTATTTTAAGTTTATGGTTCATGGCGCGAGAGTTCGCTCTGGTAGCTGGTTGTCAAAAGTGGCTTCGCAGGAGCGGCGTGTCTGGAATGGACTGTCTTTTGAACTTGTGTGCCTAGAGCATATCGGACAGATCAAACGAGCCCTTGGCATCGCGGGGATTCAGACAACGGAGCATGCGTGGCGCCGAAAAGGTACGGTAGATCGCGAAGGAGCGCAAATCGATCTCCTTATCCATCGTGCGGATAATGCCGTGAACATCTGTGAGATGAAGTATTCGACGGCTGCTTATGAGATTTCAGACGCCGAGGGAGAGAAACTCCGACACCGTCGAGAGGCGTATGTCGAAGACGAGCAGTTCAAAGGTTCCGCTTTCGTCACGATGGTGTCGCCATATGGAGTCGTGCAAAATGCTCAATGGAACAATATCCAGTCCGAGGTGACGCTAGAAGACCTTTTCCAGACTTGATCCCCAAAGGTGGTTCGTCGAAGTTTGGGCTCTTTGAAGGTTTTAACAGTGGGCGGATCGGAAGGGGGCCTGCGAAAGAATCCGCTTCGCGCAGTCCGGCCACACCTCTCCCACCCTCGCTGGATTGCAAAGGATCTGCGGGCAAGGCGTTGATTGGTGGCACGAAGTTCCTCTCTTCGTCATCATCTTTCCGTGCCCCGCGGAGCGGGTTTCCGTGCCTTCAGTGGTTGACGGGGCAGGTCG
>JAUNMP010000262.1 GCA_030537465.1 bacterium
TCCAAAGTCATTTTTCGGGGGGTAAGTCATAGTCCAACAGAAGGGATACGGAGGTCGAATATGCGGGAATGGATGATGTGCGGATTGGTTGCCGCGCTGGCGGCGGCGCCGGCGGGCGCGACGATGCGCGTGTGGGATGGTGGCGGTGTGGACGACAACTTGTCGACGGCCGCGAACTGGGAAGGGGACGAGGCGCCGGTTTCGGGCGACATCCTCGTCTTCCGTGGGAACGTCCGGACGACGCCTGTCAACGACTACGACCCTGAGACGACGGTCTTCGAGACGCTCGTCTTCTCCAACACCTGCGCATCGGCCGCTGTTTCTGCGCCATTCACGCTCTCTGGCAACCGGATCGTCCTGACAGGTGGCAAGAGCTTCGACAGCCGGGGGTATGCCATTTACGTGGCGAAGGCGAAGTCTGGCCAGGAACTGACCGACACGCTGAATCTCGATGTCACGCTGTCCAGGAATTCGGCCGGGACCTCGAAACTCGGCGGGTATACGATGGAGTTCCACCACCTCGTCTTCAAGGGTGTGGTGCAGGGCGATGGCGGCAGTCTCAATTCGGCTGACCAGATGCACGGTTCCCTCATATTCGAGGGCCCCGTGACGGGTTTCACGTCCATGCATCGTCCGAACGGTCGGGGGCAGATCTGGCTGAAGTCCCCCGAAAATGGCTTCACGTCGGCGAACCCGGTCCACTTGATACGCGAAGGCTCGTTCAAGTTCGATGGCGAGGCGGTTGCCGGTGGTTCCGGCACGGGCTTCGAGCTTGGACAGGCAAACTATGACACGCCCGGAAAGGTGCACGTCAACAGCTCTGCGGATGTCGCCTTTACGGGTTTGCTGAGTGTCCGTGGCCCCAACTACCGTTCGGGCATGGGGCAGCTGCTGAACGAGGTCGCCGGCACGACGGCATCGTTCCTGGGGTCGATCACCATCTCAACGGGCCATTCGTCCTACGGCAACAGCGAAGGATTCGGTACGGGCATCCTGGTGGGCGGCGCGGGCGACGGCGTACTGGGTGGCGACATCGCGGCGCCGCAGACATGGCTCTACAAGCAGGGCGCGGGCACCTGGACGGTGACGGGCGCATCGTCCGCAACGGGCGCGGTGACGGTGACGGCCGGCACGCTGCTCGTAAACGGCGACTGGTCGTCGACGATGCGTTCGAAAGTTTCCGCGGGCGGGCGTCTTGGCGGCACGGGCCATCTCGGCGACGTCGCCTTTGCGAGTTCCGCGTATCTGGCCGTCACGAACCTGGCGGGTGGAACGGCGCTGCACATCGGGACGCTGAACCTGGAAGGAATGGTGACGGTCGACATGCTGGACGTCGCGCTACCCGCTTCGGGTGACTATGTGGCGCTCACATTCGACGCGAAGACAGGTTCGGGTTCCTTCGTCCCCGGCGCGGGCTGGCCGGAGGGGACGTCCTTTCTGCTGGGTACGGACGCGCTGACGGTGAAGCTGCCCGCGGGGTTGCGGACGTGGACGGGCGCCGCGTCCTCTGCCTGGGATTTCACCTCGGAGAACTGGATCGACGGACTCTACGCGGATGGTGACGCGGTCGTGTTCGGCGACGCGGCCGAGCGGACGGACGTGACGGTCGCGCAGGAGGTCCGGCCGAGCTCGGTCATGGTGTCCGGCACGAAGGACTTTACGTTCACGGGCGCGGGGATCGCGGGGGCGTGCTCGCTCGAGAAGGGCGGCACGGGCGTGCTCGTGCTCGCGAACGCGAACACGTACGCAGGCGACACGTCCGTCAAGGGCGGTGCGCTGCAACTGGACGGCTCGCTTGCGGCGGGCACGGTGCGGATCGGCGCGAACGCGGCGTTTACGAACACGGCGTCCGGCAAGCTGACCGGGTCCTGCGCCCTCGTCAACGAGGGCGTGGCGGAGCTGAACGGCGTAAACGACAACACGGGCGGTGTTACGCTGAAGGGATTGACGTACGTCGCATCCCCGGAGGCGCTCGGCGCCGGCGACGTGACGCTGGGCGGCACGCAGCAGATCACGATGGGGAATGGCGGGGCGGCCATCGGTCGCGGCCGTACGCTGTACACGGAGTACACGGATTCGAGTGGGGCGCATTCGTTGCGGCTCACCGGTGGGGCGTTCACATGGCTGGGCGACGTCTGCATCCGCAGGCAGCGTCTGTTCCTCTACGGCGGTACCGGCACGTCCAGGTTCGTCTTCGGCGAGCCCGGATGCGACACGGTGGTCCGGACCGAGGGGATTGGTGCAGGTTACGGCGGGTTCTACCTGCGCGGCAGCGGCGCGGCGCGCTTCTACTCGCGCATCGACTTCGGCGAGACGGAGTTCGCGCAGACCGACGGCAACACGATCGACCTTCATGCATCGGGCAACCGTTGGAAGAAGCTGACCATCACGGTCGGCCGGGTCAACTGCCACGCGCCGGACGCGCTCGCGTGGGGCATTGTCTCGATGGGCCAGACGTACTTGGATTTCAAATTCCACCCGATGCTTGACTTGGACGGGTACGACCAGACGATCAAGGAGCTGGTGATGAACCCGTGCATCGAAGCGTCCTCGCAGACTGTGAAAAGCGACGCGCCGGCGACGCTGACCGTCTCGAATGACACGGACACGGTCACGGCGCGGCAGCAGTGCCGGATCGAGGGCGCCGTCACACTGCGCAAGGACGGCACGGGCACGTGGTCGCTCGGTGCGGCGAACCAGACCACGGGGAACGTGGAGGTCGTGAACGGCACGCTGAAGCTCACGGCGAGCGATACGCTGCCCGTGGGCGAGAATTCGGAACTGACGGTTGCGTCGGGCGCGAAGGTCGTGCTCGATTCGGGCGTGCAGGCGTCGATTGCCTATACGACCGTGGATGGGCGGCCCTTGAAGGCGGGCGTCTACTGCGGCGAAGGCGGCACGGGGACGCGGCTTGACGCGTTCTTCGGTCCGGGTGCCGGCTCGCTCACGGTCACGCGCGGCATCAACGGCATGGTGATCCTGTTCCGATAGTGACTACGCCCCGCGCGGTTTGTCAAAGCGTAATTGTGCAAATCGTGCTGGATAAGGGGGACAAAAGTCTGCGTAAAGGGTTGGATTTGTTCCTCGCAAATCTAAACTATTGTGAATCGGAGACTAAAATGATAAAATATAGGTCTGTTTTCTTGATTTGTAATGTTCGAAGATGACAATATCATTTCCTAGAACGCTGCGGACACATGCCGCAGGCGTGGCTTGGGTGGCATCAATTGCCGCCCAGATGGATGCTGTTGTCGATTGCAACGACATGTTTTGGGACTTTTCAAATCTGTCAGATTTCGACGAGAATCTCTGCGCGGCATTGGGCGTTCTTGTCTCGCGGTGGCAAGCGCGGAATCGTTGCGTGCAGGTGCGGTTGAATGGGGCTTCCGTGCTTCCGGTAATTAAGCGAAACAGCTTCCTTGGCGAATTGGAAATTCCTCATGCTTGGTACAACCATCTGCCAGGTCTCGCACCAGATCGCAATATCCGCATTGAAGATGCCAATCAGCAGGTTCATTCGTTGCCTTATCGGCGGATTAAAAAGACGGATGTCGAAGCCCAAGCCGCATATGTCTCCGAGGTTGTCAATGAAGATTATTGGCCGCGCATGACACCGGCCTTGAAAGAGGCATTAACGAGTTGCATTCTTGAAGTCTTCAATAATGCGGAAGAGCATTCTGAATCTGAGGCTGGTGTGTTCGTCTGTGGTTATGTTGGCAAAGCGGGACAGCGACAGCTTCGCATCTCGATAGCGGATGCTGGTATCGGTTTCCGTGCAAAGATCGAAAAAGCTCTTGGCAAAAAACTCTCGTCGTGCAAGGCGATTGTATGGGGTATGACTGAAGGCAATACGGTCCGAAAAGGCAATCCCGGCGGTTTAGGTCTGAAACTGTTGAGGGAATTCATCAATAAGAATGATGGCAAGCTGAGCGTTTTATCTGATAGAGGGTATTGGGAACTATCGGCGGGAAAAGAGCGAGTCAAGGAGTTGGATAATTCTTTCCCAGGAACGCTTGTAACCATCGTTGTCAATACAGACGATCCGAAGAGCTATCGCCTTGTGAGTGAAGTGTAATTTGAAGGCGAGGAGGATTCTATGGAAAAGACCGAGATTGTGATTAAAGATATCGTTGGATCGGCCAATTGGATTCAGGTTGCCGACGGTGCGAAAGTCTATGACAAAATCCTGCTTGCTCTGAAGGCAGGATCCGAGGTCGTTCTTTCCTTTGCTGGACGCACCTTTGTCATTACCGCGTTTCTCAATGCAGCAATCGGCAAGCTCTACAATGGCCAGTTTACTGATGCCGATCTCGCACACCTCTCGTATGCGAACACCGAGGTTTCTGACGATGAGAAGATCCAACGCGTTGTTGCTAACGCGAAGGTGTATTATAAGAACAATCCCCAGTTCCGTGACAAGCTTTTCAAGCGGGAGGTTGAAGCATGATCACGGATGCCCGCAAGGCGACATACGATGCGGAACATCCGGTCTTCTTTGACGCGAATGTGTGGTTATCTCTTTACGCTCCGCCTTCTGGAGGGAATGATCACTGGGCGGAAGTCTATTCAAGCGTCTTCAATTGCATCATTGCGAACAACGTGCCTGTCTTGATGGACGCTACTGTACTCGGCGAATATATCAATCGATATTGTCGCATTGAGTTTCAGGCATACGAAGAATATGTACATCCGAACAGCAAGCGGACATTCAAGGATTTTCGGACGCAGGATTTCGAAACCTACAAGCCGATTGCCACTGATGCTGCTTCGCGTGTAAAGGAGATGTTGGAGATACCGACACTTCGCCGAGTTAATGGCGATTTTGTCGCGATGGATCTCGCGTCGATGTTTGAGGAATTTGCAGAGGGCGAAAGCGACTGGAACGATCAGCAGATTGTCGACCTCTGCCAAAGAAATGGGTGTGCGCTTCTGACAAACGATGGTGACTTCAAAGATGCGAACATTGACATCCTGACTTGCAACGGCAGGTTGCTGAGCTCCAAGTCTCAATCTGCCGCTCACGGCAAGTGAATCTCAAAGGAATCGTCAAACTGCTAATGAAAAGGAATCTCGGATAACTGTGAAACGATAGGCGGAGGTAACGCACCGCCACCCTAATCAATTTGCAATTCTGCAAAGTAGTCGTTGGAAGAAATGTAGGAAGTTTCAAGACAGACGATACATTGCAGAGGAAATGCATGTGCATTTCCTCTCTTCGTATTTCTGTCAAGGCAATTCCTACAGCCTCTTCCAAGATACGGAGGGAGGACTTCTTTTTCTATTGATTGCTGAGCAGAGAAACAATCTACAAGGAGAAAGAAGGCTTGAAAAAGATAATCACAATGATAGCTGTCATGAGTGCGTTTGCCGTGATCACGATTGATCCGACTTCGCGAACGTTCGACAAGGCCGGAGGCGCTAACTCGGTTCTGACGGGTGGCTTGAACAGGCACGAGATTGATTCCTTCGGCCCGGAATCTGGCCTATTGCGAGTTGTGCATGGAGGGAGTTCTTTCAACAGGGCGGATGATTGCTGGTCTGCACATCGCCACGAATGGACTAGCCCAAGGTATAGGCCTGCGGACTATGGTTTTCGTTTTGCGATTGCCATGCTTGACGAGGGGGTTGGGAATGGATAAGCAGTTTGACACACCGGGATTTTATTTTCAATGGCACTTTCTTGAGACATGTAATCTCAAATGCCGCCATTGTTACCAAAAGGGCGTTTCTCTTTGCGGCTCCAATCCAGCATTGATTGATAAGACAATTGGGCAAATTGAAAAACTGGACTATCCCCAAATCTGAGTCGGTCGGCAGTTCTGGAACCTGCAAACTGAC
>JAUNMP010000031.1 GCA_030537465.1 bacterium
GTACTTGCCAGCACGGTCTACGCAGCGAGTGTTGCGATGGCTAATGGCTGGCGGGTCTGTTGAAGTGGTATGCAAATAGGGAAAGACATGAAGCGTATTCTAGTTATGCTCTGCGTCGCGGTGTCGACCATCGTCATGGCAAAGACTACCACCTGGACAGGTGGTGCAACCGGGCAGTTCTCCGCAGCCGCGAACTGGGACAACGGCGTGCCGGCATCGGGCGACACGGTGAAGTTCACCAAGGCCGTCGAACTGACGGGCGAGACGTTCGACATCGGTGCGGACGGCCTGGTGATCGACAATTCGGCCGCGTTGACGGATCGTGTCGTCTTCACGGGGGCGGGGCGGCTCACGAAGACCGGTGCAGGGCAGATGGTTGTACGGACGAATTCCTTCCACACGGGTGGCACCCGGATCGAGCGTGGCAAGATTTCCTTCAGCAACCGCTACAGCAAGCCGAAGTGCTTCGGATCCGGCGAGATCGAATTGGTGCGCTATTCTGACTACTCGCCAACGATCGACATGGTCGAATGGACGTGTGGACTGACGAATGCCATCCGCGTCACGGGCGCGATCACCATGGGCGGTAGCGATGGATCCTGGGGCGCGATCTACGTGCACAATCCGGCGACGCTGGACGGTCCCATCGTCTGTGATTCCGACGCGTACTTCAACATCGGATGGGGCGGCGTCACGATGAACGGCGCGGTGACGTGTCCGACCGACAGGACGCTCAAGATCAACTGCAATTGCGGCAACAATGGCGGGACGATTTTCGCCACGACGCTGAACCAGGCGGTCGACGCCTCGATCGTCAAGTTGGGCAATCGCAATCTCAACATCAACGGAATCTGTCCGAACAAGGACAGCTCGCTGACGGTCAACGCCGGCACGAACCTCTTCGGAACTGCGGCCTCCTGGGCGGGCACGAACATCGTCGTCAGCGGCTCGACCGCCGTGCTGCGTGTCCAGCGGAACGGGAACCTCGCCTCGCCGGAGACCGTGCTGAAGGTTGACGAGAAGGGCCGGGTGGTTCTTGATTCCGGCGTGACGGCGTTGGTCGCGGAGTTCAGGTTGAACGGCGTACGTCTGCCAGATGGTGCATACTCTGCGGTGAACTGTCCGGACGCTCTTGCTGGTTCGGGCGGACTGGTTGTCGGTTCCGCGCTGAATGTCTGGATTGCCGGAGCGCACGGATCCTGGAACAAGGCGGAGAATTGGTCGTCCGGCGCCGTGCCGCAGTCTGGCGGAACCGCGGTCTTCACCAATGCGGTGACGCTCTACAAGGAGGATGTCGACATCGGCGCGGATGGCGTCACGATCTTCAACTCTGCGAACTTGGTCTGCTCCAACTCCTTTACCGGCGCCGGTTGTCTGACGAAGCTCTGTTCCGGCAATCTCGAGATCTGCCGTGCGGATAGCTCGCACACGGGCGGCACCGTGTTGAAGGACGGTATGCTCGTCGTGAACAACCGCTACACGAAGTTCGGTTTCGGCACGGGACCGATTGCGCTTCACCGCATTTCGGCGACCCTCCCACGCATCAGCATGAGAGAGTGGGATTGCGGTCTCACGAACGACATCGTCGTCGTGGGCGCGATCACGTCCGGCAACGGCGCCATCACCGCCACCAACCCAGGACAGTTCAAAGGATCCGTGAGTGGCGACGCGGACATCCTGATCACGGGGTTCTGGGGCGGCATGACCTTCCACGGACCGATTTCCTTCCCGGGACATACGGTGTCGATTTTCTGCGACTGCAAGGACAACAAGGGGTCTCCGTTCTCGGTGACCTGCAACAAGTCCGTCGACGCCTCGATCGTCAAGACGGGACTCAGTTATCTGTATCTGAATGGACAGTCCACGAATCCCTCCAACGCGCTGACGATCAACGTGGGTACGAACCAGCTGGGAACGTCCGCGTTCTGGGCAGGCACGAACATCGTCGTGGCGGGAAGCAATGCCGCATTGCGGTTGACGGCGTCGGGCAACCTGTCGCCCGATGCCACGCTGGCGCTCTCTGGTGGCGGCAAGGCCGTGCTTGACGCGGGTGTCAAGGCGCAGGTCGCCGCGCTGGTCCTTGACGGCGTGCCACAGAAGGCCGGATACTACAACGCCGTCCGTCTGCCGCAGTACATCGGTGGCGCGGGGCGGATCGTCGTGGGAATCCCCGGTGTCATGATCCTCGTTCGTTAAGTCTCGATGTGTGTTCATTGAAGCTAAAAACGTCTGAAGGCAAATATGGAGCCCTCTGGCGGCCCCCTGTGAAATTCTGCCTCGGCTGGGATTATCTTCGGATATGTCCAGGTGGTTCGCTTTGGTTATGTTGATGAGTTCGTTTTAGTGATGCTCCGTGGGGCGAAAAGTGCTATGATACTTCCGTTGTCAATTTTTGAAAGGAAGTCATCATGGCTCGTAACGTTCTGATCACCGGCTCGTCCCACGGCATTGGCGCCGCGGCGGCCATCGCGTTCGCAAAGGAAGAGGGCGCGAACATCGGCATCACCTGCAACAAGAACCCCGAGGGCGCGGAGAAGACCGCGGCCGAATGCGCGAAGTTCGGCGTGAAGACGAAGATCTACGCCGGCGACGTGGGGTGCCACGACCACTGCAAGGCGATGATCGAGGACTTCATTAAGACCTTCGGCCAGATCGACGTGCTGGTGAACAACGCGGGCGGCGCGCTCCAGATTCCCGGCGGCGCCACGGGCGAGTTCAAGGACATGCCGATGGAGTACTGGGACAGCCAGATCGATCTCAACCTCAACGCCGCCGCCTACTGCTCGCGCTACGCGATTGCGGACATGGTCGAGAAGAAGACCAAGGGCAAGATCGTCAACATCTCCTCCGTCCACAGCCGCGTCTCGTGGGTGCATCGCCGCATGCTGCCGTATTGCGCCGCGAAGGGCGGTCTCAACATGTTCACGCGTGCGCTCGGCATCGAGGTCGCCAAGTACGGCATCACCGTGAACGCCATCGCCCCCGGCTTCATCTTCACGAAGCTCTCGGACCGCTATTCCCCGCACGATCTCGCGGGCTTCCGCCACAAAATCCCGGTCGGACACGGTGGCACGGTGGACGACATCACGCCGATGATCCTCTTCCTCTCCGACATCGAGAAGTCCAAGTTCATTGTTGGCGAGACCGTGTTCATCGACGGCGGCCAGTCCATCGACGGCACGATCGAATCAATCGAATACAATCTCCCCAACGACTGATCGCGGAGGACGGAGCAATGCAGTTGAAGAGCCAGTGGGAGTTCTCGCAGGCGGCCGAGTGCCGCCGCGGTCTGATGTGCGGCATGGGCTACTCCGAGGAGGAGCAGAAGCGTCCGCGCATCGCCGTCGTCAATTCCTGGAACGAATACAATCCCGGCCACGTCCACCTGAAGCAGCTGGCCGAGCGCGTCAAGGCCGGCATCCGCGACGCGGGCGGTCTGCCGCTCGAAGTCATGACGACGGCGATCTGCGACGGCATGGTCGAGAAGGATCCGAAGTATATCGAGGTGCCGAGCCGCAACTCGATCGCGGACCAGGTGGAAATCACGGTCGAGGGCAATTTCTTCGACGGCATGGTGCTCCTTTCGACGTGCGATTCGATCGTGCCGGGGCACCTGATGGCGGCGGCGCGTCTCGACATCCCGGCGATCATGGTGACGGGCGGCTACATGCCGCACGGCATTTGCCGCGGCAAGGACGTGATCCACATCCACGCCCAGGACAAGGTCGGAACGATGGAGGCGGGACGCATCGATCCCGAGGAATACAACGATCTCATCACGCATTCGTGGGGCACGTGCGGGGGCTGCACGTCGATGACCACGGCGAACTCGATGTGCATGGTCGCCGAGGCGCTCGGCATGTCCCTGCCCGGCAACTCGTCCGTCGCCGCGACGTCGAGCGAGCTGCAGCTCATCGCCTATCAGGCGGGCAAGCGCATCATGGCGCTCGTGGAAGGGGGCATTACGGCGCGGAAGATCATCACGCCGAAGTCCGTCCGCAACGCGATCAAGATGGACATGGCGGTCGCCGCGAGCTCGAACCTCATTCTGCACATCCCCGCCATCGCGCACGAGGCGGGCTACGACGAACCCTGGTGGAAGTACTTCGACGAGGCGTCGAACGAGATTCCGCTCTTGGCGCACCTCGTTCCGAGCGGCCCGAAGTACTCGGTGCACGATCTCTGTCTCGCGGGCGGCATGCCGGCGCTGATGAAGGAACTGCTGCCGAAGCTGGACGGCGACTGTCTCACGGTGACCGGCAAGACCCTGGCGGAGAATGTGAAGGACGCGAAGGTCTACAACCGCGATGTCATCCACTCGCTGGACAATCCTGTGATGAAGATGCCGGGCATTGGCGTCCTCTACGGCAATCTCGCGCCGGAAGGCTCCATTGTCAAGATCGCCGCGGTGCCGGAGAAATTGATGACCTTCCGCGGCCCCGCACGCGTCTTCGACGAGCTCGACGCGGCGCTCGACGCGCTCAAGGCGGGCGAGGTGAAGCCGGGCGACGCGTGCGTGCTGCGCTTCCTCGGCCTGAAGGGACGCTTCGGCACGACGGCGTTCACGTTCCAGGAGATGCTGAAGGGCCGCCAGGAACTGTTCGAATCCTGCGCCGTCATCACCGACGGACGCTTCTCGGGCGGTTCTTCGGGACTCTCGATCGGCTATGTGTCGCCGGAGGCGGCGCTGGTGGGCCCGCTCGGTCTCGTCAAGGACGGCGACGAGATCGTCATCGACATTCCAAACCGCAAGATGGACATGCTCGTCTCCGACGAGGAGCTGGAGAAGCGCAAGACTGCGTTCAACTGGACCTTCGACGGGTCGAAGTATCCGCGGTTCCTCAACCTCTTCGTCAAGAACGTCGGTTCAATGGCGCATGGCGGCATCTGGGAATAACGTATCCGGGGCGTCTCGCCCCGGCGAGAGAGATCTGGACCAGGCTCGCGCAGAGCTTGCGGGGCGAGACGCCCCGCTTACGGGATTCGTATCCGGGGCGTCCCGCCCCGGCGAGGACAGGATTGTCGACGTCCTTGTCATTGGCGGCGGACTGGCCGGCTGGCGGGCCGCGGAGGCGGCCGTCGCCGCCGGCTGTTCCGTCACGCTGGTCGCCAACGGTGTTGGCAATTCTCCGCACATCCACGCGCTGAACTGTCCCGTGCTCGAAGGGGACTCCGCCGCGCGGATGTGCGACGATACGCTTTCGAGCGGACACGGCACGAATGACGCCGCACTCGTGCAGGTGCTGTGCGACGGGGCCGTGGCATTGAAGGACGAATTCGCCTTCGACCGCAATTCGGATGGTTCCTACAAGACCATCCAACCGCTTGGGTCATCGATTCCACGCTGCGTCTCCATCGACCACGCAATCGGCGCCTTCGCCTTGGCGAAATGCAAGCGGGAGATCGGGGACCGCATCCATCTCGTCGACGGCCGTGTGACGTCTTTGGCGTGTATCGGCGGGGCGAGGCGCCCCGCATACGTAACCGGGGCGTCTCGCCCCGGAAGTCCGTCCGTCCCCGTAACCGGGGCGTCTCGCCCCGGCATGTTGAGTCCAAGTGTGCTCAGTGCCCGTCCTGTCTTTCCCGGGAACGACAGCTACGCGCTTTCTTTCGCGCAGATTTCGCGCGGAGAACACCTCTCCAGGTGGACCTTGAAGGGTGCCGTCTACCATGTCTGTTTTCGTCTCGTCGACGCAGTTCCTGAGTCTGTTCTGGCAAGATGGCGAGAGGAGCGTGAACGGTTGACCGCAGAATCTTTGGCAAATTCAACTCTGACAGCAGAAGAACGCGAACGCATCAATCGCCTGTATTCCGATAAAGTTGATGCATTTCTGGATGCGGGGCATGGCGAATGCATTCTTGCACGCGTCGGGGCTGTGTCCATTGTCCGCGAGGTTTTGTTCCACTTTCAGAATGAACGCTATGTTCTTCATGCGGTTGGGGTTATGCCCAACCATGTACATATTGTATTCGAGGTCCTGGAAGGTCACAGCCTTGAGCGTGTTGTCCAAGGCTGGAAGAGTGTGATAGCTCACCGTCTCAATCGGTTTGTGGATCGCAGCGGAGACGTCTGGATGCCCGACTACTATAGTCGAATCATTCGGGATGAAGCGGAATATCTCAACCAGATGAGGTATGTGGTCGCAAATGACATGGTTTGGAGTTGGGATGCCCGTGCAGAGGTTGCGGGGCGAGACGCCCCGCATACGGGGGGGACGGCGGGGCGAGACGCCCCGCATACGTATCCGGGGCGTCTCGCCCCGGTCTTTAGCGCGAAGCTGGAGATGGGAGAAAATCTCCAGGCCCGCGCCGTGGTGATTGCCACGGGCGGGTGGTGCGGCAAATACGACTTCTCCACGAATCCGTCCTATTTGCAGGGAGACGGCATTGCGCTCGCGCAGGCGCTCGGCGCCGCCGTACGCGATATGGACGCCGTCCAGTACGAGCCGACAGTGCGGCTGGAGGGTCCGCGCCGCGGAGTCCCCGTGATCACCACGCTCCTCTACGAGGGGGCGAAGATCCGCAATGATGCGGGCGAAGAGTTTCTGCCCGATGCTCGCCTCAACAAGGATGCGCTTTCAAAGGCGATCTTCGCCGAGATGGCGCGGATGAATGCACCGGGCGTGTGGTACGATTTGACGGAGGTCTCCGATGAGTCCCTCATCCGCTGCAATATGTCGCTAGATGAGCGTCGAATCCATATCGCGCCCGCGCCACATACCTCCTTGGGCGGCGTGGTGATCGATTCTTGTTGTCGTGTGCTTGATGTCTCGGGTGTGGCGATCCCCGGGCTCTTCGCCGCCGGCGAGGTGACGGGGGGACTCCATGGTCGCAATCGCCTCGGGGGCAACGCGGGAACGGAGGTCTTGGTGTTTGGTAAGATTGCCGGCGAATGCGCGGCGGCATTTCTGCAAGAGGGTGCGGGGCGAGACGCCCCGCTTACGGGTGTGCCGGGGCGAGACGCCCCGCTTACGTAACCGGGGCGTCTCGCCCCGGGAAAGGAATGAAAATGGAACAGCCAAAATTTGAAGAGGTGCTTCCAGACATCTATCTGCTCAAGATTCCCTTTGGTCCCGTTTGGACGGGAATCATTTTGATCCGTGGCGAGGAGAACATCCTTATCGACTCCTCGCATCTGGAGCCCGAACAGTTTCTGATTCCTGCGCTGGCGGAACAGGGATTGAAACCATCTGATATTGACTGGCTGCTCAATACGCACGTACACGGCGATCACATCGGGGGACACCATGCGCTGGTGACAAAGTATGGCCTGAAGACGGCGACGCTCGCCGCCGCCGCGGATGCGCTGCGCGATCCCGTGAAGGTGGCCATTCGCGTCCGGACGCGTTTCCCGCGCAACTCGCCGCCGCCGCAGAGCTATCTCAAGGGTGTTGAACCTGATAGATTGCTGCAGGAAGGGGAGCTGCTGGCGGGGCGCATGTGCGCCTATGCGACGCCCGGGCATGACGATGACTGTCTCACCTGGGTGGACACGAAGACGGGAACCGCCTTCACGGGCGATTCGCTGCAGGCGAACGGTACGCCCACGCAGGGGATCGGGTTCTACCGCTCGCTGTCCAACTATCGGACGGCCTTGGCGAAACTGCAGGCGCTCGAGATCGACAACATTGTCTGCGGACACTTCTACGACGGTATCGGCGACATCATCAAGGGTAAACCTGCCGTCGCCGAAGCGCTGGACTATTGTGTGGCGCGCGTGAAACTCTACGAGGAGAAGCTGCGCGGCTATGTTGGCGGGGCGGTCCCGCTCGTAGCCGGGGCGTCTCGCCCCGGCGAGTTGGTCCCATGTACAGCCCATGCCGAGGGTGCGGGGCGAGACGCCCCGCATACGGAGCAGGGGACAGACGTAACCGGGGCGCCTCGCCCCGGGATGGAGGACGAAGACCGGCTCGTCGAGCTGGCGCTGCGGTTGATAGACGAGGTCGGCTGTGGGCGTCCTGAGGCGTTGTTCCTGGCGCTGCACACGGTGTCGGAGCATCTGAAGGAATTCTGATTGGAGGAGATTGAGAATGGTCTACGATTCTTCTAAATATCGCCATGCGGGCGATCCCTACTGGGTGGATGTGCTGCCGGCAGGCGAGTTTCTGGGACTGGCGGACAAGACGGTTCTCCATTCGGGTCCTCCGATTGAATATGCGCGGATGTGTCCGCTCCACAAGCGCTGCATGGTGAACGCCTGCTACATGGAAGGGTGGGCGAAGACCGAAGCCGAGGCTGTTCAGCTGCTCGAGCGCGGCGAGGTCAAATGCGAAGCCGCCTTCGATTACGCGACGAACGGATCCGGTATCGGCATTATCACGAAGTCCGTGCCCCTGCTCATCATCGAGGATCGGGAATTCGGTTCGCGGGCGGGACTCTTCCCTGCGGAAGGCAAGTTCGGCGGCGGATTCTGCGGCTGGGGCGTCTATTCGGAACCTATCGCAGCCAATCTCAAGTGGATGCGCGAGACGCTTTTCCCGCCGCTTGTCTCCGTGCTCAAGGACGCGGGCGGATTCCCGCTGAAAGCGCTGCTGGACGAGGCGATCCGCATGGGCGACGAACTGCATTCGTCCCAACGCGCCATTGATCCGCTCTTCACGCGCGCGATCATCCCGTACTGCCTGAAGTGCTCCAATGCGCATGAACTCCTGGACTATTTTGCCACGACGGGTCGTTTCACGCATAATTTCGGACAGGCCGCCAGCCGTGCGCTGCTGCTCGGACTCGAGAAAAAGGGCGTTCGCGGACTCATCACCGCCGCGGGCGGAAACGGCGTCGACTACGGCATCAAGGTGGATGGCCGCTGGTACACCGCGCCGTCTCCGATGATTGTCGGACCCTATCTGACGCCGGGGGCGAAGAAGGAGAACCAGCTGCCGTGGATTGGCGACAGTTCCGTCGTCGAATGCCGTGGCTGGGGAGGCCAGATCTACCCGATCAACCCGGACTTCGAGAAGGCGGAGGGCGCGGGATTGATCATCAACGGCGGCATGATGGATGTCAACGGCGGCTGGATGGGCGCCGGGTCGACGCGCATGCCTTTAGCGTGTTTTGAACAGGCGCGAAAGGACGGTGTTCTATGCTGATGAAGGCGATTGACTGGTGGATGGTTGCGATCTTCTTCGCAATCGTCGTGGCGATTCCTCTGGTGACGACGTTTTTCAACCGAGGGACGTCGAAGGACTTTCTGCTGGCGGGGCGCTCGATGCCGTGGTGGCTGCTCGGCTTCTCGATGACGGCGGCCTGCACGTCGACGGATTCGGCGAATCTTTTCACCGAGATCATCCGCAAGGACGGTCTTGCCGGCAACTGGGTCTGGTGGGCGTTTCTCATCACCAGCGTCTTCACCGTGTTCGTCTACTCGAAGCTTTGGGTGCGGACGGGCGTGACAACGGATGTCGAGTTTTACGAATTGCGCTATTCGGGCAAGCCGGCCGTCTTTCTGCGCGCCTTGCGCGGCGTCTATCTGGGCGTCATCCTCAATTTGCTCGTGATGGGCGCAGTGGTTCTAGGCGGACTCAAGATCGGCGTGATTCTCTTCGGCTGCTCGTCGACGACGATTCTGCTCTTTACAGGCATCTTCTCGATCGTCTATGTCGCGCTGGCCGGAATGCGCGGCATTGTCTATACGGACTTCTTCCTCTTTATCGTGATCATGGTTGGCGCCTTTGCGGCGATGTTCTATGCGCTCGGGCTTCCCGAAGTCGGCGGTCTCGCCGGCATGGCCGCGCATCCCGCATTGCAGGGCAAGCTCTCGATCTTCCCTGATTTCTCCAATACGGACGCCGTGTTCGCCGTGCTGGTGATTCCGCTGGCCGTGCAGTGGTGGGGCGTGTGGAAGCAGGGCGCCGAGCCGGGCGGCGGCGGCTACATCGTGCAGCGCATTATGTCCGCGAAGAGCGAACAGCATGCCGTCGGCGGTACGCTATTCTTCAATTTCATCCATTATGCGATTCGTCCATGGCCGTGGTACATTGTCGGGTTCTGCTCGCTGATCGTCTTTCCGCAGCTTTCGGACATCCAGAAGGCGTTTCCGCATGTGGAGTCGAGCCTGATCGGCGGCGACATGGCCTATTCGGCGATGCTCACCAAGGTTCCGCCCGGGTGGTTTGGCGTGGTGGTGGCGTCGATGATGGCGGCGCTCTTCTCGACGGTCGCCGCGCACTTGAACATGGGGGCCTCTTACGTGGTGAACGACTTCTATCGGCGCTTCATGCGTCCAACGGCCTCCGATCGCGAGCTCATCTGGGCGGCGCGTGTGATGACGGTCGTCTTCATGGTTCTCGCTTGTTTGATCGCGCCGCTTCTGACGAGCGCGAAGACGGCCTTCGACTTGATGCTGCTCATCGGCGCGGGATCGGGTCCGATCTTCCTGCTGCGCTGGTTCTGGATGCGCATCAACGCCTGGAGCGAGATCGTGGGTATTCTCTCCGCGTTGACGACGGCCATTGTTCTGGATGTCGTGCTGCCGAACTGCGGCTGTGCGCCGATCGTCTCCTGGAAGAAGCTCCTCATTGGCGTGGGCGTGACGACGGTCAGCTGGCTTGTTGCGACCTTTGTGACGAAGCCGGAGCCGATCGAGGTCCAGACCCGTTTCAAGAGCCTTGTTCGCGCGAAGGGCCGCGATGTCGGTCTGGGCGTCCTCTGGACGTTCCTCGCCTCCACCGCCATCATCGCCTCGATGGCGATTATCGCCGCGCTGATCAAGTAGCTTCAGCCCCTTGGACTTTGAACCCGGAACCTGCCCCCGGAACTTTGAACCTTGAACATTGAACCTGGAACTTTAAACCTGGAACCCGATATGACCCGCAAGAACTTCCTGATTGGCTCCCTCTCCGTCGCCGCTCTTGGCGCTCGTCGCATCTTCGCCGCAGCTCCCGGCTCCGTGATGGGGACGCCTCGGCTCAAGGTCGGCGTGCTGAGCGACATCCACGTTCGCGACGAAGTGTCGCAGAAGGTGTTCATCAAGGCCCTTGAGTGGTATCGTGCGAAGGGGGTGGACGCAGTGCTCGTCGCTGGCGACATGGCGGACCATGGCCTCGTCTCCCAGCTGCAGTTGGTCGCGGACGCCTGGTTCCAGGTGTTCCCCGACAACAAGACGCCGGAGGGCCGTCCTGTCGCCCAGTTGCTGGAATACGGCAACCACTGCGTGGCAGACTGGAAGAAGAAGAATTTCGCGGACGACGCGGAGCGGGCGAAGAACATGGTCATGTTCGACCCCAGGGGATTCTGGGAGAAGGCCTTCCATGAGGAATACCAGCCGGTCTTCTCCAAGACGGTGAACGGGTATACCTTTGTCGGCGCGCATTGGCCGGGGCTTTCTGCACGTGAGGCATGGTTTGCCGAGCACGCAAAGGAGATCGATCCCGCGAAGCCGTTCTTCTACTTCCAGCATCCCCATCCAAAGGACACGTGCTACGGCGCCTGGGCCTGGGGGCACGACGACGGTACGTCCACACGGCTGCTCTCGCCGTTCCGCAACGCAATCGCGCTGTCCGGACATTCCCACTACACGCTCACCGATGAACGGACCGTCTGGCAGGGCGCGTTCACCTCCATCGGCACGAGCTCGCTTTCCTACACCTCGCTCGACTACAATTTCCGCGAGAATGCGCATCGCGGCGGAAACAACTATGGCATTCGCGAGGGGCGGGGGCACGAAATGCCCCAGATGCCGACATCCGACGGCAAGCAGGGCATGCTCTTCACGGTCTGCGACGACCACATCCGCATCGAGCGCCATGAGTTCGTCTGGGACGAAAATCTGGGTGACGACTGGATCCTGCCGGTCGGCAAGGCCGCCGAGCAGCCGTTCGTCTATGCGAAGCGAAAGCCCGTCCGCATCGCGCCCGAATTCGCGCCGGGTGCCCAGGCGACGGTTGCGCTGGTCGAGCCGAAGCCCGGCAAGGACGGCAAGAAGTCTACGCCGACGCAGCTCGAGGTGAGATTCCCCGCTGCCGAGACGCGCGAGAAGTGCCGTGTGTTCGAATACGAGGTTCAGGCCGTTGTGCTGGCGGATGACGTGGAGATGGCCGCCGTGACGCGTCGCGTGCTCGCCCCCGACTTCCATGTGCCGCAGTCGAAGACCGGTCGCGCCGGCGCCTGTGTCTTCGCGCTTTCGGCCTTCCCGAAGGGCGCTCAGGTGCGGTTCGACGTGACGCCGCTCGAGTGCTTCGGCCGTCGTGGAAAGCCGATTCATTCGCAGGCGTTTCAGATTCCCGTCTGATTCCGGGTGGAGAAAAGGAGTGGAGCCCATGAGAGGTTGTATTGTCATTCTTGGGGCGGTGATCACGGCCTGCGCGGTGCAGAGCGCCCTTGCGGCCGACCATGCCAAGATTGTCGGGAAGGACGGGGCGACGCGAGAGGTTCCGCTGGAGGGTGTGCGCGAAGCGGGTGGAGGCGTCCGCTACATGCTGCCGGCCGCAGTCGCCCGTGACGCCAGGAGCGTGTCCTTCGTTCTCGACCGGGCCCAGGCGCAGAAGGGCGAAGAGGGCTTCTGGCTCTATGGACGCGGCGTGCTGGGGCATTTCGACCGGGACAACATGAGCCTCGGCTGCTGGGCGAGGTTTCTGGATCATCCCTATTACGCGATGCGGACGCCACGTGGCGCATTCCTCGCCGTCGTCGAGGGGATGCGGTTCGACTTCAATGTCCGCATCGCCGCCCAGAAGGGGCATTATGAAATGGCGCCCCTCTGGACGATCGAGCAGACCGCATTCGGCAACGTCTACGAAGATCTTTCGGTGGTCGTCTACGAGCTGGACAAGACCGCGGGATATGTTGAGATCGCGAAGCGGTACCGCCAACACGTCGTCGCCCGCGAATCCGCGGTGCGTCCTGTGCAGACGCTGAGGGAACGCGCCGTTCGGAGACCGCATCTCCGCAAGCTCGCGAACTCGATCGCCCTGCGCCGTCGACATGCCTGCAAGCCCTACAAATGGAAGGATCCCCGGCACGACGTGGATTACACGCCCGAAACGGAGAAGGCGCCTGTCTGCAACTACTCGTTCGCACAGACGCTCGCCTTCCTCCGGAAGCTGAAGGCGATGGGGGTGGACGATGTCGCGCTCTGTGTGGCCGGCTGGCAGGACGGATTGACAATTCCCGCTAGGTCCGCCATCGTCACCCGTTAGACCTCATGCGCCGCATTCCCATTGCCTTTGCCTCTCTGACTTTGGTCGGTTCCCTCGTCGCCATGACGACGGATGTGGCGGTCATCGGTGGCGGCAGTGCGGGCTTCGCCGCGGCCTGGTCGGCGGCACATCTCGGCAGTTCGGTCGTGCTGGTCGAGCGGGAGAAGATGCTGGGTGGCACGTCCACGTTCGCGGGCGTGAACAACTGGGAGTCGGGGATGGGCGGGACGGGCCTACCGTACCGTGTCTATCAGCGCCTGGAGAAGATTCCGAACGCGGCGGGCGTCTACGTCTTCGACCGCCACTGCATGTGGAAGAAGCCGTCCGAACCGTATGCGTTCCCGGGTGGGCTGCTCAAGATCGACAAGTCGCTTCCCTATTCCAAATCACTGCTGCGGCATGGTCCTGGAATGGGGAAGGAGGCGTGGTTCCGCGAGAACTGCCACGGCGTCATCTTCGAGCCGACCTGCATGGCGCGCGTCATGGAAGACATGTTGCAGGAGACGGGGCGCTGCACGACGCTGACAAACGTATCCTTCGTGCAGGCCGATGCGCAGAATGGTCGGGTCCGCAGCGTGACGCTCTCGGATGGACGTCGCCTGGAGGCGAAGCTCTTCATCGACGCGACCGATGGCGTGCTCTGCCGTCAACTCGGATGCACGATGATGTTTGGACGCGACGCGCGCACGGCCTTCAACGAGCCGGGCGCGCCTGAAACGCCATTTCCGAACCTCAATGGCGCGACGCTCATGTTCCGCATCACACCCACCGCGACGCCTGGCGTGGAGCCGCTGCCCGCGGATATTCCGGAGAGATCCTGGTGGGGGCGTTTCCCTCTTGTGTTCGCCACCACCTATCCCAATGGGGACATTGGCCTGAATATGCTTCCCACGATGAGGGGCGAGGAGGCTGTGGCGTTGGGAGCCGAGGCGGCCTACGCAGAGTGCCGTCGGCGCGTGTACGCCGAATGGCACTGGTTGCAGACGACCTATGCCGAATTCCGCAACTATCGCCTGCTGTCGATTGCGCCTGTGCTCGCCTATCGGGAAACCTGTCGCGTGCGGGGCGAATACGTTCTGAACCAGAATGATCTCATCGCGGGGCTGTCGAAACAGACGCATCCAGATATCATCGCGATCGCCGACCACCCGATGGACAACCATGGCGGGGGTGGCCCGAGTGGAGAGCTCAAAGAGGAATACGGCATTCCGTATCGCTGTCTCCTGCCCCTCGGAACCGAGAACGTGCTGATCGCGGGGCGTGCCGCGAGCTTCAGCGCGATTGCGGCATCGAGCTGCCGCCTGAGCCGCACGATGATGCAGCTCGGCGAGGCGGCCGGTGTGGCCGCGCATCTCGCCACAACGCGTGGAATCTCGCTTCGGAACGTCGACGCGGCGGAGATCCGTCAGTTCATGCACAACTGCATCGATGGCAGCCCTTGACAGGGGCGTTTCTCTCTAAAATGTGCTAGAATACTTCTTGTTGAGGAATCTTGCATAGGCATTAAAACACTTCTTGACAGTGCGGGATGGAGAAGCAGATCACATACTATCGCCGATTTCACGGCTATGACTACTCGAAAGGCGTGTCGCTTTTTATTACGATGGCCACGGAGCCGAGAGCTTCGCTTTTCGGTCGAGTAAGAAATGCGCAGGTGGAGCGCTCGGCTTTGGGCGAGCAGGTTTTCCAAGCGTTGGAGGTGATCCCCGATTTCAATCCCGGAATCAGGCTCTTCGAGCATGAACTGATGCCGGATCATCTGCACTGCAACCTGTATCTCCCTCCTTTTACGCGGGACGGAGCCCGCGATTCAGGACAGGGCGCGCGGGGAGGTGGCGGAGCCCGCGATTCAGGACAGGGCGCGCGGGGAGGCGGCGGAGCCCGCGATTCAGGACAGGGCGGAGCCCGCGCTTGGGAGCGGGAATCGGCCAATCGGGCGCAGCTTCAGCGGCTGGGGGCGGCGATGCGGAAATTCAAAACCTTCACCACGACGCTGGCGCGAAAGTCGCTGGGAATGTCGACGATTTGGCAGCAGGGGTATCACGATCGCATTTGCGTCTCGCGGCGTTTCATCGACGCCGTGACGCGCTACATCAAATACAATGCGCTGAAGTATGAGTTGATGTACAATCAGCCTGAATTCATGCGCATCCGAGAGCCCCTTGATTCACCCCGCCTTGATACCGAAGATTTCTGGAAGGGGATGGGCAACGTCGCGCTTCTGGATGCTGGCAACAAGTTGCTTTCCTTGCGTGTGGCGCGAAAAACACGCGACATCGGCAAGATTGTCGCACGAATGGAAGATGCCGTGCGGGCGGGCTATACCATTGTTTCGGGTTTCATCAGCCCGGGCGAGGTCGCCGTGCGCGATATGCTGCTCAAGAATCAGAATGCGAAGTTCATTCATGTGCTGCCATCCTGCATGAAGAATGGACATCGGCCTGATTCGCGCTACTTGAAACCATTGCAGGAGGGCCGTTTCCTGGAATTGGCCGAGGGGAATGATGAGAGTGAATTCGGCCGTTCGGCGTGTTTGCAGCTCAATGAAGAAATTGTGAAGATCGCCTGTGCCGGAGAAGGCCTTGGCGTTTACTGGCATGATGAAAGGGCGTGGCAGATCGCGCCGAGTACGCGGGGCGGAGCCCGCGATTCAGGACAGGGCGCGCGGGGAGACGGCGGAGCCCTCGATTCAGGACAGTGTGGAGCTGGCGAATCAGGGCAGGGCTCGAGTGGAGATTGTAATCTGGGGGCTGCATTGGGGTAGGGCTATCCTGAATCGCGGGCTCTGCCCCGCGTAATGGGTTGGCAGCGAAGAAGGAGACAGGCAAGATGAAGGCGAAGGCGATGTTGGTGGTGCTGGTGGCCCCCGCGGTCGCACTGGCGGCGACGGTGCGGGTTGAATGCGAGAGCTTCGAGACATTGGGCGGATGGACCGTCGAAACGCAGTCCATGCGCCAGCAGGGGTCGTCGTATCTCATGGCGCACGGCTACGGCGTACCCGTGTCGGACGCAGAAACGACGGTGAAGATCCCCTCCACGGGGCGCTTCAGGGTATGGGCGAGGACGCGCGACTGGGCGGCCGAGTGGCGGAAAGGGCGCGGTACGGCGCCTGGGCGTTTTGAAATCCATATTGGCGACTGGAAGAGCGGCGAGGTCGGAACGGAAGGACAGGCCTGGCACTGGGTCGCGGCCGGTGAAGCCGAACTCGCCGCAGGCGCCTATCGCGTGGCGCTTCATGACCTGACAGGCTTCAACGGTCGTTGCGACGCGCTCTTCTTCGCTTCGTCTGGCGAGATTCCCTCTGAAACGCCGCCGCCGTCGGTTCTCGTCGACGATCCTGCAGCATACGATCTCATTGTCGTGGGTGGCGGTGTCAGCGGTTGCGCGGCGGCCCTTGCGGCCTCGCGCTACAAGCTGAAGACGCTCCTCTTGCAGGATCGCGCGATGCTGGGCGGTTGCAATTCCTCGGAAATCCGCGTCTCCACGGGCGGTTATATGCATGTCGGTCCCTATCCGGCGCTCGGCAACGTGCTGGACGAGATCCTCCCCGTGCGGGGCGACTACTGCGTGCTGCCTGCGACGTTCTACGAGGATGACCGCAAGGCGAATGCCTTCACGTTCTCCGATCAGACGGCACGGCTCAAGTTGAACACCTCGGTCTATGCGGTGGAGACGAATGCGGAGGGACGGATCACGGCCGTGCTCGCGCGTGACACGCGTACGGCCCGGCCGACGCGCTATCGGGCGAAGCTCTTCTGCGATGCCACGGGCGATGGCGTCATCGCCCGTCTGGCGGGATGCGAGACGATGTACGGACGCGAGGCGCGCGCCCGCTGGAACGAGGCCTGTGCGCCGGAGGTGGCGGACCGGCAGGTGATGGGCCACACCATCCAGTGGACGACACGTCGCGCGGCGTCTCCCGTGCCGTTCCCCGACATCGACTGGGGGCTGCCGTTCGATGAGGAAAAAGTTCACTACGTCCGGGGCGGTACTTGGTGGCAGGAGGCGGGACAGTATCGCGATATGGCCGATGACACGGAGGCAATCCGCGACTACGGTCTGCTGGCGATCTTCTCGAACTGGAGCTACATGAAGAACCACGGTGCCCAGCGGGCGAAATGGGCGAATGTGGCTATTGAATGGATCTCCCCCGTGGGTGGCAAGCGCGAGAGCTACCGTGTCGTCGGCGACTACGTGCTGACGGAATCGGATCTCGAGAGCCAGCGCACGTTCGAGGACGGCACGGCGGTCATCACCTGGGACATCGACTTCCATTTCCCCGACCCCGACAATGCAAAGCAGTTCAAGGAGCCTTTCCGCTCCTGTGCCTACCATCGCGGATTCGGTGCGCCGGTTGCCGTGCCCTATCGCTGCCTCTATGCGAAGGACTGCTCCAATCTCTTCTTGGCGGGACGCGACATCAGCACTTCGCACGGCTCGTTTGCGGCGGTTCGCGTGCAGCGCACGCTTGGCATGTTGGCCGAGGTGGTGGGCATCGCCGCGGGAATCTGCCAGGAGAAGGGCTGTCTGCCCCGTGCCGTCTATTCAAACCATCTCGAGCTCCTGAAGACGCGGATGAAGAAGGGCGTGCCCAAACTTCCGCAATACGTGGCGTTCGGCGGCGGAGACCACGAAAAGTATCATTTCCCGGATCTGGGATTTGTCCCCATCTGGCCGAATCCCGCGACGAACGTTGCGCCGCACACACTTGAGGTCATCAAGTCTTTGAAGATGAACCATCGTCACGAACATCCGGCTCTCCAGCGCTGATCGATTCCATTATCCCTTTGACGGGAACTGCGTGAAATGGCATAATGGGCGTCATGAAAGAATTCTTTTTGTCGCTTCTAGGACTTTGCGGATGTGCGGTGATGGGTGCGCCCGCGAAGGTCGTGGATGTCTCGCGGGTTGATCCGCACTATTTCGAGACGGCGGATGGCCGCACATTCGTTCCCGTTGGCGTGAATCTCGTCTCCGGCGTACACCGGGGGAACGAGGCGAGTCTGCTCCGCTACGAGGGGTGGCTCGAGAAGTTTGCGGCCAATGGCGGCAACTGGATCCGCATTTGGTTGAGCGCGGGAGCCTTCGAGACGATGCCGAAGGAGGCGGGCGTGTTCGATCCCGCCGCGGACGAGGTGCTCAAGCGGGTCATGGCGAAGTGCGAGAAGCTCGGTATCAAGGTGAAATTCACGTTGGAGCACTTCCGCAGCACGCTTGCGGATTCCTCCAATGCGCGGCAGCCTTGGGCAAACCGCACGCTCTACGCGCCCTATTCGAATACGATGCACGATTTCTTCACGCGCGAACAGTGCATGAAGATCTACCTGGACCGCGTGAACCACCTGAAGGAGCTCGGTTTCGGCGATTCGCCGTCGATGGCCTGCTGGGAACCGTGGAACGAGATCAACGCCGCCGGCTGGGTGATGGACTACGCCCCCTGGAGCGACCGCATTCTCGCGGAACTGGCGCGCCTCTTCCCGAAGCAGATGGTCACGCAGAATCTGGGCAGCTACTCGAGTCCGGCCGCCTACGGACACTACGAGCAGATGGCGGGCGTGAACCTCAACGCGTACATGCAGATCCATCGCTATCTGGACCCCGGGGCGCAGATCGACGTGTGCCGAGGCCCCCTGGACGTGCTGGCGGCGGAGTCCATTCGCGAGATGCGCGAGCTGCGTCCGGACCGTCCCGCCGTGCTGGCCGAGACGGGCGCCGTGGAGGCGAATCACGCCGGGGCTTCGCATCTCTACAAGCTCGACAAGCAGGGGACGATGATGCACGATCTGCTCTTTGCGCCGTTCTTCGCCGGCGGAGCGGGCTGCGGACAGCTCTGGCACTGGGATTCCTATATTGACGCCAACGATCTCTGGTATCATTTCGCGCGCTTTGCCAAGGCGATTGATGGCCTGGATCCCGCCGCCGAACATTTCCGTCCGTTCCGTACCGAGACGGCCCGTCTGCGCGTCTATGGCCTCCGCGGACAGAAGACCACCGTGATCTGGTGCCGCGACAAGAAGAGCACGTGGGAGACGGAAGTCGAGAAAGGCGTGCCGCCTCAGACCGTCCAGGGGGAACGTCTGCCGTTCGCCAACTGTACGTTCTCGTGCTATCTGCCCTGGGAGGACAAGACCGTATCGGTGCCGGCACCGGCGCTGCCGACGTTCACGCGCTCGATCGTCGTTCGATTCCCCACCGATCCGGCCTATGCCAGGATCATCGAGCCGCACTGAGTGAAAGGTGCCTGTGATGAAAGTTCTTTGTTCTGCATTTCTGGTCGCCGGCGCGATGTCGCTCTGTGCCTCGACCTATACGCATCCGCAGTTCGTGGCGTATCGTTCGTTCCAGCCGGAGCTGGCGGAGACGGCCGAATTCGCGAAGATGGGCATTCCGCTGCGGGCGTTCGGCGTCTGCAATACCGATTCGAAGCTCGGCGTGCCCTACACGAGCTATCCGCCCGTCTGGCTCGGGCGCGGCAAATACGACTGGAAGCCGCTCGAGGCGCAGGTGGACGATTTTCTGAAGGTCAGTCCCGACGCGCAGTTCATCTGCATGGTCGACCTCAACACGCCGCGCTGGCTCGCGCGCGACTATCTCTTCGACAGCTTCGACACGATTTCCCACGTGGCGGCGATCGACGACTGGCGCGCCGTGACGAAGGACTACCTTCGGGCCTTTCTCGACCACGTCGAAGGTCGCTATCCTGGGCGCGTGCGCGCCTACGTGCTGATGGCGGGCAACACGACCGAATGGTTTGAAGAGGAGGCGGGGCGCTCCAGCCGCGTCAAGAACGCGGCCTGGCGGAAGTGGTGCGCCGAGAGGGGACTCAAACACGCGCCGCACGTGCCGGCCGAGACGGATCTCGCCGTGGCGTCCTTCGAGAACGTCATGTACGATCCGGCGACGGAGTCGGAGAAGATCGACTACTGGAAGTTCCACAACTGGATCGTCGCCGATGCGCTTCTCGACTGCGCGCACACGGCTCGGGAGCGGCTCGGGAAGGAGCGCGAAATCGGCGCCTTCTTTGGCTACTACAACATCTGCAACAAGCATCTCTCCGCGTTCTGCCACTTGGACTACGAGCGCGTGGCCGCGTCGCCCGACTTCGACTTCGCGATCTCGCCGTCGACCTACACCGATCGTCCCATCGGTTTTGGCACGGGGACGATGACGGTCGAGGGAACCTTCCGCCGCCACGGGAAGCGGTTCCTGCATGAAATCGACTGCTGGCCGCATTCGCTCACGGCACCGTGGCGCTTCTGGCGTCCGTACTGGAAAACGCTGGGCGACACGCAGGCCGGCAATGTGCGCGAGGGCGCGTTCGCCTTCGTCCGCAATGCGTCCTGGTGGTGGTTCGACATGTACGGCAACATGTACAAGGACGAGGGCGTCCACGCGCGGATCGCCAAACTGGCGGAAATCCAGAAGCGCTATGCGGGCGTGGACGCGCCGTCGGCCGCGGACGTGCTGCTCGTCTGCGATCCGCAGAGCGCCTACACGATGATCGATCCGTGGGGAACGTGTCCGGATGGATTCAAGCCCGCGTTGGGCTGTGGCGAGGAGCTCCGCAACCGATTCAACGGCCTCGGCGTCGCCTACGACGTGTGTTCGTTCAACGATCTCGATGCGATCAACCTCGACCGCTATCGGATGATCCTGCTCCCGGCCACGTGGGAGATTACGCCGGAGAAGGCGAAGGTGCTGCAGGAAAAGGTCTGCCAGAAAGGGCGCATGGTCGTGTGGACGTATGCGCCGGGCGTCTCCGACGGGAAGACGCTCGATGCGGCGCGCGTGCGGACATGGGCGGGTGTGCCGTTCAAGACGAAGGACGTGACGATGACGGTACAGAAAGATTGGCTGAGCATCTATGCCTACGACTATCGCAATCTGACGACGGATAAACTGCGCGTGCTGGCGCGGACGGCGGGCGTCCACTTCTGGACGGAGGAACCCGTTCCCGTCGTCGCCAACGAACGCTTCTTCTCCGTGCACGTGAAGGAAGGCGGGGCGAAGACCCTCCATCTGCCGCGTCGCTGCGCGAAGGTCGTCGAATTGATGACGGACCGCGTTGTGGCCGAGAACACGGACGAGTTTACCTATGATTTCGCTTCGCCCGACACCGCTCTCTTCGAAATGAAGTGACACAGCATCGCAACACCCCTTGACCTGCTCTAATTTCACCATGTTTGATTTACACGCGAGTATCGTCCTCTGTGGTGTTCTGGTCTCTTCCCTATTGCCGACGGTGGCGGCTCGGCAGATGGAAGTGGTCTGTACGAATGCGCTGACAACGTCCTGGGGACGTTCCGTCACGCCGGAGAACGCATGGCGGGAATACCCGCGTCCGCAGCTGGTGCGCACGAACTGGACGTCCCTGAACGGTCAATGGGACTATGCCGTCACGTCCGTCACCGTGGATGAGCCGAAAGCCTGGGAGGGAAAGATTGTCGTGCCGTACCCGATCGAGTCCCCGCTTTCCGGCGTTCGGCGTCGTGTGACGCCAGAGGAGCAGATCTGGTATCGGCGGACATTCTCTGCACGGCCCAGACCTGGACATCGTACGATTCTCAACTTTGAGCGTGTCGATTTTCGTGCCTCCGTTTTCGTCAATGGCGTGGAAGCGATGGACGTGCCGCACGAAGGTGGAAATGTGCCGTTTTCCTGCGATGTCACCGATTTACTCAAGCCTGGCGAGAACGAGCTTAAGGTCCTCGTGTGGGATCCGACGGATGCGCACATTGGCGGCACGGGCAAGCAGGTTCTGGAGCTCTGGACCTGCTTCTTCGGCGCCTCGAGCGGGATTGTCGGCGGTGTCTGGCTGGAAGAGGTGCCAGAGACGTATCTTGCGGACTACTGGGTGAAGACGGATGTTGATTCTGGAACGGTCGCCATTGAGCCCGAAGTGCGGGGGCGAATCCGTGACGCCGAGGTCAGGGTGGAGGTCTTCTTCAAGAACAAGTCTCAAGCTGTGGCGACTATTCCAGCGGGCGAGTCCGCGACGCTGAAACTGCCTGCCCCTGTTCGTCTTTGGAGCTGCGATGAGCCGAACCTCTACGATTTTGATCTGAAGGTGTTGGCCGATGGGCAGGAGGATCGTGTCAGGGGTTACTTCGGCATGCGGAAGGTTGAGACGAAACTCGATGCGAAGGGGATCCGGCGCGTGGCAGTCAATGGCGCATTCACCTATCTGCTCGCGACGCTGGATCAGGGTTGGTGGCCGGATGGTTTGCTCACGCCGCCGTCGGAGAGTGCCTGCCGATTCGACGTTGACTTCCACAAGAAGGCGGGATTCAATGCAATCCGCAAACACATCAAGATCGAGCCGCGCGCATTCTACGCCCACTGTGACCGCATTGGGGTGATGGTGCTGCAGGATGTCCCGTCTTTTGGAGCTGACAGGCGTCAGGGGGATTTGTCCCATTCCAATGTCAGGTATGGTTTCTTTCGCCGGGAATTGAAGGACTGCGTCGACCATCTGCGCAACCATCCTTCGATCGTCATGTGGATTCCCTTCAACGAGGGATGGGGGCAGCCCTCAGCGGACAAGACGCGTCACGCGAACAAGTGGTTGCGCCGTTACGATCCCTCCCGCCTGATCAACGGACCTTCGGGCTGGAATGACTATGAGGGTGGTTTTGTCCAGCCCTATACGAAATGGGCCTATGCCGATGTCGCAGATGAAACTGTCTATACAGACTGCATAGACCTTCATCACTACCCTGATGCCCGCATGCATCCCGCAAACGGACGCAGGGTTTCGTTCCTGGGCGAATTTGGTGGAATGGGGGTCTCTCTGGAAGGGCATGTCCAGGATCCCAAGGGCAAGCCACGTCGGCTGCGTCCTGTAGCCGACCCGAACTGGCGGCGTGAACAGCAGGCCCGCTATGCCGATCTGATGAAGCCGCTTCCCGACCTCATTCGGGCAGGGCTCGGCGGGAGCGTCTACACCGAGGCCATTGACCAGTTCTGGGAGCTGGGGGGCTTCGTCACCTTCGACCGGGAAATCGTCAAGCTCGACTATGCGTTTCTGCGGGGAATCCACCAGGAAGTGCTTGATGCCGCGCGCGAGGCGGCGACCACGCCTCCGCCGACGCCTGTTTCCGGGCCCCTGGTTGTCTGGGAGACATCTCCTGCCCTTGATCGTGGTGAATGGCCGCGGTTGAAGGTGCTGGATGACGGTCGCTACGTATTTTCCTATTCTCGCACGCCCAGGGAAGGCGCGGCCGTTTTTGACTGCGTGGTCCGCTACAGTTCCGACAAGGGCAGAAACTGGACTTCCGCGCAGATGGTGATTCCGCACTTCGAGCGCCCGGATGGTCGGGGCGGGACGATGGCCTACAGTATCTGCAATCCCGAATTGACGCAGTTGCCGGCAGATCATCCCACGCATCCCAACCGTCTGATCGTGGCTGCCAATCTGCGCCCCAAGAAGGGGACGCCCAAGTGTCCGTCTTCAGTTGGCTTCACGGTCTCCGACGACAATGGACGGACCTGGAATGCTGTGAAACCGCTGTTGCCGGTCGCGGGGGATTCTGCGGTCAAGGGGGGACGGAGCTGCTGGGAGGCCTTTGTACAGGCGCTTCCCGATGGCGCGTTGCATCTCTTCTACTCGGACATCGTTCCCAACGGAGGACGGCGTTCTGAGAGGACTGTATCCCGTTTCGTCTCTTTGGATGGTGGCGACACCTGGAAGGGACCGGAGGTTGTTCTGTTGCGTCCAGGTTCGTGGGCGGGAGTTCCTTCGTCGATCGTTTTCGAAGATCGCCTCTATCTGGCCCACGAAGAGCGTGTGGAGGGGGGGGCGCATCCTGTCATTTCGATGATGAAAGGTGCCGCTGTGCCTCTTTCATTTGAACCGTTTGCGGCGTCTCTTGCGAAGAATGTCACCGGCGGTGCCCCCTATCTTATTCAGACGGAACGCTATTTCGTGCTGTCGGCGCAGGTCGCGGAGGTTGTATCCGGGAAAGATTCGCTTGCGCGTACGCAGATGCATGTATGGGTCATGCCGAAGAACCAGGTGGGGGCCACTGGTGAATTGAATTCATTTGTCCGCGTGGAGAATCCGCTGGGAGCGGCTTCGCCCATGTACTGGAATGGTTTGGCTCCTCTGGGAGGAGACGAAATCATGGCGACTTGCCAGCGCGGAGCGGATCTTTTTCTTGTCCGTGGACGGATCGAGAGCCGTTGAAAGGTGGAGATGCATGTTGAAGACTAGGAGGAAGAGATGCTGAAGCTGTTGATGTTGATTGTGGTTTCCGCGTGCGTCGGCCTGTGCGTAGCGGCGGAAAAATTGGTCCTCTGCTGGGGGGACAGTGTGACGGAAGGCATGGCGATGCCGCGGGACAAGGCGTACCCAGCCCAGCTGCAGAAGCTGCTGGGGTCGGGTTACCGCGTGCTGAATGGCGGAGATGGAGGCGAAGACACCGTGACGATCATGGCACGCCAGGGGGCGGTGTCGTTGGCGACGACAGCCGCTATCAGATTCCCGGCGGGAGTGAAGCGCATCGAGCTCGGCTCCCACGAGGACAATGGCTTCCATACGTCCGACGGTAGGCGGATCAAGCTGACTTCCGCATTGGGGCGCGAAATGCCCGTCAATCCAGTCCGCATCGGCGACGGAGCCTATTCGCTTTCCTTCACCGACTTCCGTTGGAACACGCCGACGAACAAGATCATGTACAGACTCTGGTTGACACGGACGGCGAATCCCGGAGCCGAGTTGACGATTCCCGCGGGGGAGCCGGTTTCGTTCGCCTCCTCCGCCCGGGTTCCGAAGGCCTCCTGCGAGATTTTCTTCATGGGTGCCAATGGAGGATGGGACGGCAATGTCGAGACGCTTGTCGCCCAGCATCGTGCGATGGTCTCAAGAAGGGGCGAGACGGCACCATACCTTGTGATCCTTCCCTATTGGCAGGGATTCAAGGCGGAGTTCAAGGAGACGATCCGAAAGGCCTTCGGGCCGCACGTCGTCGAGTTCCCCGTGGCGGACGAGCTCTGCTATAAGAACCATCTCAATGTGCATCTGAACGAGAAGGGCTACGAGCTGCTCGCCAAACTCCTTCACGCCCGCGGCGTGGAGCTGGGGTACTGGGGGCGTTGAAGGACGAAAGGGAAATCGGCATGTTCGAATCTGATGGTGATGTGTTTGAGGCCAGAGAAAAGTGGCATCGAGCCGTGGAGGAGTACAAGAAGGCCTTCCCGCAGGCGGAGGAGCCCTGGTGGGTCGATGATCCGCTCGTGATTCTGCAGCAGGTGGCGAAAGGCCGGCCTTTCGATGGGCCTGGAGATTGCAGGCCCGTGTGGAACGGTGTGAACTGAATCGATTATCCAAAGGAAAGGATCAATGAAATGAGAGCAAAGGCATTTGGTCTTCTGATGCTGGTGGCCGCGAGCGCATTCGCGGGCAAGTACGATGTCGCGGCCTTCGTGTGGCCGGCCTACCATCCCGAGCCGCGGTGGCGCGAACTTGGCATCTTCGCGGATGGGAAGGGCGAATGGCAGAGCCTTTACGAGGCAGAGAAGCGCAAGGACGGCGACATCTGGGGCGTGAAGCCGCTTTGGGGCTATACGGACGAGTCGAACCCGGTCGACGTGGCGCACAAGATCGACGCGGCGGTTTCCTCGGGTGTCAATGTTTTCATCTACGATTGGTACTGGTATGGTGGGCGTCCCTTCCTGCAGGGCGCGCTCGAGAACGGCTTCCTCAAGGCGAAGAACAACGAGCGGATGAAGTTCTACATCATGTGGGCGAACCACAACGTGACGGGGCTCTGGAACAACAAGATGAGCTTCGCGAACGGGAAGCGCAACGTGATCTGGCCGGCGAAGGTGAGCGAGGCGGATTACCGCAAGATCGTCGCCCACTGGATCAACACCTACTTCTGCCGTCCGAACTACTACAAGATCGACGGCAAGCCGGTGTTCATGCTCTATCTCCTCAACCAGTTCATCCAGTGGGAAGGCGAGGGAGTCGCGAAGGCGCGTCTCCAGTACCTGCGCGACGAGGTGAAGAAGGCCGGCTTCCCTGGACTTCACCTTCAGGTCTGCGGCGACCGTGGGGTCGACTGCTCCCAATATGGGGTTGACTCGACGTCGGTCTACAACTGGGGGGCCTTCGGCTGGGAGGGCGAGTTCGTGAAGAAACGTGGCTTTGAGCCCGAATTCGCACAGGTCGGCGAGTTCGTGATGTCCAAGCTCGCGGAACAGAAGGAGAAGGCGAACAAGCTCGGCATGACGTACTTCCCGAACCTCTCCGTCGGCTGGGACACGAATGCACGTCTCGTGAAGGAGGATGCGCGACCGATCATCCGCAATTCGAATCCGCGCGACTTCGAGATCTATGCCCGCAAACTCCGTGACTGGGCGGACGCGAACATCCCCGAAGGCATGCCGAAGCTGATCACGGTCAATTCCTGGAATGAATGGACCGAAGGCGGGTATCTGGAACCTGATTCGATTTTCGGATACGGTTATCTCGACGCGCTTCGCAAGGTGTTCGTTGAGGAAGCCCGCTGAAAGCACGTTTTTGCTATAATCATGTTCATGAAAATTAACAAGATTCTGCTGTGCGTCGCCGTTCTTGGGGCAATGGGGACGGTTGACGCCGCCGTGCCGTTCATGGCGCCGAACGCAATGGAGACACCCGCGCTGCGCGATGTGCGCCTGAAGGGCCCTGCCGCCGACAAGATGAACGCCTTCTTCCGGGCACGCATGCTGAGCGCCTTCGCCCAGAAGGAGATCTTCGGCGAGGCGCGCCAGGCCTTTGAGACGCGCGATGACGACATCAAGGGGCATGGCGGACTCTGGCGTGGCGAGTTCTGGGGCAAGCTGATGCTTGGTACGGCGCGCGCCGCCGACTACCTGCAGGATCCCGCGCTCCTCGCGTTCGTTCGCGAGGAATGCCATCGTCTGATGAAGCTGCAGGACAAGGATGGCTATCTCGGATCCTATACCGACCGCGAACTCATCTCCATCACCGATCCCGATGCAACGCGCAAGACCTACGGCTGGTATCCGTGCTGGAACCTCTGGAACCGCAAGTACGCGATCTGGGGCATGCTGATGGCATACAAGGCGACGGGGGACAAGGAGATTCTCGCGTCCGTCGAGCGCCAGATGGACCAGTGGATCGAGATGCTCCATCGCCGCGGTCTGAAGCTCTATGACACCGGCACGCTTCAGATGCATGGTCTGCCGTCGATGTCCATTCTCAAGCCGCTCCTGATGCTCTACACCGAGACGGGCAAGAAGGCCTACCTCGACTACGCGATGGAGATGCTGCCGGACTGGGACCGAGACGACGGGGCCTGTCCGAATTTCTTCCGCAATGCCAGCAATGGCAAGGATCTTGCGACCTGGTATCCGGAACCCTACCAGTGGGGCAAGTGCTATGAGATGATGAGCTGCCTGGACGGTCTGCTCGAACTCCATCGCGTGACGGGCGACGCGCGTGCCCTCAAGACGATCCAGCTCATCCGTGACAATCTTGCCGCCTCCGAGGCGAATCCCTTCGGTGGCGTCGGCTTCGGGGACAAGTTCCTCGGGGCGGCGAAGCAGCTGAATGCGCTTTCGGAGGTCTGCGATGCCATCCATTGGATTCGTCTCAACCTCGATCTGTTCGAGATCACAGGCGACGACAAGTACATGGACAGCGTGGAGACGGCCTACCTCAACAACTTTCTCCCGGGCGTCTTCCGCCGGGGCGACTACGGCGCGTTCTTCGTCCGCGGCTCCTGCCGCCACGAGAACCAGTTCCAGTGCGGCTTCGCCTACAACCACTGCTGCGTGAACAACGTGCCGCGGTCCTGGATGGACGTTGCGGAAGGAACGGTGACGCGCGACCGGGCGGGCGTCTTTCACGTGAATCTGTATCAGGACGCCGTGGTGACGCTGGGGGGGACGAAGATCGAGATCTCCGGAAACTACCCCGTTGGCAATGTCGTCACCGTCAAGGCGCCGAAGGTGGCGAAGCTCAAGTTCCGCAAGCCGGGCTGGTGCGCCAAGATGGATGTCGCGCAGTCCGCGGATGGTGTCTACACGTTGACCTTCGACATGCCCGCGCGGCTTGTCGAGCGCGACCTGCCCAATGACCCGGCGGCGACGCCGACTGAAGGACAGGCCCTCTGGATGTACAACCGCTATGCCGACAACCATCCGCGGGAAGGTGGCCGCGACGTGCTGAAGCACTATCGCAAGACCCCTGCGGCGACGCTCTGGCGCGGTCCGCTGCTGCTCGCCAAGGCGAAGCGCGTGGGCGATGTCGAGGCAGATATCTTTGCGCCGGATTCCATCAACCTCAAGGGGTACACTCCAGTCCTGAAACCAGTGTCCGCCGAGGCGGCTGCCCAGATGGGTGTCTGGGGCGCCTGGAACCTTGAACTTGTCAAACCTGGTACGGACTCGGTCCGGGTCAAGGTGTGCGACTTCATGAGCGCAGGCGACGATCCGCGTGGTTCTGGCGCGAATGCGTTCTCGATCTGGTTCTGATCGGCATCAACACACAAGGAAGGAAATCTGACATGAAAAGGCTTTTGATTGCCGCGGCTGCGGCCGTGACCGCGTGTGGTGCGTTCGCGGAACCCGCCGCAGACTATGCGACGCGGGACATCTTCACGGACGGCGAGTTCTTCGTCGGCTGCAACTACTGGGCGAAGAACGCCGGCATGTACATGTGGAGCCAGTGGGCACCGGACGTGGTCGAGCGTGAGCTCGCCGAACTCTCGAAGCACGGCGTGCGCGTGATGCGCGTCTTTCCGCTCTGGTCGGACTTCCAGCCCCTCACGGGCGACTGCTACGCGGGCGGAAACTATCGTTCCTTCCTGCAGAACAACAAGCCGCTCCAGAATTCCGCCGGAGTGGACGAGGAGATGCTGAAGCGCTTCCGCTTCTTCTGCGACGTCGCCCAGAAGAACGACATCAAGCTCATCGTCGGCATCGTGACGGGCTGGATGAGCGGACGCCAGTTCGTGCCGGCCGTCTTCGAGGAGAAGAACGTGCTCTCCGACCCGAAGGCCGTGATGTGGCAGACGCGCTTCGTGAAGTACTTCGTCAAGAATCTGAAGGACCATCCGGCGATTGCCGCGTGGGACTACGGCAACGAGTGCAACTGCATGGGCGCCAACGATCAGGCGATGTTCTACAACTGGATGGAGCACATCGGTTCTGCGATTCGCCTGCAGGACCCGACGCGTCCTGTTGTCTCGGGCATGCACAGCCTCTCGACGTGCGAGACGGCGAATGCGCCGATCCGCTTGAACGCCGAGATTTCGGATATCCTCTGCACGCATCCCTACGCGCTCTACGTGCCGGGCTGCGGCAAGGAGCCGTTCAACACGATGCGCGTCGAACTGCATCCCACGGCGGAGTCGCTCCTCTACCGCGATCTCGGTGGAAAGCCGTGCTTCGTGGAGGAGGTCGGCAATCTCGGAACGGAGTACGCGAGCGACGCGCGCTCGGCTTCCGGCATGCGTGCGACGATGTTCAGCGCCTGGGCGAACGACCTCAAGGGCTGCCTCTGGTGGTGCAACTCCGACCAGGAGGTCCTTGACTTCCCGCCCTATTCGCTCACGGCGTGCGAACGGGAGCTCGGTCTGCTGCGGCAGGACTATTCGCCGAAGCCGATTATGCTGGAGATGAAGAAATTCCAGGACTTCCGCGCGACGCTGCCGTTCAGGAAGCTGCCCGCCCGCAGGCCGAACTGCGTGATCGTTGTTCCCGAGAAGGAGGCTGGCTGGTTGGCCGGGTTCGGCAACTACCTGCTAGCCCGTCAGGCGGGGCTCGATCCGGTCTTCGCCGGCGCCGAGAACCAGTCGCTCCCGGATAGTTCGCTCTACATCGTCTCGTCCGTGGGCGGAGACAAGGGCTACTCCTATCCCGCGCAGAAGAAGTTCTTCGGGAAGGCGAAGGAGGGCGCCACGGTCGTGGTGGTGATGGGGGGCAATGCGCGCTACACGCACTTCCGCGAGCAGACGGGCGTCGAAGTGGACTATGGCTGCCGCACGGAGATCAACCGCAGCTTCACGTTCAACGGACGCGCGATGTCATGCTACGACTCGTTCACCACGAAGCTGATCGCCCGCGAGTGCGAAGTGCTCGCGAAGGCATCCGACGGAGAGCCGGTGTTCACGAAGTTCAAGTACGGAAGGGGCACGGTAATCGTGGTGAACAGCCCGATCGACACGGCGTCCATTGGCCGCACGGACTGCTTCACGGGTGCGAATCCCACGCCGTTCTACCTGTTCTACCGTACGGCGGCGCAGGTTGCCGGCATCAAGACCGTTGTCGAGAAGGGCGAGAGTCCGTACGTGTGCTTCACCGAGCACCCGGCTGCCGACGGCTCAACGATCGTGGTCGGCGTCAACTTCGAGCCGCGGGAGCAGAAGTGTCCGGTCAAGATCAACGGTACGCTCGGTCGCGTGTGGCGCGGCGACGTGAAGGCCGACGCCGTGACGCTCGGTCCGAACGAGGCGGCCGTCTTCGAGGTCAAGTGATTCCCAGGAGCAGTATTCGCATGAAATATCTTCTAATTGCCTCCGTGGTCGGATTCGCCTGCTGCGTTTCGGCCGCCACGAACGACAACGCCGCGCCGGCAGACGAGCTTGCGCGCCAGAAGCAGGTTGAGGCCGAGATCCCATCCGCGCCTGAGGGGTATCGCCGTCCGAAGGACTGGACGCCGGTCCTCTACAAGAAGGGACTGCAGCAGATCGCGAAGGACCATTCGGAGGAGACGATGGCCCGCGCCGCGAAACAGATGGAGAAGGTGAACGCCGTCAACGCGAAGGGCAAGTACAAGCCGACGGGGAAGTCCATCGACTCGCATCCCTGCCCGGAGTGGTTCGTCGACGCGAAACTCGGCATCTTCGTGGACTGGGGTGCCTGGTCCATCGCATCGTGGTGTCCTTATGTGAAGGGGGCGCGCCTCTATCCGGATTGGTACGAGTTCCGCTGCCGTACGGATGAGAAGACGAAGAAGTACCATGCCAAGAACTGGGGCGAGGACTTCAAGAGCGACCATCTGCTCGACCTTTTCCGCGGCACGAAGTTCGATGCGCCCGCGCTCATGAAGACCTTCAAGGCCTGCGGCGCGAAGTATGTGGTGCCTTTCCTGAAGCATCACGGTGGATTCTGCCTCTGGGACTGCTCCTATACGTTCCGCGACACGGTCGACATGTCCGCCCACCGCGACTTCGCCAAGGAGATGGCGGACGCCTGTCGGGCGGAGGGGCTGAAGTTCGGTTTCTACACGTCGCAGGCCGGCGAGTGGGAGTACCCGATGCTGCAGGACGACGGATCTGTGAAGATCGCCATCAACACCCCCGCGAACCAGCAGCCGTATTCGCCCGACATGGAGTGGAAGTGCTCCGGCAAGGTCGCGGTGAAGGACTTCGTGCACGACTACATCGTGCCGCAGTCCACGGAATTCATCGACAAGTATGATCCAGACATTCTCTGGAACGACTTCGACTGGATGACGCCTGCGACGGAGAATGGCAGCTATGAGGTCGCGGCCTACATGTACAACAAGGCCGAGGGCCGCAAGGAAGTGGCCTGCAACGACCGCCATGGAAAGGCCGAACCAAAGGAAATCGAGGGACGCTTCACGAAGAAGAAGCGCAGCTGGCTGCGAACCGTGCGCGGTGACTTCTTCACGGATGAGTGGGGCGACACCGAGGAGTGCCTTGACCCCGCGAAGTGGCACCCGTGGGAATCCTGCTCGGGCATCTCGAAGTCCTACGGCAACCACTGGATGGAGAACTTCGACGCGTCCATGGTCATGAGCGAGAAGGAGTTCATCATCCATTTCTCCGACATCGTGGCACGCGGCGGCAATCTGCTGCTGCTTGTGAACCTTGATCCGCAGGGGGCGTTCCCTGAGATCCAGCGCCAGCGCCTCGAGCAGATCGGCGCGTGGCTGAAGGTCTATGGCGAGGCCATCTACGCGACGCGCATTTGTGCGCCGTTCAAGACGGAGACGGTCGACTACACGCAGTCCAAGGACGGAAAGGTCGCCTATGCGATCGTGAAGGAGCCCGCCGCAGAGGTTGCCCTTGCCTGCGATCTGCCCGACACGGCCGTCGTCACGGTGGTCGGCTCGACGACGAAGCTCGCCACGCGCCGCATCGGCAAGGAGCTTGTCGTGTCGATTCCCGCAGAACTGGCGGGAGGCAGTCTCCCGTTTGCGCTGAAGTGCCAGAGGGAGGACGCCGCGACCGAGCTTGCGAAGTTCAGAACCCAGGCCGATCGCCGCATCGCGGAGATCCGCGCGGCGGAAAGCATCGCCGTCCCCGATGCGGCCACGCGCTACTATGTGTCGGCTCGGACAGGGGACGACGCCGCGGACGGTCGGACCCCGCAGACGGCCTGGAGGACCTCGGCCCGCGTGGCCCGCGAGAAGATCGCCTCGGGATCCTTCGTGCTCTTCGAACGGGGCGGCGTCTATCGCGGTTCCGTGCAGACTTTCCCCGGCGTCACCTACACGGCGTATGGCAGGGGCGCCAAACCCTGCATCTACGGGTCGCCCGCGAACGGCGCCGACCCGACGAAGTGGACGCGCACCGAGAATCCGAACGTCTGGGCCTATGACATCGGCCACAACGACGTGGGGGTATTGGTCTTCGACGATGGTGCACAGCACGCCACGAAGATCGTCATCCGCACGGACAAGAAGACCGGGGCGAAGTTCAACAAGTTCACGGGGCGTCCGTTCAACTCGTATCGTGACCTGGACACCGACTTGCACTTCTGGCACGACTACTACAAGGACGGCACGGGGAAGGTCTATCTCCACAGCCATCAGAATCCGGGCGAGCGGTTCAAGTCCATCGAGTTCAACGTCAAGTGCAGCGGCTTCCGTGTCGGCGGCGCGCCGGATGTGACAATTGACAACTTCACGATCAAGTATGTGGGTGTGCACGGAGTCGCGGCGGGAACGTGCCGGAACCTCACTGTTGCCAACTGCGAGTTCGGCTGGATCGGTGGCTCGATCCAGGCGGAGGCGATCTTCGGGCGCGATTATCCCACGCGCCTCGGCAACGCCGTGGAGATCTACGGTGGCTGCGAGAACTACGTGGTGACGAACTGCTACATGTGGCAGGTCTACGACGCGGGCGTGACGCAGCAGTTCAACATTCCGGAGAAGGCCGGGGAGAAGCGCTACGACCAGAGAAATGTGCGCTACGCGAACAATGTCTTCGAGAAGTGCAACTACTCGGTTGAATACTTCCTCACGGCGAAGAAGGGAAACTGGAGCCGGATGGAGAACTTCGTGATCGAGGACAATCTGATGTTCGATGCGGGAGTCGGGTTCTGCGAGCAGCGTCCGGACCGCAACGAGGGTGCGCACATCAAGGCGTGGTACCACGGCGAGCGCAACCGTGCCAAGGACTACGTCATCCGTCGCAATGCCTTCTGCTGCGCGGGCGACATGCTGGTGCAGATCTGCAGCGGACTGAAGAACGAAGATGGTTCATCCTCGATGCCCACGATGACGGACAATGTCTTCATCGGGCGTACCGGCGGCCAGTTCGGAACCATCTCCGAGTCCACTGGCAAACGCGAAGTCTACGGTCCCGAGACGCAGACTTATGTCGCCAAGTTCGGCGCGGGCAACCGCTGTCTCTTCCTGCCGGCGAAGTAGACGCGGCGGTTACTTGCGCTTCGCGCGCTGTTCGAACTCCTGAAGCCCCTTGTTGCGCAGCTTGCACGAGGGGCATTTCCCGCACCCAGTTCCCGGCACGCCATTGTAGCAAGTGACCGTTTCGTACTTGATGACGTCGAGGATGCCGAGCTTGTCGGCGAGGGCCCATTCGTCCGCCTTCGACATGTTCATGAAGGGCGTGACGATCTT
>JAUNMP010000263.1 GCA_030537465.1 bacterium
TGTCGGGTGGCAGGGCCGGCGACAGGGTGTCCGAGGGGTTTTGCAATTACCTCTATTGATACGGGGCGTGTTGGTAGGGACCGCGCCCCGCGCGGTCCGCAATCGAAACACGGCGAAAACACGCTGCCAACGATTGCGGGGCGCTCGGGGATCGCCCCCTGCCAATGAAGGCAAATCAACATATTTCATTGCCGGAGCACTCCAAGCTCCAAGCTCTAAGCTAAAAGCTGAAAGCTAACAACTCATGGATCTTCATGCGCATTCTGGTTGACGCAGAAGGGAAATGTCGGTAAACTGATATTCATATTAACAGAGGGCATCTGATGAAAAAATTGCTATTGAGCATTGCCGCATGCGTTGCCGCGTCCGTTAAGGCCATCACGTGGGTGACGTATGATTCGGCCACGCTGCCGTCCGGGGTAAAGGAAATCAAGATCAACAACGACGTCGACACGTCGATTGACAATCCGAACCAGAGCGATGCGCAGGGGTTCAATCTCTGCTGTGCCGACGGCGTGACGATCAAGCTGACGCCGAAATCGTCCGTCGACCGCTATCGGTTCTTCTCCGCGATCATCGCGACGAACGGGGCGGCGCCGACGGTGACGCTCGATGTCACCGATTTCGCCGGCCTGCCGCTTCTCCTGCACAATCATTTCCACTTCAAGAACGACGCCACGCTCGTCATCAAGGGGACTAATTTCGTCGAGTTTGGCGCGGACTACAACTGGTCCACGTATTTCCCGACCTTCAACGTGCCGCACAAGGTGAAGTTCACCGACGCCGCGGGAACGGAGGTCGCCGGACGCATCCGCTTCCGTGACCGTGTCTGCCTCTATCCGATGCCGGACGACCTCGACTACGAGATCGCCGACAACGCCCATGTCGCCGTCCATAGCAACGCCCTCAAGTTCGGCAACGAAATCACGCTCGACCGCTACGATCTCTTTCTCAGCGATTCGACCGAAACCCTGTCCCAGTATCCGGGTTCGACGCCGCCTGGTGCGACGATCACGGTGAAGGAGGGACGCTGCCTGTACTTCTTCCCGAACCACGTCAACGAGAACTTTCGCTGGTCGCGTGATGGCGGCATCATCTCGAACAACGTCATTCTCGCAGGCGGTTCGCTTGGCATCAGCACCGCAACCAGGGATGCGACGCTTGCCGGTAGCCTGAAAGGGTATGGGAATGTGATTGGTTCCTGGACGACGGAGAATGCGTGGAATGGCAATTGGAGCCGCCTGACGGGGCCAGTCTGCTTCACGGGCGCGGTCGACTTCGCCTGTCAGCCCCCGTACTATTCCCACTCCAGCATCAACTCGTCGCGGGACTACCGCTTCTCCTTCCAGAATGTGTTGCCTGGTACGCGCATCACGGCGTTGCGCCTGGGCGGCGTCATGAAGAAGGCCGACAACGGATTCGCGTTCGTCCGCAAGACGGACCTCGACCTCTCCGACTATGAGTCCAATCCTGTCGTGATCGAAAAGATCGAGGGTGCCAACAACTATGACACGAACTATGTGTCGTTCGTGCAGGCTTCGGTACCGCTGAAGATTGGGACCTTCACGGGGCGTTCGCTCGATTTGCGTGGGGATTATCCGATTACGGTACAGACGATGGGCGCACAGTCGGTGCTGCGGAATGTCGGCCAGGTGGCAGGTCCGGCGGACTCGTCGACGGTTCCGTATGGCGACTACATGTATACCTATGGTTCCTCCTACAAGATTTTCAACAATTTCAACGATTCCATTCCCGCGACGGGCAAGGTCGCGCGCGTGAAGGGAATGCCACGGTGGTCGCAGGTAATCCGAAGTGGGAACTCCACGTGGACGAGGGCGTGTCTCCTCGGCTCGTGCCCACGACGAACCGCATGGCGGTGGTGGTGGAGGGCGGCACGGTGCGCGTGACGGGACGTGAGGTCGCCTGGCAGGAGCTGCCGTCGCTCTGGCTCGATGCGGCGGTGTCCGAGTCCGTGACGAACCTGACCGTCCATACGGGATATGCCAAGACCTATCCGGACTACAGTCACAGCGATGCGGATCTCCTCGCACCCGGCACGGTCTACTACACGAATGGCTTTCCCTATGTCACGGGGTGGTACGATCGCCGTTCCGACCGAAAGAGCACGATGTTCTGGAGCGACCGCTACGACAATCCCTGGACGCAGTCCGCACAGTATCCCAACCAGCACAACATCATGCCGGGCACGCATCCGTTCCGTGTGCTGGGAGGTTTGAACGGAAAGGACTACATCTCGTTCGGCACGGCGAAGGTCGGGTCTCGCGCGACGACAACCCATCCCAAGCTGACGGGTGGGAACTACACGCTGAATGGCGTGCTCACGGAGAATGCCCGCGGCTACTTCTACGAATATGGCACCACGAAGTGGGGGTCGGGATACAAGGGACTGAAGCCTATGTGGGCGTTCCTGGTCTTCGGATCGCAGAACGGGGGTGGCTACAATCTGCTGGGCTCGGATTCCCAGTCGTTCAAGCGTGGGGCGAAAGATCTTTCCGCGCCCTTGACGGCTCACGCGGCTGCCATTGAAAAGGGGCGTGCGTGGGTGGACGGTACGTCCGTTGCGCTGGACCAGTCCAACGTGCTGAACGGCGGCTGGCAGATCATCACGCTCAACCTCAAGCGGCTGGTTGAAATCAACACGTTGGGAAGTCCGGGTGGACAGAACTACGCGGAGATCATCTTCTTCGAGCAAGACCTTTCCGAAGCCCAGCGCGTGGACATCGAGCTCTATCTGGCCGAGAAGTGGGGACTCCGGGCGCAGTACAACTGTCCGGAAGGCGTGTCGCCGACGCCGCCGGTCGCTACGGTTTATGGATCGAACGGTATGGTGAAGCTCGAGGCGGATGCGACGCTCTCTGGCGGTTTCGCGGGGGCGATCGATCTCAATGGGCAGACGCTCACGCTCGAAGGCGAGGACCTGCCGCCCGACGAGACGACGGTCGACACGACGGGATGCACGGGCTGGTACGATCCGGAGCGCGTGGATCTGATGCGTGAACAGGACAATGTCTCCAGTCATGCTCCGGCACGCCGCATCTCCCGTCTCTTCGATCGGAGTCCGGGCGGGATGGCGGACGGACGCTTCTGCCTTTCGATCCGCGCCAATACGCGTGCGCCTTGGAAGAACGTCTCGGCGCGTCGGTTTGGCCCCGCGCGGAATTGGATGGATTTCTGCAACACAGAGCAGAAACCTGAATGGGCCACTGCCAACAATGGCAATTTCTTCATGTTCCGCGAAATGAAGAACGGTGATGGAGTCGAGGCTGCCGTCCAGAACCACTGCCGTACGATCATTCTCGCGCAGGATTCCGTCCACGGCGGCGGACAGCCGTTCGTCGAGTCGCTGATGCCGTCGGCCTCGGGTGGAAAGGATCACAATTACGTACCGCGCATTGGGCAGGCTGCCACCTCGCCCATCTATCCGGAGGGCTCGAAGGACCTGCTCACGAAGGGCCGTACCTATCTGGATGGCGTGCAGGTCGACGGAACGACGCACGGTTTCCTCGGCCGTCCCGAAATCCTCTCGGTCATTCCCACGGGAGACTACGCGTTCACCGTCTTCGAGAACGGCTACAACAGCGAACGCAAAGATCTGACGACCTGCACCTCGGCCATCCACGGCGAGATTCTGATGTGGAACCGTGAGCTGGCCGACGCCGAACGCGAGCGCGTGGAGGCCTACCTCGCCTGGAAGTGGCTGGGCGTGGTGAACCGCGGGTATTCCGCCCTCACGAACGCCACCGTCAGCGGTGCGGGCGCGGTGCGTGCCGCAACGGTCGCGGTTCTGCCGAAGTTCGCATCCGACTGCACGGCGACCGTCGAGGTTGCGGGCGGGGATCTGGCGTTCAACTATGTTTCGGGGACAATTGTCGACGCGCGTGATCTGGGATCCGCAGTCGTCTCGTTCCCCGCGACGATGGACGTCAACCTGACATTCGCCCAGAAGCCGGCCTCTGGCGACTATCCGCTTCTGTCATGTGGCGCGTGGGCAACGACGACGGACTTCACGCTCCGGACGACTGGTGCGGTCGGGTCGGCGCGCGTGACGTTGAAGACGACCGAGACGGGGCTCCTCGCGCATGTCGTGTCGGCGGGAACTCTGGTCGTCATCCGCTGATGCGCTCTCTTGAATTGAATCTACCATGTGAATTCCCTATGAGGAAACTGATATGAAGACAAAACTCAACCGTCGCAACTTCCTTTCCCTCGCCTCCGCGTTCGCCGCCGGCTGCGCGACGAAGGAGATCGCCTTCCCCGCCATCACCGCCGTGCGGAGTCCGAACGGACTCTGCCGCCACGCCTGCATCGGCACCGGCAACATGGCCTGGGGCGACATCAACAGCTTCCGCAGCCACCCGAAAATCGAGATGGCCGCATTCTGCGACGTGGATGCGAATTATCTCGCCCGCGTGCGCAAGGAGTTCCCGAAGGCGCATTTCTACAGCGACTGGCGCGAACTGCTCGAGAAGGAAGGGGACGCCATCGATTCGATGAACGTCTCCATCCCCGACCACCACCACGTGGGCGTGGCCGCGGCCGCGATGCGCGCCCACAAGCATGTCTATGTGCAGAAGCCGCTCTGCAAGACGCTGCATGAGAGCGAATTTCTGCGGAAGCTCGCACGCGAGTCCGGTGTCGTCACGCAGCTCGGCGCGCAGTTCAACGCGATGCTGAGCGACCGCCAGACGGTCGAGATGCTCAAGACGCAGGCGCTGGGTCCCGTCGAGCACGTCTACTATTTCTCGACGCGCAAGGGACTCTCCCGCCGCCGTCGCGAGCTGCCCGTCGCCGCGCCCGTTCCCGAGAGCCTGAACTGGGATCTCTGGCTGGGGACGGCCGCGGTGCGTCCGTACGCTCCGAAGGTCTACCATCCGCTGATCTGGCGCATCTGGCGCGACCTCGGCTCGGGCTGGATCGGGGACATCGGCTGCCATCTCATGTCCGCCGTCTGGCGCGGCATGGAGCTGAACGATCTCGCGCCCATCGACGTCTTCGCCGAGACGGAGACGGCTGCGGATCCGGCGGTGAAGGATCTGGTGTGGCCGACGGCCGCGCACATCGTCTGGAACATGCCCGGTGTGAAGGCTTCGGGTGGAAAGCCGTTCCAGATGGAGTGGTTCGATGGTTGCAGCGACGCCGACCTGCTGTCGCCGGCGCAGTATCGTCCGCCGGCCGAGATCGACGCCTTCTTCGGCGAGACGCCCGCCAAGAAGCGTCCGTACGAGGGCAAGGCGATCAAGTGCCGCGACGGTTGGATTCTCCAGCCGCATGCGAGCGCCGCCGCCTTCATCCGTCGCAATGACGGAGCTCCGATGAAGGCGCCGAAGCTTCCGAAGTGCCCCTCGCATTTCCACGAATTCATCGACAGCTGTCTGGAAGGCCGCACCGCGGCCGCCGATTTCGGCTGGTCGACGTACATGATGGAAACGATCCTCGTCGGACAGGTCGCCGAGCGCCTCCCGGGTACGAAGCTCGCCTGGAACGCCGGCAAGCGCGCGTTCGGCAACGCCGCCGCGGACGCCTTCCTCACGCGTCCCTACCGCGCCGGCTGGGAAATCCCCGGCCTCTCATGAAATTGAGACTTTAGGTATAAGTGTGGATCGCTTTTCGTATTCCAAGGCTTTATGAAGTACGCAGATGCTGCGCATACGCAGATCTTTCGACCGAATCGACGTGGCTACAACGCCCGCGCCAATGACTTGAGAGGTAATTGCAAAACCCTCCTCAGTTGAACATTCCGGCGACTCCGTCG
>JAUNMP010000264.1 GCA_030537465.1 bacterium
CTCTTTGCCGCTTCCCTGTTGGCCGTGTTTTTGGTAAAATCTCGGCCATGAAAAACGATGAACTTTGTCCATGCGCCAGCGGCAAGACCTTTGGTCAGTGCTGCGGCCCTGTCCTGAACGGCGAACGCAAGGCCGAGACGGCCGTCGAGCTGATGCGCGCGCGCTACAGCGCCTACGCGATCGGCGACGTGAAGTTCCTTTTTGCCTCTTCCGGACCCGAGGTCCGAGCCGAGTTCGACGAGAAGACCACGCGCGACTGGTCGACCTCCGCCCAGTGGCAGGGGCTTGACGTGCTTGCCACCGACAAGGGCGGAAAGGATGACGACGAGGGCTATGTCTCCTTCGTGGCGCACTATTCCGCGAACGGCCAGCAGTGCGAGCACCGCGAAAGCTCCTATTTCAAGAAGATCGACGGTGAATGGCGCTTCATCGACGGCGAGATCGAGACGAACGAGCCCTATCGTCGCGAGGAGCCGAAGGTCGGACGCAACGACCCCTGCCCGTGCGGCAGTGGCAAGAAGTACAAGAAGTGCTGCGGGAAGGGTCAATGAGCCCAGCGGCCTTCCTCTTCGACCTGGACGGCACGCTTGTCGATTCGGAGATGCTGTGGGCCCAGGCAATCGTCGACTGGCTTGCGGACCGTGGCCAGAAGACGACGGTCGAGACCTTTGCCCCCATCATCATCGGCCATAGCTGGCTCGACATCCACGCGACGATCCACGCCCAGTTCCCCGAGCTCGGGGCCGCGACCGCCGTCGAAGACGCGAAGGTTCTGCGTCCCTACTACGATCGTCTGTCGACAGATCCGGCGAAGCTGGTTGTCCCGGGATCCGTTGCGTTCTTGAAGAAGGTCGCGAAGATCGCTCCTTGCGTCGTGGTTTCGGGGTCGCCGCACGCCGATGTTGCGGCGGCGGTCGATCTCTGCGGAATCGGCGGTCTCGTCAAGTTCGTGCTGGGCGCCGAGGACTACGGGCGTGGCAAGCCTGCGCCCGACGGTTTCCTCAAGGCTGCCGAGATGCTCGACGTCGATGCCAGCGAATGCGTGGTGGTGGAGGACTCCACCGCCGGAGTCGCGGCGGGACGCGCGGCCGGCATGCATGTGATCGGTCTCGACCGCAACACGGCCTGTCCGCAGAACTTCGCGGGCAGCGAATGGCTTGTGCGTGACCTTTCGGAGATGGATGTCGACGCGGTCTTTGGGGACGAGGGTCGTGGCCTCAAGGATAGCGTTCAGTTCATGCTTCGGAACTCCATGCAGAAGGTTGGCCATGTGGTCAAGAAGACCCTTGCGCAGAAACCTGAACAGAAGTGATTTCTAAGACCGACAACGGATAGTAACCATATGTTGACCCTCATTCTCTCCGCCGTCCTGGGCCTCTGCGTGGGGCTCGGGCTTTATTTTGGAAACGCCCTCGGCTATGGGTGGAGCACGTTCTTCGGAGTGCTCTCCTTCGGCGTAACGAACATCGTGGCTGGAGTTCTGATCCAGAAGAAGGTCAAGGTCGCGATGGCGCGCGTGCAGGACGTCATGCTCGCGGGGCAGAAGCGCATGCAGGCGAAGATGGCCCGTTGGCAGATGCGTCCGCCGGGGTCCATTCAGGCCGCCCAGGCCGAGATGGCCAAGGATCAGAAGGAGATCGTCGTCCAGGCCCTGGCCGAGACGGAACCGCTCCACCGCTTTGACCTGTGGGTGCCTCTGATGAAACGCCAGATTGCCACCGCCCAGTTCCAGCTCTACTGGATGATCAAGGACTTCAAGAAGGTCGACGAGCTGATGCCGAAGGTCCTCTTCGTCGATCCGACGATGGCGGCGATGAAGATGGCCCGGTTCCATATGCTGAAGAAGCCCACCGAGGAGATCACCAAGGTCTATGAGAAGGGGTCCCGCCGTCTGCGCTACAACCAGAACGTGCTGCTCGCCGCGGCCTACTCCTGGATTCTCGTCGAGCGCAACGAGATCGATGCCGCATTCAAGGCCCTCAACCATGCACTCGAGAACAGTGACGACCAGACGCTCAAGGCAAATCGCGAGCACCTGGCGAACAATCGCGTGGCCCATTTCTCCAACACCGCGATCGGCGACCAGTGGTACGCTCTTCTGCTCGAGGAGCCGAAGATGCACCAGCAGCGTCCGCGGATGCAGTGGCGGTAGTTATGGACCTGCTGAAGCTCAACGGCATCGAGGTCGAGTGCATCCTCGGGGATCTGCCCGAGGAACGCGTGACGGAGCAGAAGATTCTGGTCGACGTCGCGCTGGAGATCGATCTCCAGGAAGCGGCGATGTCGGATTGTCTGGACGACACGGTGGACTATGCGCTGCTCGTGGGCAACATCCGCGAGGCGCTTGAGGACGCGAAGTGCCGCCTGCTGGAGCGCGCGGCGGACGTCGTGGCCGATGTCTGCCTCACCGATCCCCGCGTCGAGCATGCCACGGTGTCCATTCGTAAATATGGAAGCGTCTCCGGCCTCGGCAGCGCCGAGGTCAAAATCACGAGGCCCGCATGAAGGCGAATGAGGTGAAGAAGGCGGTCGTGCTGGCCGCAGGTTTTGGTACACGGCTGCGTCCGCTCACCCTGGTTCAGCCTAAGCCGCTGCTCCCCATGTGGGGGGTGCCGATGCTGGAGCGCATTCTCTCGTTGCTCGAGAAATGGGGCGTCGAGGAGATTGCCGTCAATGCGCACTGGCAGGCGGAGAAGGTCCGCGAGTACATTCTGAACCGTAAGGGCGTCGCGAAGGTCACCGTCGCCGAGGAGCCCGAGATTTTGGGCACGGGTGGTGTGTTGAACCCGTTGCGCTACTTCCTTGGCACGGATCCATTCTGGCTGGTGAATGGCGACATCGTCATTGAGGACCTTGATCCGCAGTCGATCGTGGACGCCTACGAAAAGAGCGGCTCCTTTGCCGGCTGCTGGATGAGCGAGGCGTTTGGCCCGCGTACCATCGAGGCCGATTTTGACGGGCATATCTGCAACTGGAAGAGCGATGTCGCCGGTGATGACGGCACCTACACCTACTGCGGCGTCGCCCTGCTGGGACCTAAGGTGCTCGACTACGTGAAGCCCGAGGGATTCTCGTCCATCGTCGAGGCCTACGAGAAGGCGATGATGACCGATGGGCACATCGTCCGCGGAGCGGATCCCGATGGCGCCTACTGGGCGGACTGCGGTACGCTCGAAACCTATCTAGAAACCCATGCCGCATTGAATCCCGAGCGGTTCGACGAGAATCCGAACGTGCTCTTCCCTGGTGTCAAGCTGGTGGAGTCCGCCGATCTCGCGGGCTGCGTCGTCACGGGCGGACTCGTGGGCGGAACCTTCGAGACGACGGCGCTCGTGGGTGTCGACCAGATCGGAAGTGCCCGCCTCACCGCCCTTGCGGAGGCATTGGGCTGGAAGCCCGCGGACGTAGCTGCCGAGTTCCTCGGCACGCGCGGTAGCGATCGGACCTTCTGGCGCTTCGTGCACGGCGACGATCGTGCGATCGCGATCGAGTACGACGACGCGAAGCGCCCCGAGAACGCCCGCTATGCCCACCATGCGAAGCTGCTTGCGAAAGCCGGCGTGCCGGTGCCCCGTATCCTCGCGGATCTGCCCGAACGCAAGGTTGTGGCGCTCGAGGATCTTGGCGGCGATGCGCTCGAGGCGCGTGCAGCCAAGAAGGGCGCGGACCTCGTCAAGCTCTACACGCCCGTTGTGAAGGCCCTCAGAACCATGCACGAGAAGGGCACGGAGCTCGTGCTGCGCGAAGAGGGCGATGTCCTCGAACCCGCATTCGGGCCAGACCTCTACAAGTGGGAGCGTGACCTTTTCGAGACCTACTGCGTGAAGGCCCGCTATGGCTACGAGGAGGGACTGCCGACGGAGGTTCGCGCGGACCTGGAGACGGTCGCCGATGTGTTGACGCGCCAGCGTCCCGTGCTTGTCCATCGTGACTTTCAGAGCTCGAACGTGCTTTATCGTTCGGATGGCAAGCCTGCCTTCATCGACTTCCAGGGAATGCGCCTTGGATCGGCCGCGTATGACCTTGCCTCGTTGCTCTACGACCCCTATGCGCCGCTCGAGGAGCGCGAACGTATGGCGCTCGTAAAGGTCTATCCCGTCGAAAAGCTCGCCTTTGGCGCGGTGCAGCGCCTTGTGCAGGCCCTGGGCGCCTTCGGGCGGCTCGCCTCCGTGGGACAGCCCCAGTTCGGCAAGTACGTGCCGCGGGCGCTCTCGAATCTCCTGGCGGCGGCGGACGAGGCCAATCTCGACGCGCTTGGTGGTTTCGTCGAGGACCTCCTCGCGAAGGAGGAGATCCGTCTCGGGCATTTCCACCACCATCATCACGATGACGAAGAAGACGAGGAATGAAGTCGTCCGTGAAACATCAGCTTCGCCGGATCCTCGAGTCGGCGAAGAGCCGCGCGAATGCCGTGGTGACGCGCGCGATGGGACGGAAACGCTACTTCCGCGCGTATGATGTTGGCGCCGACACCTTTGTGTTCGAGAAGGGCGTGTGGATGCATCTCGACGCCCACGCCTCCGTGCTGATTGTCGCGAAGTCGTCCCTTCGCCACAATGGTGGCTCCGGCTATGTGATGACCGTCACCACAGGCAACCACTCTGTGGCGGCGCTGCCGCTCCTGCAGGGACAGTTCTGGGATCTCTGCCGCCTCAATTCGCTCAAGCGCGGTGAGGTGATGATGCACGACGTGCTCTGTGGCAACGTCGTCGACGGCAAACTCGAACTTTCGCAGCGCGACGTTCCGTGCCGTCTGCTCGCGGCCGCGGACGACTGGCTTACAGGCACATTGAAGTTCGCAAACCACGACGTGGTGATGGTCGAGCGCAACGACCAGACCCTGGAACATTTCCGCCGTCGTGGCCAGGAATGGCGTGTGAAGCCGCTGGCCTGGACCGAGCGCGAGATGTCCGTCGCCCTTGCCGCCAGCCGGAAGCGCATCTCCACCGGCATTCGCTACTATCACGGGTCGCGAGGTGTCCATTTCCTCTCCTACGCGGAATTCCATCGACTCTGCGAGCAGGCGAAGACCGATTTCGCGGCATTCCGTGATGGACTTCACGAACTTGTCAGTGTCTTCGAAGGCCATGACTCCAACTTCCTGCGTCAGCACAAGCATCATGGTCACCACGAGATCGAGCTCTTCGGCCTTCATCGCGGCGTGGCGTTGGAACGCCTCGTCCCCGCGCTCGAGCTTCTGATGGAGAAGGTCGAGCTTAGGCTCCTCTCCGAGACGGACGCCGCGGCGCGTGCGGCCGAGATCGATGCGCTCTACAAGTCGCTGTTGACCATTCCGGATCTCGCGGACGACAACTCGAAGGCCTTCATCGAGACGCTCTACATGTACCTCACCGGTGAGATCTACTCGGTGATGGGCGAGGGTTCCACGCCGGCATTCGACGATCGCCGCACGGCTCTTCCGGGGGCACGTTTCGAGCAGGGACGCCCGATCTTCGATCCTCTCTGCGATTCGCGTAGCGAGGTACTGTTGTCGAACTTGCGCGCGCTCGCGAGCCGCGACGAATTCATCGAGTACGCGAACGTCTACGAGCTGCGCACGAAGGATGCCGACGACGAGTTTCCCATTGGCGAGGGTACGACGCGTGAAGTCGTCTACAAGACGAATCGTCGTCCGCTCGTGGCCTCCCTCGTTGAGAAGCGTCTGGCACGTCCGGGCCGCGGCTACGGCAGCTACGTGATTACCCGCGCGAAGGCATTCAAGACATTGGGTGTGGCGTTGCCGGACTATCGCCTGCTGCGGCGGCGCCCGC
>JAUNMP010000265.1:0-1887 GCA_030537465.1 bacterium
GTCACGCTGTCACGCCGTCATCGCCTCGCTGGTCACTGAGTCACTCCGTCACCCGAGCCGGCTCCCCCCACCCACTCGACTCCTGCCGATTCCTGTCGACTCCCGTCGATTCGGCCCTGCAGCGGCCCGTCGCCTTCTAGAATATCTAGAGGCTCTAGAAGCTCTAGCGTGTCTAGAAGGCGACGGCCCCTAGACCGCCGCCCCCCAACAACAAAACAAAGGGCGCGGCATTTCTGCCGCGCCCCTCGTGTGCCCTTGCGGGCTATCTCGCGATCAACTCGCTTACTTCAGGATGGCCTTGACGAACTTGGCCGTCTTGTTGGTGACAGCAGCCGCGGTGTACTCACCATCGATCGTCGCGCTGCCGACAATCTCGACCGTGCCATTGTAGTTCTTATCCGCAGGCGTCGTCACGGAGACAGAACCATCATCATTGACCGTGATGGACGTAATCTTGAACTCGTCAGCGGCCTCGGCAACAGCATCAGCATCATTCGCGCAGTTCAGGAGGAACGCATCCTTGATGATGCTCGCCGCATCGGCAGCAAAAGTGACCTCGTTATCCAGCGCCCACGCCGCGAGCTTTTCGCCATCGACGCCAGCGAGATCTTCACGCGTGATACCGAACATCTCGGCAGCCGTACCCGTCTCCTTCATCGGATGCTCCCAGTCGACGTCGCCTTCCGGGGACGGTGCGGTCGTCGAGATCGAGAGATCATCGATCGCACCCGAACCCTTGAAGCCGACAGCCTGGAGGGTAAATGTGCTACCCGCAGCGGCAATGCCCTCAAGGCTGGGAAACAGGCGATCGGCCTCAACCAAGGACTTCTGTTCCGCGGAAAGGATTTCCGCCCACATTTCCTGCATCCCAGCGCCAATGGGGGATGTCTTCGCCTTCATCGCCTTGTCGTCAACCTTGATCTCGAACGCAGAGACTCGCTGGTTCTCGTCATCAAGGAGCGTATAGGCCTTAACAGTCAATCTGTGCCAAGCAGAGGCGTCATCGAGCGCGAGAGTGCCCTCGACGGGTTCAAGCGTGAAAGTCGCGGCCTTGGACACAACGTCATCCGCGTAGTTGAGGAACTGCGCGCGCACGCAGAGATTCGTCGTCGACGGCGCACCATCTTCACCCGCCGTGACATTCAACCAGATGGCGAGCTTGTCGTCACCACCGAGCTCCGGCGCACCACCGTCCTCGGTCGGGGTGAACTGCACCATCGTGTCGACATAGAGACCCGTGGCAGGAACCGCCTGGGCCGCACCGAGTTTAGCGTCAATCGTCTCACCTGCTGTGTTACCCTCATTGATCGAGCGCCACAGCGTGCCACCCTCGGTCGAAAGCTCAAGGAACTTCGCGCTGGAGTCTCCAGCGACCTTGGAACCATCCGCAGACCCAGAGGCGGCACCATACAACCAGTAAGTAAGCGTCGTATCAGGCTCAACGGCATCAGCAACAGCATCACCAAGCGTGTACTTCTCGAAGTCAGCCAGCGGAGCCATGTCAGCGAAGAGGGCTGCCGCAGACGCGCACGCGAGCGCAAACGTCATTTTCTTCATTGTTTTTCCCTTTCGCCCCGCGGGAAAACAGACGAATCCGCGCCCTCGCGAGGCTCGGTTCTTCTGCTGACGATGTGAATGATAGCAGAATCGCGGGGTGAGCGCAAGGGGGAAGTTGGTTAGTTGGTTGGTTGGTTAGTTGGTTGGTGGGTGGGGGTGGGGGCCGGACCAGAGCCGAGTCGACAGGAATCGACGGGAATCGGCAGGAATCGGTGACTCAGTGACGGAGTGACCAGGCTTTCCAGCATGACCCCGTGACGGCGTGTCGGCGTGGCGGCGTGACCCAACTTTCGTGACCCAGTGACGGAGTGTCCGATTCCGCAGGGCCAT
>JAUNMP010000265.1:1897-5771 GCA_030537465.1 bacterium
CGCCGTCACGGAGTCACGCCGTCATCGCCTCGTTGGTCACGCCGTCACTGAGTCACGCCGTCACCCGGCGCCTTCTAGAATATCTAGAGGCTCTAGAAGCTCTAGAGAGACTAGAAAGCGACGGCCCCTAGACCGCCCCCCCCCAACAAACAAAGGGCGCGGCATCTCTGCCGCGCCCCTCGTGCGCCCTTGCGGGCTATCTGCGATCAACTCGCTTACTTCAGGATGGCCTTGAAGAACTTGGCGCCAGCCGTGTCCTTCGCCCACGGACCCTCGAGCGTCGTCGCGCCCTGGATCTCGATCGTGCCGTTGCCGTAGGCCTGGCCATCGGTCTTCTTATCGGCCGTCACCTTGACGGTCCACGCGCCCTCGGCATCCTGCTCGATGCTGACGATCTTGAACGCGGCCTTGGCCGTATCAACATTCGCCGGAGCGACGTTCAGCAGGTAGGCATCCATCGACGCCGTCTTGCGGGCTTCGCCATCAATCTTGGCAACGTCGCTGGCCCACGTGTCGAACTTGCCCTTGGCGGTGTCATCCGTGATGTAGTCAGGATAGACGACCGTGGCGTTCTTGTAGACCTTGAACTCGACCGACTTCGTGGTCTCCTTCGTCGTTTCCGTCGCCGCCACCGTCACCGTGTAGGTGTAGGTGTTGGTCGTGCCGGCATCCGGCTCGGTGATCGCAGCAGGCGACCAGGAGCCCGTCGCGGTCGTGCCCGTGATCGTCGGGGTCGGGAGCGTCAGCTCGGCCGTCCACTCGGCTTCCGTCGGATCGATCGACACCGTGAACGCGGCATCGGCCTTCGCCGTGACCGTGTAGACGTTGCCAGCCGTGGCGACATACGCATCAGTGGCCGTCGTCGTGACCGTCGCCGTGGCGAGGGTCGTGTCGAGCGTGATCTTGTCGCCGACGTTGGCGAGCGTGATCGTGTTGTCCGTCGTCATGACCTTGAGGTTCGCGCCGTTGACCGCCGCGGAATCCGCAACGAATGTCGCCACGCCATCCGCAACCGTCGCATAGTTCAGCCCCGCGTGGGCCTTGTTATTGTGGATCGTGGACTTCATGCCGGCCGGAGCCTTGATCACCGCACCATCGGCAACCACGGCAGAACCGCTGCTGATGTTGATGATGGACTGGATGTTGCTCGTCGACCCCGCCTGCGTGACCGTGCCCTGGGCGATGATCGTGCCCTTGAACGTGACCTTACTGTCGGTGTAGGTGACGAGCAGCGCCGCACGGCTCTTCTTTTCCGTCGTACACGTGACATTACCCGTATTGGTGCAATCCTCGATCGTCACGCCCTTCTCACCGTAGGCTTTGGCATTTCCGTTCTGAGCGCAACCAACCAGACCCGCAACCTTCTCGTTTGCAGAGGAGACCGCAAGATTATTGACGCAGCCCTTGAGCACCGTACCGCTACCCGCATAGCCAACGATACCCGCAACGGCCTTAGATCCCGTGAACGTACCGCCGGCAACGGTCTCGCAGTCCTGGATGGTCGTATCAACCGTCACGCCCGCGACAACACCACCGCCGAAGTCCTCTGTAGCGGAATCCGCAAAACCCGTACCGCTGATCGCAAGCTTCAGGTTCTTGATCGTCGCGCCGTAGGTGCTGTTGAAGAAACCGACATAGTCACCCTTCACGAGCGACACGCCGGAGATCGTATGATCACCGCCATCGAAGGTTCCGCGGAACGCACCCGCCAGATACGCAACCTTGCGCGCGTCACCGACAGCCTGCGTCACGTAGCCCTTCTTGACTTCAGTTCCAGCAACTGTCCAGGAGACCAAGTCCTTGGCTGAGGCCGTAAAATCAGAGAGTTCCGTGGCACCATTGGCCGCATACTGCTTCGATGCAGCAGTCCGAATGCCCACGCCCGACCACGGAGCCGTCAGCGTGATGTCGGCGCCGAGCTTAAACGTCTCGCCATCCGTGCCGAACTCGGCCGCCTTCGCCGCGAACGTATTGAGTTCAGCTTCGTTGTCGATGACATACGCGCCGTCCGCGTCCGCCGCGCCGAGGTACTCGGCCCAGCCGAAGGTCGCATCGGAGACGTCGAACGCCTTGTCCGTGCTGCTGAGCGTCTTCTCGACGATCTTGACCGCGCCATCGGCATTCGTCAGGCGTATCTTGATCGTGCCCGCTTCGGCTGTCGCCGTCGCGGCATCATATGTCGTCCAGGTCTGGCCGTCGTCAGCCGACCATTCGACCTTCTCCATGCCCTCGGCCGCCGTGATCGTGAAGTCGATTCCGCCAGCCGGTGCCTCCGGATTCGGATCGGTGTAGGAGAACTGGACATTGTCAATCGCGCCCGAGCCCTTGAAGCCGAGACCCTGGATGGCAAATGTGCTACCCGCAGCGGCAATGCCCTCAAGGCTGGGGAACAGGCGATCGGCCTCAACCAAGGACTTCTGTTCCGCGGAAAGGATTTCCGCCCACATTTCCTGCATCCCTGCACCAATGGGGGATGTCTTCGCCTTCATCGCTGTGCCGTCAACCTTGATCTCGAACGCCGAGACTCGCTGGTTTGCGTCATCAAGAAGCGTATAGGCCTTAATCGTCAATCTGTGCCAAGCTGTGGCGTCATCGAGCACGAGAGCGCCCTCGACGGGTTCAAGTGTGAAGGTCGCGGCCTCGGACACAACGTCATCCGCGTAGTTGAGGAAGCGCGCGCGCGCACAGAGATTCGTCATCGACGGCGCACCATTTTCGCCCGCCTTGACATCCAACCAGATAGCAATCTTGTCGGCAGGATCAAGCGTCGGCTCGCCGCCATCCTCGGTCGGGGTGAACTGCACCATCGTGTCGATGTAGATACCCGTGTCGGCAGGGACTGTCTGGGCCGTTCCGAGCTTGGCCGCGCCCTCCTTCTGGGTATCGCCTTCATTGATTGAGCGCCACAGCGTGCCGCCCTCGGTCGAGAGATTGAGGTACTTCTCTCCAAAATCAACATTAGGATAGCCTGGAACGGTTCCAAATTCCTTGACCTCTGAACCATCAGTCGACCCAGACGCTCCATTGTAGAGCCAATAGACGCTCTGAGATCCGGGTTCGACGGCATCAGCCACATGGGCGTCATTCGCGTAATTTTCAAAGCCAGCCAATGGGGCCATGTCCGCGAAGAGTGCTGCCGTCGATGCGCAGGCGAGCGCAAACGTCATTTTCTTCATGTGTTCATCCCTTCCACCCCGCGGGGAAAACAGACGAATCCGCGCCCTCACGAGGCTCGGTCCTTCTGCTGACGCTAAGAAGTCTATCAGAAATCATAGGATTGCGCAAGAGGGGGTGGTGAGTGAGTTGGGGCGAGGGGAGAGGGGGAGAGGCCGCCCTAGAGCCGAGTCGACAGGAGTCGACGGGAATCGACAGGATTCGAGCGTGTTGGTGACTCAGTGACGGAGTGACCAGACTCTTTCATGACGGCGTGACAGCGTGACCCAACTTTCGTGACTCAGTGACGGAGTGACCGGTTCCGCTGGGCCATCTGGTCACTAAGTCACGCAGTCACTCAAACCCGCGTCACGCCGTCACGACGTCACGCTGTCACGCCGTCATCGCCTCGTTGGTCACTGAGTCACGCAGTCACGCCGTCATCGCCTCGGCCGATTCGGTGACCTCACTGCCGCCCCTCGCTTCGCCATCAACGCCAGATCGGGACGACCGGGACCACCGAGACGACCGGGACAGCGCGGCGCGCGTGAAGCCACGACGCGGCGAGCCGCCGCGTCTACGAGCGAGGTCAGGAGGGGCCATGTGCGTGCGAGGCAGAATCGACGAGAATCGACTAAATTGCCGAAATCAACTATTTACGATCAAAGATGCCGCATAACGTTTCTAAGCTGTCCCGTGACTGTCCCCTAACTGTCCCGTA
>JAUNMP010000032.1 GCA_030537465.1 bacterium
GATTCCCGTCGATTCCCGTCGACGGGGGCAGACGAAAAAGTCGCTAGGGGGAAGCGAAAAAGTCGGGTGGACCAACGGAAAAGTCTTCGGGACCTTTCAAAAAGTCTTCGGGACGAAGAGACGTGCCGAAGGCTCTCGAAACAGGAGCCTTCAGCGCTGCTGCATGCGCTGCATCTTCCGCATCTGCTTCTTCTGCTGGTTCGGGCGCATCCCCTTCTGCTGGTTCGGGCGCTGTTGCTGCTGTCCTTGTCTGCGAAAGTTCTTCGGCTGCTGTCCGGGGAAGGCCTTGAACGCAAAATCGCGTGCCGGGATCAGATGGTCCCAGGCGAAGGCCTGGTTGTACTCGTTCGCGGGGATCACGGGCACATCGACGCTCACACCACCGACGACGGCGGACGCCGTGACCGTGACGTTCGTGGGGGCGCACGGCTGCTGCAGCTTGCAGACGACCGTCACGTCCATGCGGTTCGACGACGCGGGAATCACATTCGGGGTGAACTTGATGAAATCATTCTCCTCAAGCGTCACGGAACCATCAAATCCATCCTTTCGCATCACCGTGAAGCGAACACGCTGTCCCCCCCACCAGGACCTGGGGGCGAACCCGCTCTTGTGGCACCAGACCTCGCACCGCGGGGCGGGACGGTGCAGACGCAAGGTGTAGAAGTAGTCAGGACCGCCACGCCCCGCCTCGTCTTCGACGCGAATCTCGTACTTGCCCGGTTCCTCGATCTTCACACGCCCCACAGGGTCGCACTCGGCCTGGATCACGCTACCCAGATGGACCGTGTTCGTGACGTCGTCGACGCGGGCCACTTCCACGCCACCCTTCCATACCGTCACGCGGGCGTCCAGAGGCGATCCCGCACGCCGCGCCAGCAGGTCGAACCCCAGCTCGCACGGTTCTTTCACGGTGAAGGCGTGCTTGTGGGCCTTGCCGGGCTTCTCGACAACCCCGGCGTAGGTGCGCACCAGAGAATCCTTCGGAACGTCCCATTTCGGCAGCGGCGAGAGCGAGAGCTCGCGAACGGACGGCGCCCAGGTTCCATCCTGCACGTCGATCTCGTAGGTGAAGTCCTCACGTCCACGGAAGAGGTTGTCGTGGATTTCGAGCGTGTACTCGTCATCCGTCGGCGCGGTGAATGTCAACACCGGGTCGGGGTGGTAGAAGTAGTCGTCGGCGAGGGCGATCTCCTCGCCACGGCGATTGACGACTCTGACGATCGGATTGAAGAATCCCGGCACGGCATCGCCGATGTACGGCTGGAACTCGCGTGCCGTGACGCGCAGGGTGACGGTGCGCCCCTTCTCGAGCGGCAGGATCCAGCGGTCCGTGGAGCCGGGCATGATCTGTCCATCCAGCACGCAGGGGATGGTCGTAACGACGGGTGCCGCGGGCTGCGGACGATGCGGCGGCACATAGAGGGGCTCCTCGACATGGGGAACCGTGGTGACGACGAATGGACGCGGCGGCGAGAATCCCTGCGGACTGAACACGCGGAACTCGCGCACGCCGGGCTTCGCATCGGCGTCGGCCGCCACCGTGACCAGTAGCTTCTGGCTCAGGGCGGGGGACATCTGCAGGGCATTCCGCGGAGTGTAGAGGAAGTGCTCGACCAGCGTCCGCTTCCCGAGATCAAGGTCGCCCAGGACGAAATACCAGCGGTTGGAGCGCCAGTCGCTGAAATGCTCGCTCTCCACAGGCAGACGCGGCTGGGTGAAGTCGCCCTTGAGTGCGATCTGGTCCAGCCATTTCACCATCCAGCGCCGCTGTTCGCCCACCGGTGGCGGGAAATTCGGCACGAACTCGACGTCCAGCACTTTCACGCCCTCGCCCGCGAGGGCCCCTTTGATATTGCCGAAGAACTGTCCGCCGACGATGAGTCGGTTCGTCGTTCCCGCCTGGATGCCGGCTGGATAGATATAGCCCACGTATGGGTCCGCTCCGTGCGACATCAACGCCAACGCGAGAGCAAACAGTCCAAGCATCTTTTTCATAATCACTTAATCCTAACCCTGAACCTTCAACCTTGAACCCGGACCATTGAACCTTGAACCCGGAACTTGAAACTTCTACACGTAGATTTCCTTCAGGCGTCCGTGTTCGGACTGGGGCGGCAGGATGGTGTACTTCTTGCCGAGGTTGTTGGGCAGATTGCCATCGGGATCGATTCCGCAGCGTTCATAGATCGAGCCGAGGAAATCAACCGGCGTGACGGGACGCTCCACGACCTTCGAGGCCGTCTCGTCGCTCTTACCCACCACGCAGCCACCCTTGAAGCCACCGCCGGCGATGAGGGCGTTGAAGCACTTCGAGTAGTGGTTGCGCCCGCCGTTCCATGGCGGATCGCGGTCGATGCGCGTCGTGCGGCCGAACTCGCCGCTCACCCAGACGATCGTCGTGTCGAGGAGCTTCTTCGCCGCGAGGTCCGTCAGCAGCGCGGCCAGCGCTCGGTCGGTCTCGGCGGTGCGGTTCCGCATCGTCTCGAAGTGGCGCTTGTGCGAATCCCACCCGGGCATGTTCACGGTGATGTACGGCACGCCGTATTCGACGAGACGGCGCGCGGCCAGCAGACTCTGGCCGATGTGCGTGCGGCCGTAGCGGTCGCGCGTCTCGGGGGACTCCTGCTTGAGGTCGAAGGTCTTGGCGGCGCTGCCCTCGATGATGTGGCGCGCCTTCTCACCGGCGGCGAAGTAGTCCTTGAAGCGCCTCTTCTCGCCGAAGTGGTCCACCATCTTGAGCAGGTCGAAGCGGCGGGACATCTCCTCGGGTGAGAGTCCGCCCGGAGGCACGATGCCATCCACGACGAACTGCGGTCCGTTCGGGTTGCCGCCCGTCACCAGAGGGGCGTACCGATCGCCCAGGAAGCCCACCTCGCTGAAGCGTCCCTTCGCCTGGGTGAGGATCACGTACGGAGGCAGATCGCCCTGGTAGGACTTGTCGCGCGTCTTCATCATCGCCGTCACGGTGCCGATCGCGGGGAAGACGTCGCCGCCGCCGGGATTGCGCCCCGTCTGCATCAGATAGGTGGCCGTCTCGTGCCCTGCGTGCGGATGGGTCATGGACCTGATCACGGAGAAGAGGTTCCCGCACTTCGCGAGCTCCGGCCACCACTCGTGGACGGAGAGCCCCGGCGCATTGGTGGGGATTGCCTTCAGGCCGTTGTTGTAGTCCGGCGACGCATCCGGCTTGGGGTCGAAGGTCTCAAGCTGGCTCGGACCACCCCACAACCAAATCTCGATGACACTTTGGGCGTGTTTCATGTTCAAAGTTCCAAGTTCAAAGTTCCGGGTTTCAGGTTCAAAGTTTCAGGTTCCGGGGTCAAGGTTCAAGGTCCCGGGGTCAAGGTTCAAAGTTTCAGGTTCCGGGTTCAAAGTTCAAGGCTCTAGACGGCTTTCGGAAGATTGTAGCGGGGGCCGGAGAAGTTGGATGTCGTCAGGGACTTGATCAGGCAATAAATACGAGTGCCAATCGCCTTGGCCTCGGCATGCAGATTTCTGAATTGTTCAGCATCTATGTATCCATTGTCATAGGCAATGTAGAGCTGTGAGGCAACCTCTCCCGCCGATCCCTTGGCAATCCAGAGAAATTTTATGAATTCCTTGTTTCCTGCCCGTTCATACCCCTCTGCGATGTTTGATGAAATGGAAACCACGGCTCGTTGTATCTGATCCCGAAGTCCGTAATCCCTGGAGAAAGCATCTGTTCGTGCAACGGCATATATCCTCGAAGCAAGAACCCGTCCCTGCTTCCACACATCAATGTCCTCGAATTGCCTGAATGCCGCCATTACTCGATCCTTTCACATTCAAATTCCCGAAACCCTGGAACCCGGAACTTGAAACTTGGAACCTGGACCTGGACCCCGGAACTTAGAACCTGAAACTTTGAACTTGGAACCTTGAACCCTCCTCAATGCTGATAGAGGAATTCGCGGGAGTTCAGGAGGCACCAGGCGAGGTCGCGCGGGAAACGCCACTTCTCGGGACCGGGCTTCAGAACCGCGAAGTGGTCGAGGAGCTGCCTCTTCTCCTGCTTCGTCGGCGCGCGGGAGAGGAATCGCCAGTAGAGGTCCTGGACGATTTCGGCCATGTTCTGGCGACGGTAGTCCTTGTTGTCGACGATGCGTCCAAGCCGCTGGAAGAGGCTGCCGGAGTTGAGCAGATAGAGACGCTGCTTGGCCGTGATCTCGTTGTGCCGCTCCGAGAGATGCCCCGTGTCGCGGGCCGGACGCCCGAAGAGCAGCAGGAAGGCATTGGAGATCGACCCATCCTCGATCAGGATGCTTCTGCGCTTCGCCGGCAGGAAGGTGAACGGCTCGGGGGCAATGGACTGGTAGCTGCGTCCCGAGTCGGTGAGATCGCAGATCACGTCGTCCAGTACCTCGGCGTCGAGGCGACGGTACGGGAAGTCACCCGTCACGGGACCACGCTCGTACTGGGACGAAAGCGCGAGTTCACGAAGCAGCGGACGCAGCCGATAGCCGTTGTCGACGAAGATCTCGACATGCTTCGGGTCTGGCTTCTCCAGACCGAAGAGCCAATAGTCGACGCGCTGGACAAAGGCCCTGGCGAAATCCTTCCGCCACTCGCCCAGCATCCGGTCGACGAACGCGACGCGGCGATCCTCTCCTTCGATCTGGACGATCTCCTCCTTCCACTCGCGCGTATTCTTGATCCGCACGCAGGCGAAGTAGTCCGCGAGCTCCTTCCGACGCTCCTCCGTGAGATCGTTCCACTCCCAGCCCAGAAAGGTCAGGGCGGCGATCTCGGCAAAGCCATCAGGGGTGCGACGCGCGGTCGAACGCAGGAAGTTCGCCTCGGCGTCGCGGAAGTCGCTTCCCGTGGAAAGAAGCAGCGCCCGCGCGAAGCGGTCCCACGGCTCGTCGTTCTTCACAAAGGCGTGAATGCGGCGATGATAGACGTAGACGGCGTTCGGCCAGAGATTGATCGGGAATTCGCTCTTCACGCGCAGAACGTCGCAGAAGCGCATGGACCAGTAGTCGGCAAAGGATTCCGCGGCGAGAAGGTCGTCAACCAATGCCTTCTTCCGTTCGGGGTCGCGTGAGAACACATAACCCTGGGCCTCGACCTTGGTGGGGATGCGTCCGGCGAAGTCAATGTACGCCCGGCGCACGAAGACCTCGTCCGAGGCGCGTCCGTCGGACTTCTCCCACGGAGCCACGCCCTTTCCATCCGAAACGGAGCCTGCCGCGGCGCCGAAAAGGTTCACGCCGGCGAACACCGGCAAACCCGCCGTCGCCACCGATCCTCCAAGAAAACTCCGTCTCGTCCAGCTCATAGATGCTCCTTGTCACTCAAGTAGGGGAAACGGAACGGAAATCTACAAGGGCCGATGTCACTTGAGCGCCGGACGCCCCTCGGGGGCGGAGAAGCTTCTCATCTCATATGGCCCCAGCTCCAGCTTCTGCGTCGTGGCTCCACCGAAGAGCCCGCCGCCGAACGTCTCGCCCGAGACGAGGTCCGCCGTCTTCGCCGGCATCTCAAGCGTCACCGACGCGGACTTCATCCCCGTGTTGACGACATAGAAGTAGGTCTTTCCGTAGAAGGTGCAGGCACGCACGCGGACATCCCCCACGGCCGCCACATCGTCCATCACCGCCGCCGGCAACGCACGGAAAGCCTGGAAGAACGGCACCAGCTTCTCCTCCATGCCGTAGGTTCCGATCAGGAAGCCGCCCTTCGAAAGGCCGAGCACGTCGCCGTGGCGCAGCGGCTCCACGAAGTGGCGCAGCGCGTGGACGCCGGACGGGTTGATCGTGGAGACGCGCCAGGCGCACTCCTTCAGCCAGTCGCAGGAGAGGGAGTTCTTTCCGCCCTTCCCCGCGGCACCGATGGGACTCTCCCAGTACCGGTCGTGCTGGTGGACGAGCGGATAGGCGGCGCCCTTCAGATTCGCGTAGAATCCGGGAAGCGTGTCGATCACGCGCTGATGGGCCCGTGCGGCCTCCGTGGGGGCTCGGTCCCCACGCCAACGATAGTCGGCCGGAACCATCGTCTGACCGAGGATCACGTTCGGCGCCTCCTTCGTGAGGCGGACGGGGTCAAGTCCCGCGCCACGCCAGGCCGACGCCATGAAGTCCGGCTTCGTGAAGTCGGGATGCTTCATGTTCGCCGGTATCATGTAGTTCAGCCAGAGCTTGAGGTCCGGACGCTTCGCCGCGAGCTTGCGCGCCTCCTTCACGTAGAAGTCCGTCACCACGTCGCAGCGCCACTGCAGCCATTCGTCCCATGCGTTCGCCCGCAGCCATTCCGCATAGGCCTTGCCGCGAAGCGGATCGTCCGCCAGTTTCTCGGGGATCTTGAGTCCCTTCGCCTTCGCGAACGCCTTCACGGTGTAGTCGTTGTAGCCGCTCCGCTCGTCGCCGAACCAGAGGAAGCAGTGCCGCGTCATGTGCATGCACACGCCCTTGAAGCTCGGATGCCCGACACCCTGCTCGACCAGGGCGCCGATGATGCCGGAAATGTGCTTCTGCACCTTTGGATGCTGGAAGTTGAAGTTCGGCGGCGTGTCGTGCCATCCCCCCCAGTTCGGCTTGCCCGTGTCGTGAATGGCGATCACGCTGTCGTGCAGCGAACCATCGGACATCGCCCGGCGCGTGACGAGACCCTCGGGAACCGGCATCGTGTTCGGGTTTACGGTCGGCATGAGGCCGAGCCCCTCATGGTCGAACTTCGCGTACCAGGCGCTCAGGAAGTCGGGCGCGTGGTGGCGGGGGTTGTACTTCTCGCCGATGAGACCGTGGTACCAGGCGCCCGGATAGGCGAAGAGGTTCTCGCCCGTGAACTTCATCAGCGCCGCCGTACGGTCGATCAGGTTGTCGAGGTCTTCCGGCAGGTAGCCGCTGGACTTCGGCACGGCGAAGTCGTAGCCGATCGCAGGGTCCTCGAAGTAGAGCGCCACGGTGCGGGTCCAGCCGGACTGGGGGCCTTCCTTCGACATGCGCCGCTGGTGTTCACCGAGCCGCTTCTCGTTGAAGTTCTTCCAGTCGCTCCAGGCGCGCTGGATGCCCGTCGGCGCGGGCGGAGGCTGGGGTTCGTTGACCTCCGCCGCGGGCAGCGCGGCGCCGTTCACGCGGTAGACCCGCACGGCGGAGACGGCCGCGGGGGCGTCCTTCCGCGCCGTCATCACAACGAGCGTCACGTCGGGGTCGCTCGCCCAGTAGAGCACGCGGTGCGTGAGGATGCGTCCCGTATTCGGATATTCGTCGCCCGCGGCGTAGCCGACCTGCATCGTGTAGTCGCTCTGCGGAATCTTCGACTTCTGGATGATCAAGTCCGCCGTGCGCTTCGCGTCGTCGGGATAATCGATCTCGAACACCCAGAGCGGCGAATTCGTGTCGATGTTGAAGCGCAGCGCATAGCGGTCGCCCGCGTGGACGCCCGCCTCGAGATAGGACGTAACCCCCAGGCGTTTCGTCGCCACCGCCCCCACCGCGCGGAACCGATCCGCATCCGGCTCGCGGTCAAGCTTGAGCGTCTGAACGAGCTCGAGGTTGCCGAGCACGCCCGGGGTCTTGAGCGCGGACTTCGCGGCTTCGCCCGTCAATTCGTAGGGATTGTCGCGGCGCAGGACGACATATGGCACAGAACCGTAGAACCAGGTACCGTCCGTCGCCTTGATCTCGTACTCGCCGGCGGGAAGATTGACGAGCAGATCCGCGTCCTTCTCCCCGACCTTGTCCTTGTAGCGGGCGACGACGGCGCCGGACTTGTCGCAGATGCAGTACTTCAGTCCAGAGAGGTCGCAGCCGCCGGGGCTTGTCGCCGAGACGTTGACCGTACCCGGAGTGTCCGCCAGCGAATAGCAGCCGCGCGCCTTGATTTCGATCACGCTCTCACGACGCCAGATCTCCCGGACCTGCTCATCCGAAAGAGGAGCCGAATAGATGCGCAGGTCGTCCACAAGGCCGTCGAACTGGAAGCCGCGTCCCTGTCCGCCCACAAAGAACGTCTCGAAGACCTGGCGACTGAACGTGAGGAGATCCTGCGATTTGAGAGCGGAGATCATCGGCGAGGAACCGTCGGAGACACCACGCCCTCCCTTTCCGTTCAGATAGACCCTGACGCCCGCTTCGTCCCATGAGACGGCGAGATGATTCCAGTCTTCGGAAGGCGCCGCCCCCTGCCAGACGGAATAGGCATCGTCGTCGTCGCCCTGGTCGGCGCGGAAGCGCTCGCCCCACCACCAGAACCAAAGCTGCCCCGAGCCGATGCGCTCGCCTTTCGGCGGAGGATTCGCGAAGAGTGCACGCCAGACTTCGTTTCCGTTCGGCAGACGGCCCGTGTCAGGCCACTCGCGCTTGAACCACAGGGACACCGTTCCGCGCTCCGGCACAAGATTGCCCTTGGCGGAGTATTCGAGCACGCTCTTCGCCTTCGCCGTGAGGCGCACGGCCTTGCCACGCTTGCCGTCCACGAATTCGAGACCCTCGGCCCGGACTGGACCCTTCTCGCCCTTCGCCGTCCTGGCTTCGGCCGAACCGTCGAACGGCGCATGGAAGACCAGTTCGGGCTTCACATACCGCTTTTCGGTCTGAATGGGCAGCTCGCGCTCGAGGGCATACTTGGCGCCGTAGAACTCCAGCGGACCGTTCTTCGCCGCGCGCGAGACGTCCCAGCGCAGATGGAGGGATTTCACCTTCTCGTCGACCGTGGCGATGAACGGGTAGCTCTTGCGATGCCCCCTCGTCTCCAGTTTGCGGCTCTTGTAGTAGTGGAGATTCGGACCATGCCCCTCGAAATAGGCAAGCATCTCCGTGCCGCGCACGCCACCCAGATCGCTCACCAGTGCACAGTCGCGGCCGAGGTAGGGTGCAGGATCGAAGTCCGCGCTCGTGAAGACGAGCTTGCGCATCCCCGCCTTGTAGGCAGGGCGCGCGTCGATCACCAGGTGGTCCACGGCCTGTGAGACGACGAGATGCTTCGCGAAATTCCCGCCTTCCGTGTGGAAGCGCATCAGAAGCCGTCCCGCAGGATCGACGACGTAGACCTGACCTCCATTGGAGACCACGCGGGTCTCACTCCAGGAGTAGCCTGGGAAGGAAACGACTTCGGCGGATGCGGCAAACGCAGTAGCCAGGGAAACCAGAATCAGCTTGAATGAAAAGTCCATGCGGAAAGTATACCACATCCGCAGAGGCCGGTCAGACGCCGAGATCGAGTTCCATCTGGCCGGAGATGGTGAACTTGCGGCCCTTCTCGAGGGACGGGTCGCTCGTGTCGTAGACGACGAACTTGCAGGACCCAAAGCGGCGGGAGAGCTCGCCGCGGACGTAGTCCGACACAGCCTTCACGTTGCCGGGATCGTCATCCGAGAATCCGACCGCGACCTGACGGAGGCCAACGCCCCCGACTCTTCCCATCGTCCGGTAGAGGTGCTCGACGAAATCACGGATCGCGAATTCCTTCGCAAGTTCCGGACGCTGCTCGGAGGAGGCCGCCGCAAAGCGTTCGCCAAAGTCCTCGTCGCCCACCATCCGCTCCTTGAAGTCGGGGTTCGTCACCGCATGGTAGCGGCACATCGAAAGGAAGTAGTCGATCTCCTGCTCGTCGGTGCCAAAGGCCTGAACCTTGTCGAAGCAGTAGCGGTAGCCCCGAAGGTTCGCGAGCATCTCCTCGCGCTCCTCAGACGTCAAAACCTCGTCGATGAAGATCTTCACCGCCTCGCGGATCGTGGAGGCGGCGTGTCCACGCGCCGTGACAATCGCGAAGATGCGCCCTTCGCGCAGGGTTTTCCGAAGCGTCTCGAAGGACGGTCCCGGCTGTGCGCCGGCCTTGATTCTCGCAAGCGCAGCGCGCGTATCGCGAATGAACGCGAGGTCGGCCACGGCGGCGTCGGGCGCATCCTGGAAGTCACGGAAAGCCGCCTCGCGACCGCCTTCACTCGGCATACGGTAGTGCTCTTCGTCGGTGCGAACGAGCGCGAAGGTTCCTGTCGAGACGCTCACAGGCCGCCACACGCCATCCTCGCCCCGATGTTCGAGGTAGATGCGCGTGGGCATATGCAGGATGTTGTCGTCCCAGTCGAAGATGTAGTACTTGAAGTCGCGTCCCGCGACTTCCACGTTCACGTTCTTCCCGTCGATGACGTCCATCTTCGCAATCCGATTTCTATGCGCTGACAACGGCGGTCAACGACTGGTCGTGGAGTTCCGAGGGGATCACGTCCACGAACTGGAACGAATGCGCCACGCCCAGTTTGAGAGATTCCGGGGAGGACTTCCGCAGCATGCGGTCGTACCATCCGCCGCCGTAGCCGATGCGTCCGCCACCCCGCGTGAACGCGAGCCCGGGAACGATCCAGACGCCAATATCCTGTTCGGCGACGGGGTTCACCTCAGCCGGTTCAAGAATATGGCACCGCCCCTCCACCAAGGTCGTGGTGTTGTCGTAGGCGCCCAGCACATAGACCTTCTCCTCTGCATTCCAGCAGGGCACCGCCACGGTGACGTCGGCGGCCCAAAGCGCCTCGATCAGAGGCGTGAGATCGATTTCGTCCGGCGAAGCCAGATAGACGGAGAACGGGCGGTGCTTCTCGATCGCCTCACGCACGTCGGGACGGTCCAGCACAGCGGCGCAAATCTCGTCGGAAGCAGAGTCCCGCTCCTTCGCGGTCAGCTCGCGTCGCAGGGCACGCATTCTCGCCCGTATTTCGTCTTTGCTGTTCAAGGTTCAAAGTTCCAGGTTCAAGGTTTCAAGTTCAAGGTTCTAGCTTCTAGGTTCAAGGCTTCGGGCAGGATCGTTTAAGTCACCTGAATCTTTGGACTTTGAACCTGAAACCTGGAACTTTGAACTCGGAACTCTGAACTCGCATGTCAGACGTTAAACCTCTCGGCTATTTCGCGGCCGAAGTTCTCAAAGCGCCAGCCCGTCGCAAGGGGATTCTCCTCGTCGTCGGGATTGTCCACATAGGCCGTTACCGTCGCACGATTCGCCACGATGGCCGGATCCACGTGAATCGCCTCGGCATGCTCGCGGATAAAGGCGATGGCCTGGTCCGCGGCGTCGAGGACCTCGGAGATGTAGCGCGGACGCGGATTCTCGGGCCATTCAGTCTCGGGGACGGCAAGCCCTTCCCGGACGGCGGCGGCGAATTCGCCCGCCAGCGTGTCGCGTTGACCGCGATTGCGCAGACGGTGACGGAAGCGCAGACGATCCGCCTCGATCTCGGCCCGATCCGCCATCTCGGCAAGAGACGCATCGTCCGCCAGCCAGGTCTTCGGCAGATTCCATTCGCGCGCCAGCATCTCGCGCGTTGCCGCCAGGGCGCGCAGCACGGCGAAACCGCGCCGGTCCAGGCGCACGCGCCCACACTTCACGCGCTTCCAAACCTCCTGCGGATCGGCATCGCCGTAAAGGGACGGGTCATCGTAGCGGGCCATCTCCTCGTCCAGCCAGGCACGGGTGCCCAGCGCGTCGGCCCGTTTCAGCAGTTCGGCGCGGACTTCGCCAAGATATCGGACGTCGTCGAGCGCGTAGGAGATCTGCGCGTCTGTGAGCGGACGCTGCATCCAGTCCGTCGTCGTCTCGGTTTTGGCGAGACCGACGTCCACCGTCTCCTGCACGAGCTTCTGCAGGGAAAGCCCCGCAGGAAGTCCCGCGAAGGCGGCCGCGAGCTGCGTGTCGAAGACGTTCACGGGCTTCGCGCCCGTGTAGTGGAAAAGATGGTCGAGGTCCTGGTGCGCGTCGTGCAGCACCTTCACGGTTCCTGCGTCGGCCAGGAGCTCCGCGAGCGGCGCGGTGTCGAGCGCGAGCAGGCAGTCCTCGACCCAGCTCGTGCCATCCAGGGCCCCAAGCTGCACGAGGGCGAGCTTGGGACGATTGGTGTTCCGCCAGACGAACTCGGTGTCCAGCGCGGCGAGGCCACCGGCCCGCAGGCCCGCGCAAACCTCCTTCAGTTCCGTGGCGTTGCGGATCATGTTACTTGACTGCGCCCTCGATCGTGAAGTCCTGATTCGGAGCCGGCGGCACATAGCCATGCGTGGACCCCTGCACCCACCAGATCTTCTTGTTGGTGCCAGGGATGTTGTTGTACATCTTGGCAAGGCCCGTGGGCGGGCAGCAGTAGTCGCCGAGTCCGGCGCGCGTGATGATCGTCTGGCAGGTCGTGGGGATGCGCTTCGCGAAGTTGGCGGCGTCGTAGTAGCCCATCGCTTCCGTCCAGGGAATGTACCAGCCGTCGCTCGCGAGATTCTGCGCGGGATCAAGGCGGAGCTTGCCGCTCGTGTACATGTCGCAGCACCAGGTGATGCCGCTCTCGGCACGGGTGAGGCTTTCGCCGCAGCCGGCCGCCCAGATGGTCTGGAGACCGCCCTGGCTGCCGCCGGACGCGATCAGGTCCTTGCCGTTCCACTCGGGCAGCGTCTTGAGGTACTGGAGGGCGCGCTTGACGCGCAGCACCATGCCGTTGAAGTACGCGACCTCGGGATCGGCGTTCTGCAGGGCGTCGAAGGCATAGCTCTTGTCGTGCGAACGCGTCTCCCAGCGAAGCGCCTTGCGGTCCGCCTCGGTAGCGCCGAACTCCTTGAGCTTCTGACCGTGCGCGTTGATGTTGAGCACGACCTCGTTGTCGCGCGCCCAGCCGGGAGCGTCATGCTGGCAGCGGTCGCCGCTGTAGCCATGCGTCTCGAGGCGGCAGGGGAACTTCGCGCCCTTCTCGGCGGCGGTCGGAATTGTGAGGTAGCCCGTCACGGGACGGAGACCGGCACACGCGATCTGCACCGCATAGATGCGGGCCTTCGGATTGCCGCACTTCACCTCCACGCGCTCGGCCTTGATCGGAACGAGCTTCAGACGCTCGGCCTGCGTTGCCCAGAAGGCGTCGAAGTCCTTGGGCTCCGGATGGGACTGGAGCTTGTCGATCTGCACGCCGGCGCCACCATCGAAGAAGATGCGGCGGTCACGACGCTCGAATTCGTTCTGGGCGCGCTTGCCCTCAGGCGTCGTCGTGTCGCCCGTGTACTTCTTGCGGTAGACCTGGCCCTTGCCGTCGACGAGCTGGGCGCGCACGCGGACAAACCCAGGACGGTCGAGCGACGTCTTGATCACGATCGGCTTCGTGAGATCGGCTGGCACCTTCTCGCCGAACTTCTTGCCGTCGTCGCCGAAGCGCTCCCAGTTGATGAACCACTGACCTTCCGGCAGCTTCTCGATTTTGTCCAGCTTGAGCGTGAACGTCATCTCCTCGCCCGGAGCGTAGTCGATCGCGCGCTTATCCGTGGAACCGCGCAGAAGGCCGTTATCCAACTCACCAGCGAAGGCGGACGCAACCGCCAGCGCGAACATCGAAAACATCTTAATTCTCATTTGAACCTTTCTTTTATTCAAATCCGTCGTGATATTATCGCAAAAACAAATCCGTCTGGCAAGCTCAGCGATTGAGTCCCAACTTGTCGATCACGGCGGAAAGCCGCTCACGCTTCTCCATCTGTCCCGCCAGGGGTGATGGAAAGAGCGAGGGCTCAGGATCCTCCCGCGTATCGGTGATGTCCGTCACGCCAAACCCGATCAACCGCACACTGCGGCGTCCACCAGGCGGCCACTCGCGATCGAAGAGTTCCAGCGCCAGATGACGGAACGTGATGTCGTCGCAGGCAGGGAGTTCGAAGCGCATCTGGCGTGTCAGTGTGTTGAAGAAGGCGTCGCGGAGCTTGATCTTGCCCGTGCGCGCCCAACGGGGCTGCTTTCGGAAGCGGCGACCGACTTCGGTTATGAGATCAAGCAGCGTCGCCCGCACGACTTCTCGGTCGGTCTCATCCTCGGCAAACGTGTGCTCGCGCGAAACGCTCTTCTCCTCCTCCGCCTCCCAGGCGACTTCGGTTGAGTCGAGTCCGAAGGCATGAGCGCGAATCGACGTCGCCGCGGCCTCGCCGAGAACGCGGTTCAAGAACCGTGGGTCCGCCTCCTGAAGGTCCCCGCAGGTGCGGAAACCGTATTTCTCGAGGATGTCATTCGTCTTCTTGCCAACGCCCCAGAGAATCTTCACGGGCTGTGGAGCCAACCAGGCGCGGATCTCGTCCGAATCAAACGGCATGACGAAGAGTCCGTCGGGCTTGGCTTCCTCGCTGCCGATCTTCGCGAGCAGCCGATTCGGCGCGATGCCGACGGAACAGGAGAGCCCGCAGACATTCCGTACCTCCTCGCGCAGACGCGTGCCGAGCGCCTTCGCATCGCCAAAGAGGTGAACGGTTCCTGAGATGTCGAGGAAGGCCTCGTCAACCGAGACCCCCTCCACGAAAGGCGAGTAATGCCCCAGAATCTCGAACACCTGGTCCGAAACCTCCTGGTAGACACGCATGCGGGGCTTCACGAAGATGCCGCTCGGGCACTTTGCGAACGCCGTGCGGCTCGGCATGGCGGAATGGACGCCAAACTTACGAGCCTCATAGGAGCAAGTGGAAACGACGCCGCGCTCATGGGGACCAGAACCAACGATGACCGGAAGGCCTCGCCATTCCGGATGATCTCGCTGTTCAACGGACGCGAAGAAGGCGTCCATGTCAACATGCAGGACTGTCGGCATCGCCATACGCGCCAGCACCTCAGGGGATTGCGGCGGCAGGAGCATCCTCCACAGGTTCGGACGGAGGCACCGGAGGAGGAGGCATCATCCAGTCAAGCACGCCGCAGACGACGGCATCCGCAACCTTCTTCTGGCGAATGGGATCCCACGATCCCTCCTCCCCTTCAGGAAGATTGATGAAATCGACTTCAAGCAGACAGCTTGGAACGGCGGGATTGCGGCAGACGGCCAGCGACTTCAACTGCGCGCCAACATCCTGCACGGGAGCCATCACCTGGCCGATGTGTTTCTGAATGCAGCGTGCGAGGGCGAGACCATTGGAGAGCGACGCGTAGGTCGCCGTGTATCGGGCGACTCGGGGATCCCTCTGAGGCGCCGTGGAATTGTGGTGAACGGAGATGAAGGCGTCCACACGCTCTTCGTAGGCCAGGGACGGACGCGCCAGAAGATCGGGGAACGAGTCTCCGTCACGCGTCATCACCACCTGAAAACCCACCTTCTCCAGTGCGTCCCGAATCGCCCGCGCCTGCATGAGATTCACGTCCTTCTCGCGCCAACCATGAGGCGAGATGGCCCCGGGATCGCTGCCGCCATGGCCAGCGTCGACGCAGATCCGCACGGCGGAGGGCGGCTTGCCATACGGGGGATGATCGGGGAAACCTGCCGTGGGATCGGGCGCGACAAGTCCCCTGGGGGGAATCTTGGCCTTTTCTCCCAGCGGCGCAACCACCTTGCGAGGCAGGAACCCCATACGATCCTCCAGCCAGATCGCGATCCAGCCCGTCTCCTTCACTTCCGCCCCACGGAAAACGAACCCTGGGGGCAGGAAATAAAGGCTATCGCTGCCGTCAATGGTGGAGCGTACACGGTTCGAAAACAACTGTCCCGTCGTCTTCCAAGCCCCAATCTTGCTCAAGAGTGGCGAATCGTCAGACTCAATCACAGGTGCAGACTTCGGGAGGGAGAACACCACCGTCGGCTCCGCCACGACAAAACGGCGCTCAAAGCTCGCGGCTCCACGACGGATCATCAGCACGTTCGTGCCAGGCTGAACCGGGACCATCTGGACAAAGGCCCCAGTCCTGTGCACCGAGGTCGTCATACCGTTCACGTAGAGCATCTCGGTGCGCCCAGGCTCAACCGCGCCGATGACATACGTCTCGGAAATCGCGGGCAGGCGCTGACGTTCCGCCGGGAACGCCACCGTGATCCGCTCGGCGGACGCCGATAGGAACAGAAGGACCAGCCCGACTGTGAGATAAAATCTCATTTCGTCGCGGCGGTCTTGCCAATCGCCTTCTTGACCTCGGGAATGAAGCTCTCCGGCGTCACATCACGTCCCGGGCAATGCGCACGGCCAAGCTCCTTCTCTCCTCCGGCGGAGAGAACGACGAACGTGGGGAATCCCCGGATTCCAAAGCGTTCGGCCAGCGCCTCGTTCTGCTTCCTGGTCTTGGCGGTGATCTTGGACTCGTCGCGCGGGAAGTCGATCGTCACGCAGACGACGTTCGTCTTCGCCCAGTCGTCCCACGCCTTCTCGGCGAAGACCTTTCTGTCCATCAGCTTGCACCAGCCGCACCAGTCACTGCCCGTGAAGTCGAGCATCATCGGCAGATTCTTCTCCTTCGAGGTCTTCTTCGCGGCCTCGAAATCACTCGTCCACTCACCGGCGAACAAAGTCGCGGTGGCCAGAGCCATACAGGCGAACATCATCTTCTTCATTTTCGATCCTCCGGCATTCAGCCTTCAACCTTGAACCTTGAACTTTGAACCTTCAACCTTGAACTTTGAACGTTGGACTTCCCGCGCTCACTTCACGCGAACGAAATGCGGCAGACGCGCGAGCGGCGTCTTCACCGTGATGGTCTTCGGCCCGACCACCGTCGTGCCGTCATCGGCTTTCCACGTGCCGGGCGGAATCACGACGTCACGCGTCGTGGCATCCTTCTCCATCTGCGGGGCGACAAGCAGGTCCGTACCCATCATGAACTCGTCGATGACGGAGGCATAGCCCTGATTCGGGTAGTTGTACTCAAGTCCGCGCAGAATCGGCTCACCGTCGGTCGCGGCCTTCTTCGCGAGCTCCACGAACATCGGCGCGAACTTCTGGCGCAGGGCGACCGTGTCGCGCACGATCTGCTGCTTCTCGGCGTCCAGCACGCGCCACGGAGACGCGGAGAACTGCATCATCGGGCAGAGCGCGTGGATCTGGGCACTGCGCACGAAGAGGTCGGGTTCGAACGGGGAACCGGGGATGAAGGTGGTCCACTCGCCGCCGCCCACCATGTCCGGACAGATGAACGGCTGCCCGATCACGCCGGCCGCGATCATATCCGCCGTGATGCGGCGCAGGGCCTCCCACGTGTGCGGCTTGTCGTGAAGACGCACGACAACGGGCATCTGCTGCAGGCGCCACAGGTTGCGGATCTCGCAGAACGGATACTTGAGCGCATAGGCCGCGTAGCCATTGTTGAGGGAGCCGTTCGTCGCCTTGGGGTCAAGAGCCTCGCAGGCCTTGAGGTTGTAGGCCGTGAGGTCGGCGCCGTCCAGCTTGAAACCATCCACGCCGAAGTCATGGACGAGACCGTCCAGCACCTCGGTGAACCACGCGTTTGCATTCGGGTGCGAGAAGTCGAGGAACGCACTGTAGCCATTCCACCAGCGACAGGCCTTCGCCTCAACGCGTCCATTGGCGGAAGGACGCTTGCCCTTCTCCGCGAGGAATCCGCCCTTGACGGGATAGCCTCTCACGTCGTCTGGGTTCGTTCCCCACGCGACGCGGCGGAACGAGGGCAGGTCCATGCCGACGTACGGGCACATCCAGAGCATCACCTTGTAGCCCATGGCGTGGAGCTTCTCCATCATGCCCTTGGGGTCCTTGAAGCGCGTGGGCTCGAAGCGCCAGTCTCCGTACCCGGCCTGCCAGGTGTCGTCGATCATGAGAACGCCGGCGGGGACGCCATTGTCGATCATCGACTTCGCGTAGCCGAGAATGTCCTTCTCGTTCTGATGGTAGGTGAGTTCGATCCAGGTGTTGATCTGGGGCGCGCTGAAGAAGAGCGGATCGGGCATCTTGCCGCTCGCGGGGAACCATTTGCGCATCGCGAAGCGATAGGCCTCGGGCAGGGAGTCACCACCCTTCGTCACGACGATCTCCGAATCGCTCTCAACGGTGATTTCACCATTCTTCAGAGTGAAGAGCGCCTGGGCATCCGCCCAGATCACACGACCCTTGTCGGAGAGCAGCAGCGACGCGCACTGGTTGTGGTAGTTGTCCTTGCGGAGATCGATCTTCAGATCGGTCTTCTCCGTGAACGGCATCTTCGTGCCGAAGAAGTTGGCCGCGCCCCACCAGTTCTCGCCAGCCGTCATCTTGACGGTCTGCGTATCGGCGAGAAGCGAGAGCGAAAGAAGTGCGACAGTCGACAAAAGAAGTTTTTTCATGCGATGTGATCCCCTTACTTTCAACGTACAACCTTTAAACCCTCAACTCTTGTTCCGCAGTGCTGGGTCGAGCAAGTCGCGCAGCTCGTCCGCGAGGTGGTTGAACACCAGCACGAGGGTGAAGATGGCGAGCGTCACGAACGTCATCTCCCACCAGATGCCCTGCCAGAGGCGCAGTCGGGCATTGTTGATCATGATGCCCCAGCTCGGTTCGCCCTGCACGCCAATGCCGAGGAAGCTGATGAAGACCTCTGTGGCGACGGCTCCCGGGAAGCGGATGGAGAACTGGATGAGGATGATGTGCGCGACGTTCGGCAGAATGTGGCGGAACATGATGCGCAGGTGCGAATAGCCCAGTACGCGCGCGGCCTGCACGTAGGCGCGATCACGGTGCTTCATCACCTCGGCGCGGATGGTCCGGCAAACACCAACCCACGTGGTGAGTCCGATGCCGAGGTAGATGCCGAGCAACCCCTGCCCGGCAATCAGCGAAATCGCGAGGATGAAGAGCAATCCCGGCATGGACGCCACGGTGGCGCAGAGCCAGACGACGAGGGAGTCCACCTTCCCGCCGAAGTAGCCGCCCAGCAGCCCCAGCACCAGTCCGAGGGGGATCGCGATGAGGGACGTCATGATGCCCACGTGGAACGCGATGCGCGAGCCCTGCACGAGACGCTGCGCGACGTCTCGGCCGAGATTGTCCGTGCCCATCGGATGGGAGAGGCTCGGCGGCAGATAGCGGGCATCCTCGTGGACGACATTGTACGACGGCGTCACATCCTTGGCCCTGGCGACGCGGTACTGGACCTCGCCGTAGACGGCCATCGCGAAATACGCCGCAATGACGACCAGACACAACCGCCCGGCCACGCTCAGTTTACGCCACAGATCCCTCATCCCAGCCTCACTCTCGGATCAAGCCACGCGTAGAGCAGGTCCGTCGCCAGATTGACGGTCTGATAGAGAAGCGCGCCAAGAACGACGACGGCGCGGACGACGGCCATGTCGGCGGAGTGAATCGCGTTCAGCGAGACGTTGCCGAGGCCGGGAATGCCGAAGAAGCTCTCCAGCAGCAGGGACCCCGTGAAGAGATAGGGAATCGCCAGGGAGATGTAGGTGACGATCGGGATGAGCGAGTTGCGCAGCACATGCTTCACAAGAATCGTCGTGCCGGAGAGTCCCTTCGCCCGGGCCGTGCGGACATACGACTTGTAGATTTCGTCGAGGATCGCAGTACGGAAGAAACGCACATCGACGCCGAGCCCCGAGACGACGCCGATGATCACGGGAAGCGCGAGGTAGAACCAGTTCTCGTAGCCCCAAATGGGGAAGAGTCCGCCCTTGAATGCAAGGAAGAACTGTCCCGCCAGCACCCAGACGACGTAGTTGACGCTCATCAGCACGGTTGATCCAACCAGTACGGTCCGGTCCAACCAACCTCCCCGGAAAGCCGCGCAGAGCAATGCAAGCGAAAGCGCAACGACCGTGCCGCCCACGAGAATCGGCACAGTGAGGGAGAGGGACGGACCGACGCCGCGCTTGAGGATGTCCGCCACGGGCTCATCGTACTGCGTGGAAACGCCGAAGTCGCCCTTCGCCAGGTTTCCGACGAAATTGCAGAACTGGGAATCGAAGAGGGACGCGCCCTTCTCCGTATTCACCAGCAGTGGCTTGTCGTAGCCATAGCGCGCGTTGAACGCGGCGATGGACTCCTTGGTCGCGTTCTTGCCGAGCACGGCGAGGGCGGGCGACCCGCCCACGACGTGGAACAGAACGAACGTGAGCACGAGGATCCCGAACGTGGTCGGGATCAGCTCGAGCAGACGTCTGGCGATGTAACGGAGCATCGGCAGTTACGACTGGATCGCCTTCTTGAGCGCCTCGGCGACGGCGTGCGGATCACACGCGTCCAGGCGCTTGAGGATGCGGGACCAGCGATACGCACCGGAACCGGCCTCGTCGTAGGGGCGATGCAGGAAGAGTTCGTCGAAGGCGCGGCGGCGTTCGCGGTAGGCGGCCTGAGTCGCGGCGAGGGTACGCTCGAACGCGAGCACGTAGGCCTTGGCGAAGGCCGCGAAGTCGTCCACGAAGCGCTCGCGACGGCGTACCACGCGGGCGTAGGGCACGATCAGCTCATCGAAGGACTCCATATACTTCACGAAGGATCCGGCGTGGTCCGTCACGACGATGCGCTTCGGCAGACCGTCCGGACCGCACTGCAGCACTTCGAAGTTCGAGTCGAACACCGCCTCGCCCGTCTCCGTGGCGGCGCGTCCCACGACCAGATCGATGGCGGCGGCCTGACCCATGAGGTAGGCGAAGGCCTGGGCGAAGGCCGGGTTGCGGAAGCGCTCCGGCGGAACCTTGTCGGACGCCGTGCCGGGGACGTAGGCACGCACATAGTAGTAGGCGCGCACGGTGGTTCCCTGGTACTGGTTGCGGCCGGTGTACTTCTCGGTGAAGTGGCCAAAACCCAGATGGGAGGGAAGATTCATCCCGAGCTGACGACATGCGAGACGACGGTCGAGAATGAAGTCAGCGTACTCGTCCGCCTCGAGGATGGCGCGCAGCAGGTCCTTGCCCTCGTCGAGATGCTCGGCGATGCCCCACTTCTGGAAACGGATGATGTCGAGGCGGGGCGCGGCGGACTCGGCCATCTTCGTCTGCACGATGTAGACGCTGCCACGGCGAGCGCCGGCAACGGGATGCCGGGCGAGCGAACGGGAGATGCGCCCGATATTGATGTATTCGATCGAGCCGAAGAGGCGCATGGTGTTGAAGAGGATCGCGCGAACGCGCATGTCGCAGAGTTCGAGCAGCGCGGGATCCTGCGTGCGGTGGGCCTCGTCGTAGATCGGGTCGAAGATGAGCTCGCCCTTCTCGATGCGGCCGCCCGGCAGCCACTCGATCTGGCGGAAGAACTCGGGGGAGATGCCCTGGATGAGATCCTGGTCGTTGACCTCGGTCTCGTTCGGCACGCGCGTGAGCGTGGCGTCCATCTCGGCGCGCCACGCGAAGTTGTCCGTCGTCTCCTCACGGAGCGTCGCGGGCAGGGCCATGCGCCACTTCATCATCACGCCGTCAACCGCCGCACGGAGTGCCGCATCATCGAGTTCGGCGGGCTTGATTGCCTTGAAGGCCGTGGCGACGGAGACATCGAGGGAGGCGGGGAAGAGTCCGATTTCGGGCTGTCCAAGACGGTTGTGTCCGGAGAGACCCGCGGTGATCTCCTCGATCTGGGCGCGGAAAGCGTCTTCCGTCAGCGCACAGACGCGCTCGAGGCCTCCGGCCGTGAGCCAGCGCGTACCGGTGTTGCCATTGTAGAAATAGACCGTCTCGTGCTCGATGGCGACACGGGCAGATTCAATCGAGCAGACGATCTCCTCGGCGCTCTGGGCGGGACGCGCCATACGCCAGTTGTCGCCGCGCGCACGAAGGGCGTCGCGAACCTTGGCAGAACTGGTGTTGAGGAAGCGGATCTTCCGCTTCGAGACGAGCGTCTGCAGTACCTCGTCCGCCTTGAGCGCGAGGTCCATGCGGCTCGGATCGGGGCGAATCAGCACAGAGTCGTCCGTGAACAGCAGGTCGGCGGAATCCGCCCACTCCGCCATCGCCTCGTTCTCCGTGAGTTCGGGCTTTCCGGCGGCGAGACGCTCCTTGTTCAGCTCGTTCGTCCAGGCGATGCGCTGCATGGCGTGGACGCCCTTGCGGGTCACCAGGCCGGGCGTACGGAAGAAGAGCGTTCCGATGCGGGACTTGAGCGTCCCGTCGGGATTCTTCGCGAAAATGGGGTCTCCAAGAATCTTCATATCACACCCTCTTTGCGCTTTCGAGCGTATTCCAGAGCAACATCGTGATGGTCATGGGGCCAACGCCACCCGGGACAGGCGTGATGGCGGAGGCAACCTGGGCGCAGGACTCGTAGTCGGCGTCGCCGCAGAGGCGGTAGCCCTTCGGCTTCGTGGCGTCGGGGACGCGGTTCACGCCGACGTCGATGACGACGGCACCCGGCTTGAGCATATCGCCGGTGAGCGTGTTGGGGCGTCCCGCGGCGACGACGACGATGTCAGCCGTCTTCGTGTAGATCGAGACGTCCGGCGTGCCGGTGTGGCAGAGCGTGACGGTGGCGTTCGCGCTCTTGCCCTTGCGGGAAAGCAGCACGGCGACGGGCTTGCCAACGATGTTCGAGCGGCCAATCACCACGGCGTGCTTGCCCTGGATGTCCATGCCCGTCACCTCGATCAGCTTGACGATGCCGTGCGGCGTACAGGGGAGGAAGCAGTCCTCGCCGATGAGCATCTTGCCCACGTTCACGGGGGTGAAGCCGTCGACATCCTTCTCCGCGGCGATCGTGTCGATCACCTTCTTCTCGCTGATGCCCTTCGGCAGCGGCAGCTGGACGAGGATGCCGTGGATGGCGGGGTCGTCGTTGAGCGCCTTCACGGTGTCGATCACGGTCTGCTCGGGCGTGTCTGCGGGGAGGCGGATCTCACGCGAGTACATACCCGCCTCGATGCAGGCCTTCTCCTTCGCCGTCACGTAGCTGACGGACGCGGGATTGTCGCCCACGAGGATGACGGCGAGACCGGGCGTGATGCCCTTCTCGGCCTTGAGGGCGGCGACACCCGCCGCGATTTCGGCGCGCGTATCCGCCGCCAGCTTCTTGCCATCGATGATCTGTGCGCTCACTTTGAAAGCTCCTTCATTTTGTCGCGAATCGCCACGAGGTTGTCGGTGAGGATGAAGTCAACCCCCAGGTCGACCAGCGCCTTCACCTTCTCGGGATTCTCACAGTGGAAATACGAAACCTTGACGCCGGCGTCGTGCATCATCTTGATGTCGTCCTTCGAGCAGGGAGCGAGCAGCTGCAGGAACTGGCACTTGTTCTCGACGGTCTGCTTCGCGTAAAGCGTGCTTTTCTCGGGCGGCCAGGGTTTGTGGTAGGCCTGAACTCCCGTGAACGTGCGGCTCATATTGCAGGTGAGGATCTCGGGGACGACCTTCCGCGCCTGGGCGATCGCCTTCAGGGACATCGCGATGAACGCCTGCTTGAGGCGGCCTTTCGCCTTGATGATCTTCGCGACCTCCACGGCCGTGTTGGGGGCGCAGTGGCAGTTGATCCACACCTCTGCGTCGGCGGGGATGGAGTCGATGGCCTCCTCGAAGGTCGGCACCTTCACGGACGGACAGCCTGGAATCGGCTTGCCCTTGCGGTAGTTGGCCTCAAGTTCGCGGATGGCGGAGAAGGTCAGATTGGTGACATAGCCCTTCCCGTTCGTCGTGCGGTCCACCGTCGCATCGTGCATGATCACGAGCTCGCCCGTCTTGCAGCGCTTGACGTCGAGTTCGACCATCTGGGCGCCCAGCTTCACGGCGTTCGGCCAGGCGAGCGTTGTGTTCTCCGGCATTTTCCCATCGTTGCCCCGATGGGCGCAGACGCCGCGCTCCGGCATCGCCGCGAACAGCGAGGAGACCGCCATTGCGAGAGCCATGACAAAAAGATTTTTCATAAGAGGTCCTTTCACCCGTTACTTCGGGGGGATTATAGCATTTTCAGCGGGCTTCCGCCACCAGGCGAGATATTCGATGTTCCCCTTCTCGCGGCCGCGGATCGGCGACTCCTCCACGCCAAGGAGCTCAAGCCCAAGCGTCTGCGTGCCAAAGGCCGAGATGTCCTCAACCACGCGGCGGCGCACCTCGGGGTCATTGACGACGCCGCCCGGCGCATTGCCGCGCCCGGCCTCGAACTGGGGCTTGATAAGCGAGACGATCTCGCCGCCGGGGAGCAGAACCTCCGCCATTGGCGGAAGAATCAGCTTGAGCGAGATGAAGCTCACATCGGTGACCGCGCGGGCTGGGCGCTCCGGCAGGTCGGCGATCGTCATGTTGCGGGCATTGAAGTTCTCCCGCACCCAGACGCGCGGATCGACGCGGAGCTTGTAGGCCAGCTGGTTGGTACCGACGTCGACGGCCATCACCCTCGCGGCGCCGTGCTGAAGCATGCAGTCGGTGAAACCACCCGTGGAGCTGCCGACGTCAAGACAGACGAGACCGTCGACCGTCCAGCCCGAGAACTTGGCGAAGGCCCCCTCGAGCTTCTCCCCGCCACGGGAGACGAAGCGCGGCGGCGCCTCGACCTCCAGCGGAACATCCTCGGCCACGGCACGACCGGCCTTCGTCTCAACGCGTCCGTCGACACGGACTTTACCCTCCATCACGAGGGCCTGGGCCGCCGTGCGCGAAGTCGCAAGCCCACGGCTGAACAACAACTGGTCGAGTCGGATCTTCGCCATATCACTTCAGGGACTTGACCTTGCGGATGTCCTCTTTCCTGAAGGTCTGCTGTACGCCCGGGGACACCTCGATCGTGACGTTTCCAAGGAAATCCGTCTCGACCAAAACGCCTCGATGGATACCGCTGATCGTCTCCAGTTCGGTGTCCACCTGGAAAATGCGGGGCAGCTTGACGGTGATCTTGCTCGTGTCCTTTGCCTTGACAAGGATCTTGCGGGATGTATCCTGGTATCCATCTAAGTGGACCAGCACAGAGTGATCGCCCGCGGCGACGTTCTCGACTGCGAGTATCTGCGACCGCGAGCCACCGGACATGATCCGCGTCGTTCCGGCAACCTTGCCGTCGATGGACACCCTGGCACCTGCTGGGATTGTCACGACTTCAAGCCGTCCCAGCATGCTTTCGAGCTTGAACTCCTCTGTCTTCGCCGCGCCGTTGTCAAGCACCACGTCGCGCGTGACCGGCGCGTGACCAGCCAGTTCGATTCGAATCTTGTGCGCACCACCGGCAAGCGTGGAGATTGTCGCCGGAGTCTTGCCCTGGTAGTCATCGTCCACGAACACCTTGGCACCCTCAGGAGAGGAGACCACCACGAGCTTGGCGGGCTGTCCCTTGAGCTGAACGGCCAGCGTCTGGCTGTCGCCAGGCGTCAAACGCAATTCCCGTGTTTCATCTTTGTAGCCCGCCAACCGGAACACGACCGTGGCAACCCCCTTCGGGATATTGGAGAGCTTGACCGGGGTGACGCCGCGCTCGACGCCGTTGACGAGCACGGTCGCTCCCGCGGGCTCGGTGGTACAGTCGACCACGCCGGAATCAAGGGCGAGCGTCTCCGTGCGCACGAGCGGATGGCGGCCTTCAGTCTGCACGTCGATGCGCTTTGTCTGATAGCCGTTGAGGGACAGCTCCAGTGCATGCGGACGGTCGCTTGCGAGCGTCGTGACCAGCAGCGGCGTCGTGCCAAGCGAGACGCCGTTGCACTTCACATCCGCCCCGGCAGGCTCTGTCTTCACAAGCACAAGCCCCTTCTCCTCCGCAAGCGTGAAGGTCTTCTGCACGTATTCGCCGGCGGAGATCTGCACGAACTCATCCTGCGTGACGTACGACGCCGCCTCGACCTGCACCAGGTGCACGCCGTCTGACAGCCCGAAGACGGAGCACGGCGCAATGCCGCGCGCCTTGCCGTCCACCATCACCTTCGCCCCCTCGGGCTGGACGGCGACGTCGAGGCGACTCGGGGAATCCTTGTCACCCCAACACGCGAGCGCGCCGAATACCGCAACCACGCAGACACAGAGAAAACGCTTCATCACTTGGCTCCCTTCCTCAGACGGCCTTCAACGTCAAGCAGTTTCGCGGAAGCCTCGGCATGGCGTGGATCCTTCGCGTCCGGCACAAGGTCGCAGAGCACGCGGAGCTCACGCTGGGCCGTCGCCCAGTCTCCGAGGTTGATTGCCCGATCGGCCAGGAACCGCTGGTCGCGGTAGCGCTTCTCGAGTTCCGCCGCGACCTCGTCGCGACGGGCGACGAGCGCACCAAAGTTCTCGGGCTTCGGATTGACCGTCTCAAGATAGAAGACCGCCTCCTTGTATGCGGCAAGAGCCGCCGAGAGGTTGCCGTACTGGACGTCACGCTCCTCCCATTTGGCGTCACCCGATCGGCGAGATTCCTCGCTCATCTCGATGAGCTTGTCGGCGGAGACCTGAATCGCCCAGATGCCGAGCTCGTTCTTCGAGAAGGCCTCGAGGCGCTCTCTCGCCATGCGGAACGCATCCGGCTCCAGGGTGTTCTCGACCGAGGTCCGGAAAACCTTCGAACCGCGCAGGATCTTCAGCGCGGAGCTCTTGAGCGTGCCAGGCTTGAGCGGGACGCCCGTGTACTCGCGGTCAAGCGCCTGGAGTTCCTGGGCGGACAGAATGCGCGACAGCTCCTCGAGGGCAGTGGCCGAAAGCTGCGCGGACTTCTTCAGGTGCCGATTCGCCTTCGGCACGTCGTCGACCTCCACGCTCAGCGTCCCCTCCCCGTCCAATGCGAGCGCATAGCGGTAGATGCCCTCCGGCCCCGCATCCACCGTCTCGAAGGTGAAGCCGTGAAGAACGGGTTTGTCGGACACTTCGGCCTTCGCAATGGGCTCGGACTGGGTCTGCCCATCCGCGAGGATCAGCATCGCCGCGCCGGCTACGGCGACGGCCGCGCCCACCCAGAGGAGAATCCGCTTCGCCGGCGACGAGGCGGGGGGCTCCTCCTCGACAGCCTGTTCCTTCGCACTGCCAAGACCAAGATCGACCTTCGCCTCCACCGACGGCGGCGGAGCGTCCGCCCCCTCCGCCACAATGGCCAGACTCGAATCGCCGACCACCACGACATCACCCTCGACCAGCCGACGCGAATCGGCACCGAGCATCTCGCCATTCACGGACGTACCGTTGACACTCGCGAGATCCGTGATCCAAAGCGCATCGTCGCGCAGCTCGAAAAGGCAGTGACTACGCGAAAGCGAGGGATCCGTGATGGCGATTTCACACGAGGACGAGCGTCCCAGACGGAGGCCATTCACCGTCACGGTGAACCTGCGTCCCTGAAGCGGACCCGAGGTCACGAGGATTTCCGGTATCTTGCTCATAGTGCTTTCCTATCAAAGAATGTTCCTGGAGGCCTGCATGAGAATCGGGCCCAGCAAAATGACGAAGACCGCCGGGAAGATGCACAACATCAACGGCCCCAGCATCTTCACGGGGGCCTCGTTGGCCAGCTTCTCGGCGCGATCGAACCGACGTCCACGTAGCTGCTCGCTCTGAATGCGCAGAATCGAGCCGATGGAGACCCCCAGCTCGTCCGCCTGGATGAGAGCGTGGGCAACGCTCTTCAAATCAGGCTGTCGGCAACGATCGGCCATATTCCGCAACGCCACGCGCCGCGGCGTCCCGACCTGGATCTCCTTGGTCATGCGGATGAGTTCTTCGTTGAGTGCATCCAGCTTCCGCCGTTCGCAGTTGCGCTGGAGCGCGCTCATGAAGTCCATTCCCGCCTCCACGCTCAGCGTGAGCAGATCGAGCACGAACGGCAGTGACCGCATAATCTCCAGATGACGACGCTTGAGCGCGCCCCGCAGCCACACCAGAGGATAGATGTAGAACCAGCTGACGCCAAGGAGACTCAGCACCAGCACATTCTCGGAAATAAACGAATCCGGCAGCAGCGCCCCCAGCAAAAGGATGAACAACGTCCACACAACGCCACAGACAATCGGCATCAGAAGCTTGAGGGCAACGAACTCTGTCGAAGAGAGGAGCCCCTCCATTCCCGAGGCGACTAGCATCCAATCCGCCTCTCTCCGCTGCTTCTCAAAGGCCTTTCCGCCCACAAAATGCACAAGATTGGGGACAAAAGGCAACAACAGGCGCATCAGCAGCGGAATCTTCCGCTCCGTCTTCCGCCCGTCGGCGAGCGTCACGTAGGTGATCTCGCGGGCAACGGAAGCCGCATAGAGAGCGAATCCGGCGACGCAGACCGTCCACGAAAGGATGATGGCTAGCTGCAGCACTGTCATAAGGATGGAACCCGCTGAGATTTTATCAAAAACCGCCTAGCGTGTGAAGCGGGGATTTGATATCATACGCGCCGCTCAGATTGGGACAGTAGCTCAACTGGACAGAGCGATGGTTTCCTAAACCGTAGGTTGGGAGTTCGAGTCTCCCCTGTCTCACCACTTCGTGTTTCCACGAGGTCCTTCAAGCGCAATTCGTGTTGCAAGTCGCCCGATTTTTCAAATTCGCGCAGCCACGGGATCCTTGGCCAGCAACGCCTCGTATTCGGCCTGCAAAGCCAGGAGTTCGGGGGAATCCGCGCCATCCGCGAGGTCGTCGCGAATCTGGAACAGAACCCCGTAGGTCAGGGCGTAGCGCCGGTACGGCGCGTCGTCCACTCCCGCCGCGAGCGCTCCCAACTGGGCAGCCAGTGCAAAGGCCTCGCCCGTCTTCCGCTCGCAGGTCGAAAGGTACTCCGCACGGTCGAACGGCTTGTCGTTCGAGAGGTTGAGCGGATTGGTCTCGAGCAGCAGCAGATCATCGCCCTGCCCTTCGCAGAGCTGCACGTGGCTGTCGACGACGGTCGCCAGCATCTTCACCACATTCTGGAAACCGCTCTTCGCAATCAACTGATAGCCATGCGCGACCAGCCAGTCTCCCGCCGCAATGGCGACGCCCACGCCATGTTCCTTCCAGGTCGTGGGACGCCCGTAGCGTTCCTCATCGCAGTCCTGGATGTCGTCGTGGATGAGGGACGCCTTGTGGAAGCACTCGATGGCGTCGCAGATGGGATCGACATCCCCCACGCCGCCACAAAGCTCGAAGACCCTCTTGCAAAGGCGCGGCCGCAATCTCTTGCCGCCGCGCCCGAGGAACTCCAATGCAATCTCGGAGATCCGACTCACTTGCCGAACACTTCAATTTCGATGTAGTTGTTCACCGGCTCGCTCGTGGAACCGTTCGAATAGACGCGCACGTAGCGGCCCTTCGTGAGCTTGGCGTCGACCGGGCGGCCATCGTTGCGCTCGCGGTACTCCTTGTCCGTGCCCTTGCCGAGCTTGGCGGTGTTGTCGTGGTCGTTGTTGAAGACCGTCTTCACGCCGTCGACGAAGTTCGCGTCGTTGGAGATCTGCATGATCACGTCCTTGTAGACGCGCTCGTCGCCCTGGTCGTGCCACACGCAGATGGCGGAGATCGTGTGCTCGGCGCCGAGGTCGAGCTGGACCCACTGCAGACCGCCGGGGAGCTGGAGCATCGAGGTGGCGTCCGGCGTCTTGTCGCCGTCGACCACGTACTCGTTGTCGCCCGTCACGGCCTCTTCGGACGTCGTGACCTTCGTATCCTCGGTCGTGAGCTTCTTGGCGAACTCGGGCTCGACCATGATCGGAGCGCGAAGCTTGCCGGGGCCGCGATCGGGCTCGAGGTTGTCGCTCTTGATTTCCTTCGGCGTGCCACTCGAGTGGGGCGCGGGCAGTTCGAACTTGATGGCGACCTTGTCGGCGAACAGCGCGGTGGCGCAGAACGCGACGGCTCCGAGAATCATCAGCTTCTTCATGGTACGAATCCTTTCGTTGAAATTGAATGTGTCAAGTTTAGCAGATACGGGGCCTTTTGTCTATTCCAGCATCAAGCCGCGGAACTTCTCGATGTCGGCCTTTGTGAAGCCGAGCGAAAGCACATAGTTCTCGAGCTTCTCGCGGACCGTCCCGCCCGGCCACTTCTCGAAGCCGGCGACGAGCTTGTCGTAGAGGTTCCTGTGGTTGAACTCCGCGTTCTTGTTCCAGAAGCCCGTCACCTCCCAGTCAAGCGACAGCTGCTCCGGATCGACGCCCAGGAGTCCGTTGAGAATGTAGGCGACCGCCCCCGTGCGGTCCTGTCCCGCGATGCAGTGGAAGTCGATCGGATAGTTCTTCTCGTCCAGGAAGACCGAGAACACCTTCTTGAAAGCCGCCTTGCCGGCATCGCCCTGCATCCCGCCGTAGGCGGAGGACGAATAGTGGAACCAGGTGACGTCCGCGCCCATCGGCGATCCTGTCATGCCGAAACACTCGCGGTCGGACCGCAGATCGACGTCGCTGCGGATACCGAGCGTCTTCGTCATATAGGCCTGCGCCGCCGCGTCCAGGCGGTTCTTGCCGGGCACATACCCCTTCTCGACACGGCCGCCGTGCTTCTTGCGGGCCTCCGCGTTACGGACCATCGACGCCAGCGCCTTCGCGATCGGATCCTTCGCGCGGGAAATGCGCCAGATCCGCTTCGAATTGTTGGGATTCACCGTCACGACGATCTCGTTCGCACCCTTCTTCACGGGCAGCGCTACCAGCGCGTCATCCTTGGCGGGACGATGACCTCCGGCCGTGCCCTTGAGATCGTGGACCAGTTCGCCGTTCAGGCGGATGCTCGCCAGCTGCGACAGCGTCATCGACGCGAGGAACACGCCCTCCTCGGGCGCCGTGAACGCCTGCGTGAGCGTCACATCCTCCGTCGACGTGCCGTTGGCTGTGATGGAACCATGGCGGTCCATCTTCACGTTCTCGATGCTCCCGTCCTTGAACTGCAGCGTCCAGTCCGCCGCGAGCGGACTCTTCAGTACCTTCACGGATGACGGATTCGCCATCTTCGCCTTCCAGTCCGCCAGCTGTCGGTCAAGCTTGGCACGGTCCGCCTTCAGCGCGTCGTAAAGCCCCTTTGCCTTCAGCTCCTCCTTCGAATAGTAGGCCATCGAGGCGTTCGAATTGAGTCCCGCCGTACGGTAGACCATACCCTGTTTGACACGTTTGCCGCCAAGGCCGATGCGTCCGCCGAGGTCCCGCATGTTGGAGGCCCCCGGCACGCGCAGCAGACGAGGCGCGAGGTCCTCGGTCTTGAAGGTTCCCCTGGCCGTCTCGCCATTTCCCTTCACGGTCCACTCGTACGAGCGGGCGATCTCCAGGTTGTCGACGTCGATCGTCGTGTTCGTGCCCGTCCAGCTCCAGAACGACTTGCCATCCGGAAGACGTTTCACGGAGACCTCGTAGGTCGTCCCCACAGCGCCACCCTCCCAGACAAGCTTCACGGGTGGCGGATACCAGCCGAGCTTCTGCATCTCGTTGCGCTTCGCCTGGTCGGCGAAGAAGGCGATACGCGCATCGTGCGGCATCGTCACATAGGCCTTCTGCCCCTCTGAAAGCGTCGGCACAAGCGCGCCTTCCGCCGGAGCAAGCAACTTCACCGTCCCCGCCGCCGCCACCAGAGGCAGCACCAGCGCCATACAAACCATCGTCTTCATGTCACCCTCTACTTCCTAGTTTCTACGTTCCTAGTTCCTACTTCCTGAACAAGTGCTTCTCGGTCCCGTACGGGAAGTCCGTCGGGCGATAGTTGCCCACATGGTCCCAGGAGAGCGAATAGGCCTTCGGGAAATGGAGGAAGATCCAGGGACAGTCCTCACGTACGATCTCCTGCGCCGCGCGCCACTTTTCGCTCCGTACCACGGGATCCGTGGACGCCATCGCCTCGTCATAGAGCTTGTCGAACGCCGCATTGCGGTAGTTTCCGTGGTTCGCGCCAGGCGAGACGTTCTTCGAATGGAAGAGCTGCAGGAAGTTCTCGGCGTCCGGATAGTCGCCGATCCACCCCAGCATGAAGAGCGTCACGTCGCCACGGTTCACCGCGTCGAGATACGCGTTCCAGGTCATGTAGCGGGGCTCGAGACGGACGCCGATGCGGTTGTAGAAACTCTGCATGAGCTCCACCTCCTCGCGGGCCGTCTGGTTCGCGCGGCCGACCGTGATGGTGATCTCGAGCCGCTTTCCGGTCTTCGGGTCGATGCCATCCGGATAGCCAGCCTCGGCGACGAGGCGCTTCGCCTTCTCCACATTGAACGCGTAGGCAAATGGTGTCTCAAGACGACCTTCGACCCCCGGCGGCACGGGACCGTCGCACGGTTCGACGCGGTTGTTGAGGAACCGCTTCCAGGCAGGTCCGTCGAATGCGCAGTTGAGCGCCTGGCGCAGCTTCTTGTTCCTGCCGAGCACGGGGTCGTCCATGTTGATGCCCACGTACATCACCGTCATCGTGGGATTCCCGTGCAGGTGAACGCCCTTCCGCTCGAGGTCGCCGGCGAGCTTCCCGTCCGCGCCGACCACCGCGTCCCAGTTGTCGTGCGAGACCTCTCCAAGGAAGTCCACCTCGCGCGAGAGGAACATCAGCCACTGCGTCGAGACATCGTCCACCACCAGATAGTCGATCTCGTCGTAGGGCCTCGTCTTGATCTCGCCCCAGCCACGCCACGAAGGATCACGGCGGAAGCGCATCCTGTGGTTGCGCCACCATTCCTCGAGGCGGTAGGGACCCGACCCCACCGCGACGCCGCCGAACTTCACGCCGTACATCTCCACCGCCTCGTGCGGAATCACCGCGGCGTAGGCCATCGCCATCAACCAGGGGAACACGTGAAGCGGCTTCTTGAGCATGATCTTCACCGTCTGGTCGTCCACGGCCTCGACGGACTTCACCGCGTCCATCGTCCAAAGTCCGCTCGACGCATTCTTCTTGTCGGCCAGACGATTGAGGGAGAAGACGACGTCGGCGGCGACCACGGCGCGCCCCTGCCCGTCCTGGAAACACTTGTCGGGCTGGAATTTCGCCCCCGCGCGGATGCGGAACGTGTAGACGAGACCGTCCTTCGACATCTCCGGTAGATCGCAGAGACACCCCTTCAGGCGATACGGACGCGCGAAGTAGTCGACCTCGAGCAGCGGCTCGTAGACTAGCGAAATCGCCCGCGACTCGCAGACGCTCGCCGCCCGCAGCGGATCCATCGACGCCACACGCTCCATCGGACGGCGGAACACCGTCTCCTCCGCTCCCGCCCCCAGAACCAGGGCGAAAACGAACATCCCCAACATTCCAAAGTATTTAAATACTTTAGAATCGACACCACGGCACATACGATCTTCCATCTTCCTGCCTCCGTCAGATCACACCTGCAGCGCCCACGCGATTCCGGAGACGACCGCGGCCGAGTAGGCAGCGGAGACGATGTCATCGAAGAGGACGCCGTGTGCGCTGTGGATGTTGCGGTCGATGTAGCGCGCAATCGGGAGCTTGATCGCGTCAAGAATGCGAAAGACGACAAATCCCAGAAGCGCGTAGGCCCAGAGCGGATAGTCAGTATTCTCGGGGAGAACCCAGAAGAGCGGCACACAGAGGTAGCCGACGATTTCGTCCTGTACGAAATGCTTCGGATCGAAGTCGTTCCAGTACTTCTGCGCCCAGGGCGTCAACCAATAATGCAACCAAGAGAAGAGAACCACACCGCAGAGGCACCAGAAACGGGTGAAGCCATCACCCCAGCCCAGCAGCACGGCAATCAAATGCCAAACGAGCCCCGAGAGCGCACCGAAGGAACCCGGCACAACCGGCGACAGTCCAAGATAGAAGCCGCTCGCGAGGAACAGCTTGAGTTTGTTGTCCTTTTTCACGGTGTGAAGTATAGCAAAAGCCCTTCCTGTCCGCCAGCTTCACGGCCGACGACCGACGACGAGCCTTCAGCATGCGGACAAGGCCGCCGTTCCCAATCCAAACACGTCAAGATCGAACATCTCCGGCGCGCAGTCGGCACCAATCCGGCCATTCTCAAGAAAAAGCAGCCGCGTAAAGACCCCTTGGGGCAGCGGGAACTCGTGGATCGACATCACGATTGTGCGGTCCGTCTTCGCCAGCAGGTCGAAGATCTCCCGCCGGCAGCGGGGATCGAGGTGCGCCGTGGACTCGTCCAGCAGCAGGACCGGCGCCCCGCTCGCGAGCGCCAGCGCCAACGCCAACCGACGGCGCTCGCCCCCTGAAACGGCATTCAACCGACGGGATGCGAAGTCTGCCAAGCCAACGGACGCCAGCGCCTCCGCCACCGCCGCCTCGTCCGTCGCCGCAGGACGCCGCCAGGCGCTCAAGTACGGCGTGCGCCCCAGCATCACGTAGTCGTGGGCCGTCATGGACTGCTCCAGCTCCGTGGGCATGTCCTGCGGCACGAAAAC